>DATFTC010000150.1:0-7952 GCA_035262305.1 Myxococcaceae bacterium | reverse complement strand
CGCCGAATACGCGGCCGACATCTGGAAAGTACAACCATGCCCGGTGCCTTAGAACAACTTGGGAAAAACAATGAAAGCCACACAATTGCTTCACAATTTGGGACAGAGCCTCTGGCTCGACAATATCACGCGCGACTTGCTCGATACGGGCACACTCAAACGATACATCGATGAGTTGTGCGTGACCGGGCTGACGTCGAACCCGACGATCTTCGAAAACGCAATCAAGAACAGTCGCGCCTACGATGCGCCGATTCGCGAAAGACTCGCCAAGAGCAAATCCGGCGAGCAGCTCTTCTTCGAATTGGCTCTGGAAGACCTGACGCGGGCAGCGGACCTGTTTCGGCCGATCCATGACCGGACGAATACCGTGGACGGCTGGGTCTCGTTGGAGGTTTCGCCTCTGTTGGCCTACGACACTCAGAGCACGCTGCGCGAAGCCAAGGAGCTTTTTGCCCGAGGCCAGCGTCCCAATCTGTTCATCAAGATCCCGGGCACCAAGGAAGGGGTACCCGCAATCGAGGAGTCCATTTTTGCCGGGGTGCCAATCAATGTGACTCTTTTGTTCTCACGGGAGCAGTACCTGGACGCCGCCGGCGCGTTCCTGCGCGGCATTCAGCGGCGGCTGAAAGCTGGGCTCAATCCCAACGTCGGATCGGTGGCATCGCTCTTTGTCAGCCGGTGGGACGCCGCGGTCAAAGACAAAGTACCCGCATCGCTGCGCAACCGGCTCGGTATCGCCATCGCCATGCAAACATACAAGGCGGCCCGCGATCTGCTGACGTCCCCGGAGTGGCAGAGCACCTACAACGCCGGAGCGCGTCCGCAGCGCCTCCTCTGGGCGAGCACGGGAACCAAGGATCCCTCGGCATCCGACATCTTGTACATCAAGTCGCTGGCCGCGCCGTTCACTGTAAACACCATGCCCGAGAAAACGCTGATCGCGCTGTCCAAGCACGACCAGCTCGGATCGATCCTGCCTGCGGACGGCGGCGACAGTGAGGAGGTCCTGGCGAAGTTCGCCAAGGCAGGCGTCGACATCGACAAGCTGGCGCACCAGCTCCAGGAGGATGGCGCCAAGTCCTTCGTCAAATCTTGGAGCGCTTTGATGGAAGTAATCGCGTCTAAGATCGCCGCGCTCAAGAAAGCCGGCTGAGCGCCGAGGTTGCCAATGACACCTGCCATGCAAGCACTCGCTGACATCCGCATCGTCGTGCCATCCACCGGCCGGCACGCTTGGAAAGCCCTCGAGGCGCACTATCAAGACATCCGCAAGATGCACTTGCGAGACTTGTTCGCGGATGATCCAAAGCGCGGTGAGCGTTTCACGGCTGAGGCCGTAGGCATCTACCTCGATTATTCGAAAAACCGAATCACCGGCGAAACACTCCAGCTCTTCGGTCAGTTGGCGGAGGAATGCGGGCTGCGAGCGCGGATCGACGCCATGTTTCGGGGCGATAAAATCAATATCACCGAAGACCGCGCAGTGCTTCACGTCGCCCTGCGCGATCCGCGAGAGGCCTCGATCGCGGTCGATGGTGAAGACGTCATTCCCCAAGTTCACGCCGTGCTCGACCGGATGAGCGATTTCTGCAACCGCGTCTGGAATGGCACCTGGAAGGGGCACACCGGGAAGCGCATTCGGAACGTGGTCAACATCGGCATCGGCGGCTCCGACCTGGGCCCGGTGATGGCGTACGAAGCCCTCAGGTATTACAGCGCGCGCGAGATGACCTTCCGCTTCGTTTCGAACGTCGACGGCACGGACTTCGCCGAAGCGGTGCGCGACCTCGATCCTGCGGAAACCCTATTCATCGTTTCTTCCAAAACGTTCACCACGTTGGAGACGATGACCAACGCGCGCACCGCGCGCGCCTGGGCGCTAGCAAGCCTGGGGAACAATGAGAGTTCGGTCGCGAAGCACTTCGTCGCCGTCTCGACGAATGCGGCTGAGGTTGCGAAGTTCGGCATCGACACTGCCAACATGTTCGAGTTCTGGGATTGGGTCGGAGGGCGTTACTCGATGACGTCCGCTATTGGGCTCTCCACGATGCTGGCCATCGGCCCAGAGAATTTCCGCTCCCTGTTGGACGGCTGTCACCAGATGGACGAGCACTTCCGCACCGCTCCCTTCGATCGCAACCTGCCCGTGCTGATGGGTCTTCTGTCTGTCTGGTACAACGACTTCTTCGGCGCGGAGACGGTTGCGGTATTGCCTTACGAACAATACCTCAAACGCTTTCCGGCTTACTTGCAGCAGTTGACGATGGAGAGCCTCGGGAAGCACGTTGCGCTCGACGGCAGCGACGTAACTTGTAAGACCGGTCCGATTTACTTCGGCGAGCCGGGGACGAATGGCCAGCATTCTTTCTACCAGTTGATCCATCAGGGGACGCGCCTCATCCCCTGCGACTTCATCGCGTTCGCGCGGCCACTGAACCCCCTCGGCCGTCACCACGATATGCTGATGGCAAACGTCTTCGCGCAAACGGAAGCGCTGGCGTTCGGCAAGACACTGAAGGAAGTCAAAAGTGAGGGCACTGCAGACTGGCTGGCGCCCCACCGCGTGTTCGAAGGCAACCGGCCGTCGAACACCATCCTCGCCGAGCGGCTGACACCCGCAGCGCTCGGCAAGCTCGTGGCTCTGTATGAGCACTCCGTGTTTACGCAGGCCGCCATCTGGCAAGTGAATGCTTTCGACCAGTGGGGCGTGGAGCTCGGCAAGGTGCTGGCCCAGCGCATCATTCCCGAATTGGAGAGCGAGGCAGAGCCCCAGCTCGGACACGATAGCTCAACAAATATGTTGATCGGTCGTTACCGAAAATTCACAAAATCTCGATGACGGGTCGCAGTTGATAAGCAATTGTAGAGGCGGGCTAACATGAGTACCGAGCAGGTCCCTCAATCCCTCACCGGCTCGCAATTGGATCCACGGCAGATGGATCAACTGTGTATCAATACCATACGAACACTTTCGATTGACGCGGTGCAGGCGGCCAATTCTGGACATCCCGGCACGCCGATGGCGCTCGCGCCGATCGTCTACACCTTGTGGAATCGCATACTGCAATTCGATCCCCAAGACCCGATCTGGCTCAACCGCGACCGGTTCGTGCTTTCCAACGGCCACGCCTCGATGCTGCTTTGGTCCATACTGCATCTCACCCAAACACGAGCCGTGAACGCCGATTACGAAAGGCTCGGGCGGCCCGCTGTGTCGCTCGACGACATCCGGCACTTTCGCCAGCTCGATAGCAAGGCTCCGGGACACCCCGAGTACCATTGGGTCTCCGGCGTAGAGACAACCACCGGACCGCTCGGGCAGGGTGTCGCCACCAGCGTGGGCATGGCGATTGCGGAAAAATGGCTCGCGCACCGCTACAACCGGACCGGCTTCGAGATCTTCGATTACCGCATCTATGCGGTCTGCGGAGATGGTTGCCTGATGGAAGGCATCTCCTCGGAAGCGGCGTCGCTGGCGGGCCACCTCGGCCTCGACAACCTCTGCTGGATCTTCGACAACAATCACATCACCATCGAAGGCGACACGAACATCGCTTTCACCGAAGACGTCGCGGCGCGGTTCCTGGCGTACGGATGGAACGTGCTGCGAATCGCCGATGCCAACGATGTCGATCGCATCGAGCACACGCTTCGCGTCTTTCGGCAGACCAAGGGCCGCCCCACCTTTATCGTCCTGGACAGCCACATCGGCTACGGTTCCCCGAACAAGCAAGGCTCCGCAGCCGCGCACGGGGAGCCGCTCGGAGAAGAAGAGGTCCGCCTCACCAAGCGCTACTACGGATGGCCCGAAGACGCGAAGTTCCTCGTCCCCGAAGGAGTCCATGGCCACTTTGCTGCGGGAGTGGGCGCGCGCGGCGCCTCCGCAAGGCGCGAATGGGCCGCGCGATTTGAAAACTATCGGGCCAAAAATCCCGAGCTCGCTACCGAGATCGACCAGACTCAGCGCCGCGAGCTTCCCTCCGGATGGGACCGCAATCTCCCCGTTTTTCCCGCTGACTCAAAAGGCATCGCGGGTCGCGAAGCCTCGGGCAAGGTGCTGAATGTGCTTGCGCAGAACATCCCGTGGTTTCTCGGCGGCTCGGCGGATCTCGCACCCTCGAACAAGACGAACCTCGCCGGCGCAGGAGATTTCCAGGCCGGCAACCCGGGGGGCCGGAACCTGCACTTCGGCATCCGAGAGCACGCCATGGGAGCTATCGCGAATGGGCTCTCGATATCGAAGCTCCGCCCATTCGCGGCGACCTTCTTCATTTTTAGCGACTATGCGCGCCCCGCGATGCGCCTTTCGGCCTTGATGGAGCTGCCGGTCATCTACGTCTTCACGCACGACGCCATGGGGGACGGGGAAGACGGGCCGACTCATCAGCCGGTCGAGCATCTTGCCTCCATGCGCGCCATCCCCGGCCTGGTGGTGCTGCGGCCGGGCGATGCCAACGAGGTGGTCGAAGCGTACCGCTACATCGTGCGTCTTCGCCACGAGCCTGCGGTGCTGGCACTGTCCCGTCAGCCTCTGCCGACGCTCGATCGCAGCAAGTATGCACCCGCATCCGGGGTCGCGCAGGGCGCGTACGTGCTCGCCGACGCTCCGGGGGGAAGTCCGGAGGTCATTCTGATTGCTTCCGGAAGTGAATTGATTCTCGCCGTCAATGCACACGAGCGGCTGTTGGGCGAGGGCATCCGTTCGCGAGTGGTCTCGATGCCCTCGTGGGAGATCTTTGAAAACCAGACGCGCAAATACCGAGACAGTGTGCTGCCCTCTGGCGTGGTGGCGCGGGTGGCGGTGGAGCAGGCCTCGACGTTCGGATGGGAGCGATACATAGGTGCGTCGGGGCGCATCATCGGCATGGAGACGTTTGGAGCTTCGGCCCCTTTGAAAGAGCTCCAAAGGAAGTTTGGCTTTGAACCGGAGCGAGTGGTTCTCGCGGCCAAGGAACTCCTCGGTAAGGCGTGATTCATGAGCGCGATCGAGCCGGCCCTGCTGGAACGCGAGACATTCCCGAGCAGGGGACCTTCTGCGCGCGCGAGCCGAAGCCATCCTTTGGGCGCCACCGTTGTTCCAGGGGGAGTGAATTTCAGCATTTTCTCTCGAGCCGCTTCCCGCATGGAGTTGCTGTTCTTCGACCGCGAGGATGACGAACAGCCTGCCCGCATCATCCGCTTCGATCCCGCGGACAACCGCACGTATCACTATTGGCACGCTTTCGTACGGGGAGCGAGGCCCGGGCAGATCTATGGCTATCGAGTGCATGGACCGTTCGATCCCGCGACCGGCTTTCGCTTTGATCCCCAAAAACTCCTGCTTGATCCCTACGGACGCGCCGTCGTAGTTCCGAAAAACTACAGCCGCGCCGCCGCCGAGTCGGAGGGTGATAACACGGCCACGGCGATGAAGAGCGTGGTAGTGGACCCGCGCGCGTATGATTGGGAAGGGGACACACCGCTGAAACGGCCATCCTCGCGCACCATCGTGTATGAGATGCACGTGCGCGGCTTCACGCGCCATCCCAGCTCCGGCGTCGGCGAGAGGACTCGAGGCACCTACGCCGGCCTGGTCGAAAAAATTCCCTATTTACAGGACCTCGGGATCACCGCGGTCGAGCTGCTGCCGGTGTTTCAATTCGATACGCAGGATTGTCCGCCGGGACTTGTCAACTACTGGGGCTATGCGCCGGTTTCGTTTTTTGCGCCGCACCGAGCATACAGCTCCCGCCAGGATCCTCTGGGCCCGGTGGACGAGTTTCGCGACATGGTCAAGGCGCTGCACCGAGCAGGAATCGAGGTCATTCTCGACGTGGTGTTCAATCACACCGCGGAAGGCGACCAGAGTGGCCCCACTCTGTGTTTCCGCGGCTTGGACAACAGCACCTATTACATCCTCGACACGGATCGCTCCCGGTACGCAAATTTCAGCGGCACAGGAAACACGCTCTACGCCAATCATCCCGTTGTGCGCCGCATGATCGTGGACAGTCTTCGCTACTGGGTCGAGGAAATGCACGTCGATGGTTTCCGATTCGACCTCGCCTCCATCCTCGCCCGCGATTCGTCCGGCCGCGTGATGTCAAACCCGCCCGTTCTATGGGACATCGAATCCGATCCGGCGCTCGCGGGCACGAAGATGATCGCCGAAGCCTGGGACGCCGCCGGGTTGTATCAAGTCGGCAGTTTCGTCGGGGACAGCTGGAAGGAGTGGAACGGGCGGTTTCGTGACGATGTCCGCGATTTCTTCCGCGGCGCAGAGAATTCGGTGACGCGCTTCGCCGATCGGTTTCTGGGCAGCCCGGACATCTACGCTCACAAGGAGCGAGAAGCGGAGCAGAGCGTCAACTTCGTGACCTGCCACGACGGCTTCACCCTCAACGACCTGGTCTCGTACAACCACAAACACAACGAGCAGAACCGCGAAGACAACCGCGATGGAGCTAACGATAACCGAAGCTGGAATTGCGGTGTAGAGGGCCCGTCCGACGATCCCGATGTGGAGAAACTGCGCAATCGCCAGGTCAAGAACTTCCTGACCGTCACCATGCTTTCGCTCGGCGTGCCAATGATTCTAATGGGCGATGAGGTGCGGCGCACTCAGCGCGGCAACAACAATGCCTATTGCCGCGACAACGAGAGCAATTGGTTCGACTGGACGCTGCTCCAAAAGCACGCCGACGTGCATCGCTTCGTGAGGTTGCTGACCGCGCGCCGCCTGATGAGAGACGTGGAGCATGAACGCCGCCGTGTAACCCTAACTCAGTGGCTGCGAGATGCGAAAAAAGCCTGGCACGGTGTGAAGCTTTGCCACCCGGACTGGAGCGCTTGGTCTCACAGTCTGGCGTTCGAGTCGGAACTTTTTCGCGAGAGTCTGCACGTTCATACCCTTTTTAACGCGTATTGGGAACCGCTGGATTTCGAGTTGCCATTGGTGAACGGCCGCACGGATGCATGGCACAGGTGGATCGATACTGCACTGGACCCGCCGCACGAAATCGTGGAATGGCAAGCGACGCCGCCGGTTCCTGGACAGACCTACCGCGCCGGTGCGCGCTCGGTGGTGATCCTGGTCGCGGGCTTGGGACCTGAACGTGAAACATGATTCAAGGCCGTCATTTTTGAAAGTATAAGGAGAGATAGAAATGGCAACCACGACGACGAAAACATCCAAAGTTGACGCGACAGACAAGGAACTGAGCGCCTACGGCACGGCCAGATCCACCATTCAAGGAAAACCTCTCAGCGCCGATGCTCTGCAGAAGATCCACGCCTACTGGCGGGCGTGCAATTACCTGAGCCTGGGGATGATCTACCTGCAGGACAATCCCTTGCTGAAAGAACCCCTCAAGCCGGAGCAGATCAAAAATCGGCTTCTTGGACATTGGGGAGCGAGCCCTGGCCTGTCATTTGTTTACATTCACCTGAACCGATTAATAAAGAAACATGACCTGAACATGATCTTCCTGGCGGGTCCGGGGCACGGCGCTCCGGGCGTCCTGGGTCCGGTTTACCTGGAAGGAACCTACTCCGAGATCTACCCGGACAAGAGCGAGGATACGGCCGGGCTGCAGGAGTTCTTCAAACAGTTCTCCTTTCCGGTCGGCATCGGCAGTCACTGTACGCCCGAAACGCCGGGCTCGATCCACGAAGGAGGCGAGCTTGGCTACGTGCTCTCTCACGCCTGCGGCGCTGCCTTCGACAATCCCGAGCTGATCGTCGCAGCGGTCGTGGGCGACGGGGAGGCGGAAACGGGCCCGCTGGCGACCTCGTGGCACGTCGGCAAGTTTTTGAACCCGATTCGCGACGGCGCAGTGCTGCCGATCCTTCACCTCAACGGTTACAAGATCGCCAATCCCACCTTGCTCGCCCGGATCAGCCATGAGGAGCTCGACCAGCTGCTGCGTGGCTATGGGTACACACCGCATTTCGTCGAGGGGCATGTCCCC
>DATFTC010000149.1:0-4403 GCA_035262305.1 Myxococcaceae bacterium | reverse complement strand
CAATGATGCAGGCAGCCGACGTCGATCCGCCGGGCAAGACAGAGCCGTCGTTTCTTACCAAGTTTCTCTGCCACGTCGCGTTCAAACCGCTGCCCTATCCGGCGGAGACGATCACCGTGCCACCGGCGAGCGACAAGATCGCTCTGGGCAAGTACTTGGTCTTCGGGCTCGAGTGCTGGACCTGCCACTCGGGCGACTTCAAGAAAATGAACATGGCCGAGCCGGAGAAGTCGTATCTCTATCTCGGCGGCGGCAACCAAATGCGAAACCTCGACGGCCAGACGGTGGTGACCGCCAACCTGACGCCCGACGAGGAGACCGGCATCGGCAAGTGGTCCGAGGCCGACTTCGTGCGCGCGATTAAGCGGGGGTTCCGCCCCGACGGAGCGCTGGTGCGCTATCCGATGGATCTTTTCACCGAGCTCTCCGACGACGAAGCCGGGGCGATCTACGCGTACCTGAGGACGGTGCCGAAGATCCACCACGCCATCGTCCGGCCTCCGGCCCTTGTTGCGGAAGGAGACGCGGGTAAGAAGCTCTATTACAAGTACGGCTGCGTGTCGTGCCACGCAGCGGACGGCGTTGGGCTCGCCGACCTGCGCACCAACTTGAAGCACTACCCGAGCGAGGATCAACTGAAAGCGTGGATCAAAAACGCGCCGTCGATCAAGCCGGAGACCAAGATGCCGGCCTGGGACGGCCTGATCGCCGAGGCCGACTACCCGCCGCTCATCGCCTTCGTTCGCAGCCTGGCGCAGTAATTGGTCAGAGTCTCAGAAAGACAGACTCTTAGGCGTGCGTGCCAATGACGGCCGGAGCTGAAGCTCACAGCAAGTAGGTGTCTCATTTGTTGTCGCATGCTTTCGTCTCATTTCTTGCAATTACAACCTGCAATTCGACGTTCACACGTGTCTCTTGCCCAAACCCTCACGGACGGGCTCAGGCAAGTTTACTTGGAACTGCTTATCGTCCCAGTTGCCGCTGCCGTTCCGCGTCCTCCAGCCACAGAGCCATTTTCTGGTCCTTCGCGGCGTGGAATGCCCAACCCCGTGCAGTACTGTTCCAACGGTAGTCCTTGATGGTCATATCGATGCCGCGGTCGATGAGGAATCGCATCGAGTCGTAGTTCCCGTGAAAGACCAGCTCGTGCAGGATGCTCGCCGGCTCATGAGAGCTCCACGTAGTGTTGATATCTGCGCCGTGTTCGAGGAGGAAGTCCGCCACGTCGAAGTGACGGTTGACGACGGACCAGGCGAGCGCCGTGTCCAGAATCTGCTGGGCAGTGGGCGCGCCCCACTGGAGGTTCATCCGCGCGTGCGGGCTGTTACAGGGAAAGTGATTGTCGAGATCGCCTAGCGCAGGCGCGCCGGATTCGTTGAACCAGTGCTTCACCCGCGAGAGGTTGCCCATGCCTGCCGCATGCGGCAGATCGTCCGGCATTGGCCAGATGCGGGTGAGTACTGGAATGAGGTGTGTCTTCGCGTAGGTGAACGCAAACTCGATGGCTTGCGATTTGGGCGGCGGCCGGCGCCGCATTAGTGCGGGATCCAGTTCGAGAAGGGCGACGATGAATTCCCCGCGATCGCGCAGCGTTGCTCGCTCGATGAGCCCAGCCTGAAACCCCACACAGGCATCACCGAGCAGCCACGGCGCATGCTGCAACCCGCTGACGAACGCCGTCATGTCGCCAACCTGGACCGCGCGGATGACCTGCTCCATGAGAAAGGCCTGCCACGGTCCGGCCGGTGTGACGTGCACAAAGTGCAGCGCTCGCTCTTTGCTGAGGTACTTGATGAAGGCGAGGCGGCCCGCGGTTCCATCGACGTGTTTACCGAGCTCCGCATCGAGCGCGATGGATCGCTCCAGCAGGACGGACGCGACGGTCTCGTGCTCGAAGCGGCACGCGACCATGAACGCTTCATTGACGGCCGCCAGATCGTTCCCGCTCTCATCAAGAGAGGTGCGAACAGCGTCGAGATCACCAAGCGCGGAAAGGAATTTGAGCGTGCGCGGAAGCAGGCCTTTACGCCGAAACAGCTCCAGCAGCCCCCTAGTGCGGGAATCGATCAGGCCCTCGAACACCGATGGCGTCACGACCGCGCTGGCGTCGATCAGCAGCTCTGCGCACGCCGCGCGGGTGAAGATCTGTTCTCTGTTCGGGTCGAAGCTGTCGCCAAAGGAGCTTGTGGCGATTCCCAACAGGCCGCCGTCACCGTCGTTGCCTTGCCAGGAAAGTAACGCCGGGTATTCAGCCAACAGTTGCTTCAGGCGTTCGACGTCGTTGTCGTGAATCACGCGTCGAGCCTGTGTTGCCGCCCACTCCACACCCTTGCCGAGGCGTTTGCTCACCTCAGCGCTTAGGTCTTGCCAGCCGGCGAAGCCGTACTCACGCGCGATCACAAGTTGCGCGTTGCGCTGCGTTAAGGGCGGGTCAACATTTGGCAGTTGCACCCGCGCACGTGCGATGGCACGGGCGTCACCGGCGGCGATGTCGCGTGCGAGCTTCTTTGCCTGTTTGCGGAGGGATTCGAGAGACGGACGAGCCGGGAGAGACTTCGAAGTGGTCATTGCGACCTCCTTTCATGAATCGCCTGTACCCCGCTGAAACCAGGCTGAAAGAAGGTGCAAACGCACACGACTCAGACCAAACAGGTGGGAGTCTTCCCTTGCCGCGGGTTGGTGGCGCCCTGTCAGCGCGCTCCGGGCACTAATAAGGGACTGCCGCTTCGATGTCAAACGCGGCGGAGGACTCAAACGGCGAGGAAGCGAGATCGGCAGCCGGGTTCAGTTCATGGCTGTGATCCGAAACTGCCGCATTTCTCGTTTAATCCAACAGCAGCAGATGGCCAATCAGCAATTTCGTGCAGTGCAGCGACGTGGTCAAAAACCCACGCAACTATTCGATGCGAGAAGAGTCGATATGAAACTACGCTATTCGTCTGCGGCAAAGTTGTTTTCAATTCTCTCGACGCTGCTCCTTTCTCTTGCGGTATCGGCCCAGGACCTCGGGGGCGGGATGTGGCATACGCTCAAGAATGGCCAAAATCCTTGGGCCCCATTCGTCGACGTTCGCGGCGAGGCCGGCTACCCGGCTCAGTTCGTAGACGTGAGCATCGCGGAAGACCCGAACGGCTACCTTCACGTCCTCGGCTCGGGCTATGACGGCAGCTTGTGGCATACCATCCGCTACCCGAACGGCTACTGGCTGCAATTCGACGATGTAACAGCGGATACTGGGCAGCCGGGCCACATCGATGCAATCGCGACGGCGTTCAGCGGCAACACCCTTCACCTCGTCGTTCAGTCCTACGGAAGGCTGTGGTACGCGGCGCGAAAGGCAAACGCTGCCTGGACGAAGTTCCAGGCTGTCGCTCCCGCTTGGAAGCCCGAAGTTGTCGGCCTGATGGATGCGGATTCCGCCGGCCTGATGGATGCCGAGGCCGCCCTGCCATACTTTAGAGACATCAGCATCTCGGTGAACCAGAACGGCGAGATTCACATTCTCGCCGTGGCCGGCGATGGCAATTTGTTGCATACCTTCCGGCAAACGAACGGCGGGTGGGAGAAGTTCGAGAACGTCACCGCCCAGGCTGGCGCAGGTGACGGTGGCGCCGTCGCCTCGGCGTTCATCGGCAACGAGCTGCATGTCATCCTTGGAACCAATCTCGAAGGAAAGCTGATGTACACCGCCCGGGACAGAAATGACGGCTGGTCGAAGTTCATCGATGTAATGCCCGAGTTTCCGGGAAAGATGGGAGATGTCAGCATCGTGGGTGACGAAGTCAGCGGCGATCTCCATGTCGTCGCTATCGCCCGGGAGGCGGTCTTCGACCATGCGCCTCCGTATGATGGACCGTGGTATGTCACCAGAAGCGGCGCCGATGGGAAGTGGAGCTTCTTCTCGGATGTTGGCGCAGAGGCTGGCTTTGCTGGATGTCTGGGGGCGCTCAGCGCCGCGATGGTCGCGGATAAGCTGCACGTCACGACCGTGACCGTGCCTTGCCTTGAATGAGCGCTGACCCGGCGCGACATTACACCAGTTTAGAAGGGTGTGCGGGCCACCACCGAGGGATGTGCGGGCCAGTCGGCTGATGCCAGGGATCGGCAGCGCCCGAGCAGCCGAGGAAACACCGAGCGGTAAGCCCGAGAGAATTGACTCGGTTCCCCCCTATTTTGGACACGATTTGGACACAGTTTTCGGATCCAGACCATCGGATAAGAAATCCGATGGTGATGGAAGAGATGCCTGGGCACTAGCGGGCGGCGCGAATGGTGCTGTTCACATCCGGCGCGTCGAAGAAGCCTGTCTAGAGCGTCATCAACGCCAGGCAGATCTCCAGCCAATAGCCTTCGCTGCGCTCGCTCTTACCAGGGCGGCGAGCCAGCTCTGAAAGCGCGTTTTT
>DATFTC010000148.1:0-30011 GCA_035262305.1 Myxococcaceae bacterium | reverse complement strand
GGGAGGAGTGGCCGAGCGGCTGAAGGCAGCGGTCTTGAAAACCGCCAAGGGTGAAAGCCCTTCGTAGGTTCGAATCCTACCTCCTCCGCAGCAGCTCTTTGACAATCGATTGAAGGGGAGAGATGGCCGAGAGGCTGAAGGCACAGGTTTGCTAAACCTGCATACTCGAAAGGGTATCGAGGGTTCGAA
This sequence comes from Myxococcaceae bacterium, assembly GCA_035262305.1. GTDB lineage: Bacteria > Myxococcota > Myxococcia > Myxococcales > Myxococcaceae > DATFTC01. The sequence continues at coordinate 29,822 of DATFTC010000148.1, read as the reverse complement.
TCCCTCTCTCTCCGCTCCAGCGCAGGCAAGCGCCCTTAGCTCAGTTGGATAGAGCGTCGGACTACGAATCCGAAGGCCAGAGGTTCAAATCCTCTAGGGCGCGCACCACTTCCCTCCGTTTCGGCCATCGCCGCGTTAGTCTGCGCGAATGGACGACGTGGACTTCATGCGGCAAGCAATCTCGCTTGCGCGACAGGCCGGCAGCCTCGGCGAGGTTCCGGTGGGAGCTGTCGCCGTGCGCGGCGAGAAGATCATCGCCGAGGGCTACAACCGGCGCGAGGTCGATCGCGATCCGCTGGCGCACGCGGAGCTAATCGCGCTCAAGCAAGCAGCTGTATCGCTCGGCGCGTGGCGTCTCACTGGAGTCACGCTCTACGTGACCCTCGAGCCGTGCGCGATGTGTGCCGGCGCGATGGTCCAGAGCCGGCTGACGAGGCTGGTCTACGGAGCGGATGATCCGAAGATGGGCGCCGTCGGCTCGTTGTACGATCTGTTGGCAGACGAGCGACACAACCATCGCGTCCAAGTCGAGCGCCGGGTGCTGGCTGAACCTTGCCGCAAGCTTCTGGAAGAGTTCTTCCGCGAGCTGAGAACGCAAAAGGCTTGAAACGGGATGGCGCGATCGAGAGCCGGCCGCGTATAAGAGCCGCGAAAGGAAAGGAGAGCTGGCCGAGTGGTCGAAGGCACCTGACTCGAAATCAGGCGTACCGGTGACGGTACCGTAGGTTCGAATCCTACGCTCTCCGTGGCAGCGGAGCGCTTGGGAGAGATGGCCGAGAGGCTGAAGGCGCACGCCTGGAACGCGTGTATACTCGAAAGGGTATCGTGGGTTCGAATCCCACTCTCTCCGTCGCAGAGTTTGTGGTCGGGACGACGCGGGGACGTGAACCCCGCCAGGTCCGGAAGGAAGCAACGGTAGCGAACCTTCGCGTGTGTCCCGGCCGTTTTTTTAACAGCCCATCCGGTGCGCGCCGGATGGGCTTTTCACCTCAGCGCCGGATGAGGACCGTTGCTTGACCGATCTGCTCCTCGGCGCGGAATCCAAGAGCCTGCAGCTCCGAAAGGGCGCGGCCCTCGTAGGTCACCGCGCGATTGAACCGGGCGTCGGCAACCGCGAGCTGGAAATTGTAGTCTGCCGGCCAGTCGCAGGTGAGCCAAGGGATGCGTTTGCCGATGTAAAAGAACCCTCCGGCTCCCCAGAGGCCCTCGTTGACGATGAGCAGCCCGGTCGCATCGGGCGGCGCTGAAGCGCGCACAATCGCTCGAAATTCATCGCCGCGCTGGGCTCGCAGCTCGCCCGGATAGATGAATCCCAGCGCGTTGGTCGCCAGCGCAGCCATCGCGATCCCTGGACGAAGCTTCGTCGCAGCGCGCCGGACCCCCAGCGCGAGGCCGGGCGCCCCGCTGAGCGCAATCAGGACGAGAGTCGGATAGATGAATCGCTCCTCCTTGTGCGCCACGGCGCTGACCGCCGCGATCGAACAAATGGCGCAAAACAGCGGCATCGGAACGCGGGGCTTTTCGGTGGTCATCGCCAGTGGCAATCCGAGCCATGCCCAAAAGGGAACGGAGCGGATGATCACCGGTAAGTAGTACCAAGCAGGAGCAGCGCCGAACTGCTGTGCGGCGCCTGAGGAGAGCACGTTGAATTCGAGGTAAGCCTGCAGAGAATGAAATGGCTTGCCCCAAGTGACCCAGTCCAGGGCTCCCAAGCCAGCGGCAACCGCGAGCGCTCCGCACAACGCGAAGGACAGCTGGCGCCACCGAGCTTGGATGGCGAGATAGCCGATCGCCGCAGCAACCGGCACCGCGGATGCGTAACGGGCGACCACCGCAGCGCCGAGCATCACTCCGCCGAAGAGTGCCCGCGCTCTTGGCCCGGGCTCGTCGAGAGCCGCGATGGCAATCACCAGGAAGGCAGCGGAGAACGATTCGCCCATCGTCCTTCCCGCGAAGACAATGATCGGCTCGCAGAGCGCGACCGCCGCCGTGGCCAACATCGCCCATTGCAGACCGACGCGCCGCGCGCTGTACCGGAACACCGCGGCGAGCATCGCGACGTGCAACAAGTGTTGGGGGATCTCGAGCACGGCACGGTAGATCCTCGGATTCGAAATCCCAATCGCCGCGCAGAGCTTCAAAACCCAAGCGAAGACGATCGGGATCGCCCAGTTTCGGATGCCTCTCGACCATTCCCACGACAGCACACCGTACCCGCGCGCGCGATAGAACGCCGGTTCGAGCCATTGGTACACCTCATCCGGGTGAATCCGTCCAAGCTGGAGCACGGCGACGATTCCCGGGATCGCACCGATGGAAAAAATCGACATCCATGGTATCCGCCCGGTTGTAGGAGCCGTCATTTTCGCGCTGCCTTCCGCGCAGTGGTGGCGAACATCGGAGCACGCCTATGGCGCAAGTCATTATTTTGGGCGCAGGACACAATGGCCTCGTGGCGAGCATCCTCCTCGCCCGCGATGGTCACCAGGTAACCGTGCTCGAGGAGCGCGACTGCGTCGGGGGCGCGTGCAGGACGGAGTACCCTTTTCGAAGCGCGCCGGGATTGGGTTCGTCGACCGGCGCATACTTGCTCGGACTGATGCCGCCCGAGCTTCTGGCTGAGCTCGGCCTCGATCTTCCTCTCATCCGCCGCGATCCTCACTACTTTCTTCCCACGACGACCGATCGATACGTTCTCTTTGGATCAGATCAGCGCGAGCTGCGCAATCAGTTCGTGCAGTTCTTCTCCGAAGAGGACTGGTCGGCCAATCAGGCGATGAACGAGGAGCTGGGAAAGATTCGCGATGACCTCGCTCCGTCCTGGCTGGCGCCTCCTCAAAGCCTGGAAGAAACCGCGGAGCGGTTCATTCGCCGAGAGCTGCGCCGCTCGTTCGTGGAGCTGTGCCGGGGATCGGCGCGCGAATTCCTCGAGCGCTTTCGGTTCCAGTCCGATCTGCTCAAAGCGATGTATGCCGTCACCGACGCCTTTTCTGGCCTCGACGGCGGCTACGACACGCCCGGCACTGGGATGAATTTGCTCATCCACAACATGTGCCGCCTGCCGAACAGCAATGGCACCTGGATGATCGTCAAAGGTGGAATGGGAACCGTCACCTCGCGAATCGCGAATGCGGCGAAAGGGACCGGCGTGCGAATACGCACCGGCGCGGCCGTCGCTCGTATCGACGTCAAGGCGGGAGCAATCCAGGGAGTGACGCTGCAATCGGGAGAGTCAATGTCCGCTGAAGTCGTGCTCTGCAATGCCGACCCGTTCCGAGCCCTATCCCTCATCGACGAAGCCGCAATTCCATCCAGCTACCAAGAGCGATTGCAGAAGTTGCGCGCGGATGGCTCGACGCTGAAGGTCAATCTTTGTCTGAGGCAGCTCCCGCGCTTCGCCTGCCTTCCAGAAGGTCGCAAACCGCTCGGCGCAACGATTCATCTGCTGCCCGATGAGGACGTCGTCCTTGCGGAGCTCGAGCGTTCTTATCGAACGATGAAGGAGAAACGCCTCGCCGAGTTCCCCGCCATCGAATGGTACATCCACACCGCGGTCGATCCCTCCCTGCAAGACGCCGATGGTCGGCACAGCGCCGCACTGTTCGTGCAATGGGTGCCGTATGCCTTGAACGGAACGAGCTGGGATAAAGAGGAGGGGCGCTACGTCCAACACCTCCTCTCGATTTGCGATCGATTCGCGCCGGGCACGAGTCAGATCGTCGAGGAAACATTCGCGCTGACCCCGCCGAAAATCGAAGCGCACTTCGGGATCAGCCGCGGTCACATCCACCACGTAGACAACAAGATCGGCTTTGCCGATCGACTTCCGTACGAAACGCCCATCGAGGGTTTGTTCTTTTGCGGAGCCGGCTGCCATCCCGCTGGCTCGGTGATCGGCGCCGCCGGCCACAATGCTGCAAAGCTGGTGATCCGCGCCCTCGGTTAGGTTCCTGGCCAGAGGCCTAGTTCGACGCCTTCACGCCTAACTTCTCTTCGAGCACGGATACCCTTTTCTCGAGAGCCAACATGCTCGCCTGATCTGCCTTGCGTTCGAGCATTGTTTTGATCTCCCTCAGCTCCCGAGTGTTTTCTGTCACTTGCTCCTCAAGGGCACCGATGGCGACCGTATTCTTTTGGATGTCCTCGCTGTTCTTTTTCACCTGGGCTGAAAGGTCCCGCACCGCCATCTCGAGCACGTCAATTCTAGCTGTCAGCTCGGTGCGCAAATCGTCGATTCGACGATTCAGCTGGTCTCGGACCGAAAACACTGCGTCGATCGTAGCGCGACTTCGCTCGTCCATTTGCTCGAGCAGGACCATCATCCCCCGATTACGCTGATCCATTTCCTCCAGTCGCACGTCTCTTGCCCGGTCGCGTTCGTCCATCTGGTCGAGTCGGGCCGAGGTCGCTCGGTCGCGCTCGTCCATTTGGTCCAGTCGCTCCCCCACGTGCTTAAGCTCCTGGGAAAAAGCGCCTTCCTCGGTCGTTGTCCCCTTCGTTCGAGCGCGTCGGGCTGCCATCAAAACCGTTGTACTCGCTTGGCGCCCGAGCATCTATAGCGGTTTTCCACAGGTTGCCCACTGGAGCTCCATTCCCTTGAATTTGCGGCGCGTCGGACGCTGATGCTTGTGGCAGCTCGATCGAATCTGCATGGATTCGTCAGCCCCGTTTGTTTAGATTCTGCGGCAATGAACTATTTGGTCTTGGCGCGCAAGTGGCGCCCGCAGAGCTTCAAAGACGTCATCGGCCAAGAGCACGTGGTGAAGACGATCGCCAACGCGATCAAGATGAATCGGGTGGCGCACGCTTACCTTTTCTGCGGCCCGCGCGGCGTAGGGAAGACGACGGCGGCTCGCCTTTTGGCGAAGGCCCTCAACTGCGATAAAGGCCCGACCCCGGAGCCTTGCGGCCAATGCGACCCGTGCCGGGAAGTCGCGGCTGGCACGTCGATCGACGTTGCCGAGATAGATGGCGCTTCGCACAACGGCGTGGAGAACGTTCGCGAGATACGCGAGAACGCCAAGTACCTCCCTCACCGGGATCGCCACAAGATCTACATCATCGACGAAGTCCACATGCTCTCCGGCGCCGCATTCAACGCGCTGCTCAAGACGCTCGAGGAGCCGCCCGGCCACGTGAAGTTCATTTTCGCCACCACCGAGCCGCAAAAGCTGCCGGACACGATTCTCTCTCGATGCCAGCGCCACAATTTCAGGCGAATTCCCGCCGCCCGGATCCTCCAACGACTCAAAGAGATCGGCAAGGCAGAGGGAGCCGACCTCTCCGAAACCTCGCTCGCGCTGATCGTCCGACAGTCCGAGGGCTCGATGCGCGACGCGCTGTCGCTTCTCGATCAGGTTCTGTCCGCCTGCGGCAGCTCCCCCACCGACGAATCGGTCTCTGAAGCTCTCGGTGCGATCGATCCGAGAATCGTTCATCGCTTCACCGAAGCGCTGGTGCGCCGAGATGCAAAGGGACTCCTCGAGCAGAGTGAGGAGGCGTACAACCGGGGAATCGATCCAAAGAAGCTAGCGGAAGAGATCGCTTCTCAGCTGCGTCATCTCTTCGTGGCCAAGGCACTGGGCGAAGCGCCGAGCGAGCTCGCGGAGGCGGAGCAAGCGCCGGTCTTGGCGCTCGCTCGGGAAGCGGACGTGGCGCAGCTCGCGCGCATGTTCGACGTGGTTCACAGCTTCGTCATCGACGCCTCCCGCTCTCCGCAACCGCGAATCGCCTTCGAAATGTCGCTCTTAAGCGCCACTCAACTGGCACCGGCGGCATCGATCCCCGAGCTTGTCGAGAAAGTTGAACGACTCAGTGCAGTGGTGAGCAACCCAGAGCCGAAGAGAATCGGGGCGCCCGGTGGTCGCTCCGATCAACCGAGCTTTCGCGCCTGAAGCGCGGACCACAGCCAAGTTAGCCGAAACAGCGCCGACTGAGCACCGCGATCCGACCGCGCCAGGCCCGAGCGCATCCGCCGAGCCGGCAGAGCCGGGGCATCCGCCGCTCGCGTTAACCAACCGAACCATCATTCCTGAAACGCGCGCTGCACCGAAGTCGCTTGAAGAAGCGCCGACTGAGCGCGGCCCCACGGCGGCGCCAAGCGCCTCGGCCGAACCGACGCTCATCGCTCCGACAGCCACCAGCGCCGATGAGCAGCGCTGGATGGACGCGGTAAACTTTGTTCGCTCGTCCTCGCCTCGGCTCGGAGCATCGCTGGCATTTGGGCGACCGGTCAGCTTGGCCTCTTCCGAGCTGACCATCGCTTTCGCCAAGCAAAGCGCCTTCCATCGGGGCATCGTTGGCGGCAGCGGACGAGGGCAGATAGAACAGATGCTCAGCGCCCACTTCGGACGTGCGGTCCGGTTGCGTATCGAGGACGCCTCCGTAAATTCGGCAGCGCCCTTGAGCCCAGCAGAGCGCGAAGCACAAGAAAAGGATGCTCGCGATCGCGAGCTTGCAGCAAAAGTGCAGGCGAATCCTGCGGTGCAAGCGGCTTTGCGCGTGCTCGGAGGGGAGGTCGAGCAAATGCAGCTGCTCGAAAACTCGCGCGCCGCGCCCTTGCTGGATACTTCGGACGAGACCTCCTGACAAGGGCTTCGCCGAGCGTTAGGGTGTAGGCGCGAGGTGCCCATGCCCGGTATCGATCTGAACTACTTCATCCGTCAGGCCAACAAGCTCACCGAGAAAATCGAGGAGCGCAAAAAGGAGTTGGCCGAGGAAACGGTGGAAGGCAAGGCCGGTGACGGTACCGTGGTGGTGACCGCCTCGGCGATCCAGGAGATCAGGAGCATCAAGATCGATCCCAAGGTCGTGGACCCGGCCGACGTGGCGATGCTCGAGGATTTGATCACCGCCGCGGTCAATTCCGCTCTCAGCGCCAGCCGCGATCACATGCAAAAGGAGCTCGCGAAGATCTCTGGCGGGATCAAGATTCCTGGAATTACCTAGAAGGGAATGACCCCGGATCCTTTGAATCAGCTGGTCGCCCAGCTCGCCAAGCTCCCGGGCATTGGCGAAAAGACCGCTCAGCGACTGGCCTTTCACATTCTGCGCGCGCCCCCCGAATTCGCTCGCGACCTGGCGCGGGCAATCCAGGAGTTGGTGGGAAAGGTTCGGCTTTGCACGCGCTGCTTCGCCTTGACCGAAACAGAGCTGTGCTCGTTTTGCCAGGACCCACGGCGCGACGAGCGCACGCTGTGCGTGGTCGAGGGCGTGGCCGATCTCATGGCGGTGGAAAGGACCCGAGAGTTCAAGGGCCGCTACCATGTCCTTCACGGGGTGCTCTCGCCGCTGGAGGGGATCGGACCCGACCAGTTGAAGATAAAGGAGCTGATCAACCGGCTGCACGACAGCCGCGTCGAAGAGGTGATCATCGCCACCAACCCCGACGTCGAGGGCGAGGCGACCGCGCTCTACCTCAGCCGCTTGGTCAAGCCCTTGGGCCTCAAGGTCAGCCGAATCGCCCAGGGCCTGCCGATGGGAGGCGATCTCGAGTTCGCCGATCAGGCCACGCTGGCGAGAGCGCTCTCCGGCCGCCGCGAGCTGTAGCGAGACCGGTCATTTGGCGCGGCGAAGGACGCGAACGACGATCACCTCCGGCTCGCTCGTGCGAAGCAACCGGAAGATCGCCAGCGGAGGCCTCCCCACCGGTGCGACCGCGAGCTCGAACCGGCTCCTCTCGTCGATCGGCGCCGCCTTGCCATTCACCAGCACCCGCGAGCCGGCCGGGGCAACCCCCGAAGCCACGATTCGGTTTCCCTTGACCAGCTCCCCGTTTTTAGGAGAGCGGACCACCAGGGGGGCAGCCGAGCCGTCGGCGTCCTCCCCCGATTCGCGGCCCGATTGCTCTCCCGAAAACGAGGCGCTGCCGCGCGCAACCGCCGTGCCCTCCTTGTCGAGCACGCGCCAGAAGAGCGCACCTTTACTCGGAGCAGCGAGGTTGACGAAGGATCTGTGAACGGTTCCGCGGAGCACCGGCTGTGCAAAAGCGGAGTCGGCGGCCACCTCGAGGCGAAAGTCTTTTTTTCCGCCGTCCCAGGTGAGCGCGAGCCGGTCCAGCCCCTGGTGGAAAATCTTGAAACCAAACCGCGGTGATAATGCGAGGTCCGCGCGCTCGAGGTCTTCGACGATCGCTTTTTCCGAGCCGTGAACGGTGACCTTCTGCCCGGCGAGAACCTTCCCTTCCACGCCCTCCTTCTTGAAGGAGAGATCGCCGGCCAGCGCGGTCAGCTCAAGACCGTCCGACGTGCGGGCGATCAAGAAATATCCGGGCGCCTGCGTACCCAAGAGCATCCCGGAGATTGCAACTCGCTCCGGCGCCTCGTTCTCGACGTTGAGCCAAACCTCTCCCTTTCGCAAACTCACCGCCGGCTCGCCGTTGCTCCTCGAGTCAGAAGTCTCTACCGACAGCTCGGCGCCCTCGTTCGCCACCAGCCGGCTGCCCGCCCTTCCCCACTCAACGACCCAGTTGCCGCTCCACACCCGCAGCACATCATGCTCGCTCAGCTTCTCTCCGCGCGCCGCGACCTTCACCCAGTTTCGGGCGTCCTTTCGCCGCAGGTCGGCCTGACTCTCGGCGTCCAGGCCTCGGACCTGAAATCCCAGCGCGGAGGGCCCCTTCTTCTCCGCCGCCGCGGACGGCGCTGGGAGGCGCTCGAGCTCCGCTGAAGAAAGCAGGAATTGATCGCCCGGAGAGGCGACCATCGTGCGGCCCGTCTTGGAGCCGACCTCAACTTTGCCGCGGCGGATCTGAATTCGGGCAGCTTCCGGCCCGACTTGCACCGAAATTTCGCCGTCCGAGTCACACCGCGTGAAACCGAACGGGGTCTGAAGGGTCAGGAACGCACGCGCGGCGGATCCACCGGTGCTCAGGTGCGGGGGCATTCGCGCCAGATAACTGCCGCGGGACGCCTTCACCGCGCTGCCGGCCTTGTCCTCCACCACTGAAAGCCGCGCGTCCGGACCAACTTCGACCGTTGCGCCGCTCGGGAAGCGCAGCTGCATCGTGGCGTCCGGGCCCGTTTCAAAGGCATCGTTGGGCAGCACGTACCCGAGCTCGGCGAAAGTGCGCGAGTCACCGCGTTGGAGGGTGACGGCCCCGGTCCTAAACTCCAGCTGGGCGATCGGAGCCGCTTCGTCGAACGCGGGGCCAACCGCCTGCTCAGTCTGACAATTGCCCAGGGCAACCGCCGCGATGCATGCGAGCAGCGCTCGCTGGGCGCGGTGGTGCCTCATTCCATTTCGCCGTGGGATCGCCGTGCAATCACCTCTACCACCATTGTCCCCGATTCCACAGAGAATCGTCTCTCGGATCGGTGAGGTGTGCGCATTCATGCCATCGTTCGCGAGCCTCTTCTTGCTGCGGTCCGATGTGTCTGGTAATGATCTTGTCTACCGAGAACACAGATCTAACTTGCGGAATTCACTTTGAAAACCGTTGCACGGCTCAGTTAGGACTGTCGCGCGGAGGCGAATCTTTTAACGATGGCCACGCAATTGGTGATGTATGAGGAGGAATTCACCAAGATCAATTCCGTCTGCGATCGGCTTACCAAGGATGCCAACGCGAAGCTGGTGTTTCTCGTCGACAAGAATGGACAACTCATCTCCGCCTCGGGACAGACCACCAATCTAGACACCACTTCATTGGCATCACTCACTGCAGGGAATGTCGCAGCGATGGGTGGTCTGGCAAAATTGATTGGCGAAAACGAGTTCCCCAACCAATTTCACGAGGGCGCGCGGGAATCCCTTTACATGACCATCGTCGGGACTCGCGTGGTGTTGGTGGTCATTTTTGACAATCGATCCAGCCTTGGCCTGGTCAGGCTGAGGACGAAGAAAGCGTCGGATGAGTTAGGCAAGATTTTTGACTCGTTGATTCGCAAAGCGGACGGCCCCGGCATCGGCTCGCCGTTTGCCGAGATCACCGACGCAGACATCGACAACCTCTTCAGCGAATAACCCGGCAACCCATGTCCTTTATCAATTACTCGTCCCGCGAAATCAATTGCAAGATCGTCTATTACGGTCCGGGCTTGTGCGGAAAGACAACCAATCTCCAATACATTTACAACAAGACCAATCCGGAGACGAAGGGCAAGCTCATCTCGCTGTCCACCGAGACGGATCGCACGCTGTTCTTCGACTTCCTTCCACTCTCCCTGGGTGAGATCCGCGGTTTTAAGACGCGCTTCCACCTCTACACCGTTCCCGGCCAGGTCTTCTACGACGCCTCGCGAAAGCTGATTCTCAAGGGCGTGGACGGCGTTGTGTTCGTGGCAGACTCGCAGGTCGAGCGAATGGAAGCGAATATGGAGTCGCTGGAGAACCTACGCGTCAACCTCGGCGAGCAAGGTTACGACTTCGACCGCCTACCCGCCGTCGTTCAATACAATAAGCGAGATCTTCCAAACGCTGTTTCGGTGGATGAGCTGCGCGGGGTGCTCAATCCGCGCCGTCTTCCCGAGTATCAGGCGGTGGCGCCGAACGGTGTAGGCGTTTTCGACACTCTGAAGGCAGTGGCGAAGCTTGTTCTCACCGAATTGAAGAAGGGCGGCTGAACAGACACGACCGCGACAATGATGCTATAAGATGGCGTGTCGTTCGGTCGCTGCCCGACAGGTCGCTCCTTGCGCACAATCCCATGTTTGATCGCCTCGCTGGTCGCCGCGAGTCTTTCCGCGGCAAGCTTTGCGCAGAGCTCTCCCGAGCCGCGCCGCGCGGAGAATCCGGCCGAGGAGAAATCCCTACTCACGCCGCTGAATGGCTCTTCTGTTGAGAAGCCTGCCGCTGCCGTTGAGAAGCCTGCCGCCGCCGTTGAGAAGCCTGCCGCCGCCATCGCCAAGCCAACATCTTCCACCGCCGACGAGGCTTTCACCACCCGAGTCAAAACGCTCGAGGAACAGGTCACCGATTTAAAGGAGAAGATTTTCCGGACCAAGGCCCGACTGTTGCTTTTGCAGGAGACGGTGCTGGGCGGCGATCTCTCCGTTGGCGCGCGAGCGGTTTTGCTCCACCGCAATGAGATGGGCTCGTCTTTCATCATCGAGTCCGTGGCCTACGCATTGGACGGAGCGCCCATTTTCACCAAGGTAGACGTGAACGGAGATCTTCAGAATCGGCCGTTGTTCGAGATTTTCAACGGCCGGATCGTCGCCGGACAGCATCAGATCGCAGCGAAGATCGTCTACCGTGGTCACGGATACGGGCTGTTCAGCTACCTCGAGGGATACAAATTCAAGGTCCAGTCCAGCTACACCTTCAATGCCGAGGCGGGGAAGGTGACGACGGTGAAGATCGTCGGCTTCGAGAAGGGCGGATTTACCAGCGACTTCAAAGATCGGCCGGCGATCCGCTACGACATCGAGGTGGCGAAAGACGCGGGGATGAGGCCGGGGTCCGCGCCCAAGGCTCAGCTCGACAGGAAGTAGAATTCGAGGAACGCTCCGTGCATGCGCCTCGCTTGCGATTCGCAGTGATCTCCGTTGCAGCCTTGTGCGCCGCCTCATTGGCGCGCGCCGAGGAGCGCAAGCGCCCTCGCTCGAGCCTGGCTGAGCTGGCCGAGCAGGCGGAGCAAGTCGCGTCTCAGCTCAAGATCGCCGAAGACAATCTCAAGGTCGTGGAAGCTGAGTACACGCAGAGCCTCGAGCCGACCGACGAAGAGATGCTCAATCGCCGTTTCTCCGAGGGTGAGATCCAGTATCTGATCGGGGACCACCTCGGCTCTTCGGTGCTGTTCTACGATCTGATCGAAAACCCGCGATTCAAGAGCAATCCGCGATATCCCGACGCGCTTTTCTATCTGGCGGATGCGCTGTATCAACAGAAGAATCTGCTCGGCGCTCGGCTGTACCTGCGCCAGTTGCTTACCCTCGAGTCAAAGCACTATCGCGTTGCCCTGGCGCGATTTATGGATATCGCCGGCCGGTTGAATGATTTCACCGGCATCGACGAGTACGTGGCCCGCGCCCGCGATGCCTCTGGGAACCTGCCGCCGGACATCGCCTATGTCTACGGCAAGTGGTTTTTCCGGCGCACCGACTTGCCTCTCAACCAACGGCTCCAGCGGGCAGCGCAAGTCTTCGCTCCGCTGGCGAGCGACCCGACCGGGCCTTTGCGTCTGGAGAGCCAATATTTTCTCGCCGTGGCCGACGTTCAATCGGGCGACTATCCGAGCGCCGCGGAGAAGTTTCGCCGCATCACTCAGGAGCCGGCGAAAGGTGAGCGCGAGGTCAAGGTCAAGGAGCTGGCAAATCTATCCCTGGGCCGCGTCTTCTTCGAGCTGGGTCAGTACGATCAGGCGCTCGACCACTATCAAGAGATCCCGCAACAGAGCGAGTATTTCGTCGATTCGCTTTTCGAAATCGCCTGGACGCACGTCAAGAAGGGCGAGTTCGAGCGCGCCAAAGGCGCGGCGGACATTCTCTTGCTCGTCTCGCCGGAGTCAACTCTCGCCCCCGAAGCACAAATTCTCCAGGCACACCTGCTGTTAAAGCTGCAACGGTACGGCGAGGCCACCGACACCTACAACTCGGTGATTAACGCCTACGCGCCGGTGCGCGACGAGCTGGAAGCGCTGCTGAAGGTGAACACCGATCCGGTTGCCTACTTCGACAATCTCTTGGCGCGAAACGAAAGGAACCTGGACGTCAATACCCTGCTTCCTCCGGTCGCAGTGAAGTGGGCGACGACTCAGCGCGAGGTTGCCGAGGCAGTTCACATCGTCAACGATCTCGAGCTTGGCAGGCGTGGCGTCGGTGAGTCTGAGGAGATCGCGTCTCGGATCCTCAGGGCGCTGGAGCAGCGTGGGCTGGAGACGTTCCCCGCCCTGCAGGAAGGCTACACCCGGGCCGACGCGATCGATTCCGCGCTCGCGCACGCGGAGGATTCGCTCGTTCGCATCGAGGCGCAGTTGGTCGAGGATCAACTGACCCCCCAGCAGCAGCTCGAGCTCTCGCATTTGCGCTCGCAAGACGCCGAGCTTCAGAAGCGCTTCGCCACCTTGCCCAGCACTCCGAAAGACGTGGAGGAGCGCAGGAGGCGAATGCACGACCGCGTGGATGAGGTGGACCGCGCGGCATTCAAGCTGGAGTACGAGATCCAGAGCATGTTCGCCTCGATCACCGCGATCAGCAAATGGCTGAATGACACGCGCAGCGCGCGCCACAGCAGTCTCGAGGACGAGAAAGTCTTCAAACAAAAAGTGAACGCCGAGTCCGAAACTCTGGCGACGCTGAAGAAGGAGCTGGAGCACCTCCGCGCTGAGCTTGCCGATGAGCGTTCCGGCGCTGATGCCGCAGTCGCAGGAGAAGATGTCATCCGGACAGAGTTTTTAGAGAAGCTGAGGAAGCAGCATGAGGTGCTCGCGCCCGCGGAGGCCAAGGTCGCGTCCGACGCCGGCCAGCTGATTCGACGAGCTCATGACATCCGTCTCACCGCATCCGTGCTTCGCGAACGGGTGCAGGCGGCCAAGGCCGTACTGCGCGAGCAGGTGGCGAGGCGGGGCGGGCAGATTCGAAGCAAGATTACCGCGATTCAATCGTTGCTTTCCGAGTATTCGACCGAAGTCAGCGGCGTTTCCGGAGGCGCCCGAAATCTCGTCGGACGGATCGCATTTGACAGCTTCAAGCGGGTTCGCCAGCAATTCTACGACCTGGTTTTGAAAGCCGACGTCGGTCTGGTGGATGTCGCCTTCACTCGAAAACAGGACAAGACCAACGAGATACAGAAGCTCTCGCTCCAGAAAGATCGCGAGCTGAAGGCCTTGGATAACGAATTCAAGGAAGTTCTCAAGGACGTGGACTGAGAGCGTCGATGCGACTGGATCAACCACCGTCTCGCGGAGCGCCGTTAATCCTCGCAGCGGCGATCGCGCTGCTGCTTCCGGCGACGATTCTCGGCCAAAGCTCCCCAGGCAAAGCAAGCGCCGCTGCTCCAGGCTCGACGGCGGCGCCGGCGGCGGAGCTCTCGGAGTCGAAACAAGACGTCGCTCCGGAGGCGCATTCCAAGCCAGCGATCGGGCTGCAGGGGCTGGGACGAACTCCCCAGGAGGAAAAGCTGCTCGACGAGATCTCCAGAGCAGTGGAAGCGTACGAAGCCGAATCGAAGGAGTTCAAACGCGAAGTGCAGCAGCTCGTTCAGAAGAAATACGACGAGAAACGCGGGGCGCTGTCCAACAGCTACGAGAAGATGATTCGGGATCTCGAGATGATCGAGCGGAAGGAGCGTCTCGACGCGATCGCCCAGTTCGAGGAGTTCCTCAAACGCTATCCGGACGACCCGCGCTACTCGCCGGACGTGATGTTCCGATTGGCAGAGCTCTACTACGAGCGTTCGTCCGACGATCACCTCGTCGCGATGCGCGACTACGAGGAGAAGCTCAAGGCGATGGACACCGCGAAGCAGGAGAGCCTGCCCGCTGAGCCGGTCCCCGATTTTTCCAAATCGATCGCCGTCTACCGCAAGCTGCTCGCCCAATTTCCCGATTACCGGTTGAACGACGGTGCGCTCTACCTACTCGGCTATTGCCTCGAGAAGCAGAACCAATTCGAAAAGGGTCGGGAAGCGTATCAGCAGTTGATCGCCCGGTATCCCAAGTCGCGGTTCAGCACCGAGGCATGGGTGCGAATCGGCGAGTACTACTTCGACTCCTATAACGATGCCGCGGCCCTGAGCAAAGCGGCCAATGCCTACGAGCACGCGATCGAAGACAAGCAGCATCCTCTGTATGACAAGGCGCTCTACAAGCTTGGTTGGACTTACTACCGAAGTGATCGATTCGACGAGGCGGTGAGCAAGTTCATCGCGCTGGTGGACTACTACGATGCGCAAAGCAAGACCAAAGGCGACGAGGAAGCCGGAGGCGACCTTCGCAACGAGGCGCTGCAATACACCGCGATCAGCTTAGCGGATGAGAAATGGGGTTCGCTGGCCAGGGCTCAGCAGGTCTTTGCCACGCTCGGACCGCGTCCCTACGAAGCCGAAGTGTATCGTCGGATGGGAGACTTGTACTTCGACCAGACAAAGCATGCGGATGCAATCCAGGCGTATCAGCTGGCGCTCGCCAAGGACCCGCTCGCCAAGAATGCCCCGCAGATCCAGCAGCGCATCATCGAGTCCTATGAGCGGGACCGGAAGCTCGACGACGCCTTCCGGGAGTCGCAGAAGCTCGCCATCCTTTTCGGCCCAGGCACCGCCTGGTACGAGAAGTTCAAGCACGACCCAGAGGTCGTCTCTTTCGTCACCGACCTCGAAGAGAAGACCCTCTACCAAAGCGCCGTCTACCATCACCAGCAGGCGCTTCAGTACAAACAAGACGGCAAATTCGAGCAGGCGAAATCCGCCTTCGAGTTCGCCGCTCAGGCATACGGGGCCTACCTGAAGGAATTCCCGCGCGCGAAGAATGCCTACGAGATGGAGTTTTATCTCGCCGAGTGCCTCTACAACTCCTTCCAGTTCGGGGAAGCGGCAAAGCACTACGAAAAGGTGCGAGACGCGGCCCAGGACAACAAGTTCTTCGCCGAATCCTCGTTCGCCTCGGTTCTTGCTTGGCAGAAGGAGCTCGAGCAGCAGATCAAACAGGGCAAGATTGCCGACCTCAAACCGCTGCGGTCGACCGAGCGGCGCGAGGGAGAGGCGGTGAAGGTGATCCCGCTCGCCGAGGTGGAAACCAAGTTGGTCGCCGCCTCCGACCTTTTCATCGGGCGCTTCAAGGACCATGAAAAGGCGCCGGGCATCGCTTACAAGGCCGCGGAACTGTTCTACGCGCACAACGATTTTCCGGAAGCCCGCCGCCGCTTCGAATCCATTGTTCAGGTGTACCCGAAGTCTGAAGTCGCCAAGTTCGCCACCAACCTGATCGTCGAAAGCTTCCTCGTCGACAAAGACTGGAAGAGCGTCGAGGACGTATCCGCGCGCCTTGCCAGCAACAAAGAAGTCATCGACCCAAAGTCGGACCTGTACAAGGATTTGCTCAAGTTCAAGCTCGCTGGACGGTTCAAGCTCGCCGACCAACTGATGGAGAAGGGAGAGTTTGAGCAAGCCGCGTCGAAGTACATCCAGCTCGTCGACGAGGAGCCGCACCATGAATTCGCCGACAAGGCGCTAAACAACGCCGCGGTGGCGTACGAAAACGAGCGCCGGTTCGATTCAGCGCTCAAGCTTTACGAGCGAGTCTACCGCGAGTATCCCAACTCCAAGCTCGCCGACTCGGCGCTCTTCCGCGTGGCAGTGAATGCGGAGAATTCTTACGACTTCGACAAGGCGGTGCAGAACTATCAGAAGTTGGTGAAGGACTATCCCGCCTCGAAGAATCGCGAGGCAGCGCTGTTCAACTCCGCCCGGCTCCTCGAGGGGCAGCAGCGCTATCCGGAAGCTGCGGCGGCGTTTTTAAGGTACGCCGACCTGTTCCCGAACAGCGAGGACACCCCCAAGAACATCTATCGAGCGGCGCTGATTTACGAGAAGCAGTCTGATTGGAAGGGCTACATCCGCGCGCTGGATGAATTCGTCAAGAAGTACTCCGGCAAACAATCCCAAGCAGAGCTGGTGATCGACGCGCGAAAGCGCATCGGCGACGGCTGGCAGAAGTTGGGCAGCGAGCGGGAGTCGAGGCTCGCCTACCAGGCTGCCGCCAACGAGTTCGACCGACGAAACCTAAAGCCCGATCAATTTCCAATCGCTTCCGACGCCGCTGCCCAGGCCAGATTTCAGCTCGCTGAGCTCGAGTTCAGGGACTTCGACAAGCTGAAGATCGGCGGCAAAGGCAAAGCGCTGGAGCGGAGCTTCGCCGCCAAAAGTTCAGCAGTGAAGAAGATCAACGACGCTTACGCGCAGGTGTTCAAGTACAAGCGCTTGGAGTGGACGCTGGCGGCGCTGTACCGCGAAGGATACGCGCTGGAGCGATTCGGCTCCACCATCATCGAGACGCCGGTACCGTCGGACGTGAAGAGGCTGGGCGACGACGCGGTCATCGCCTATCAGGACCTTCTCGCGCAGAAGACCGCGACGCTCGAGGACGCAGCGGTGGAAAAGTACTCGGCCACCCTTGCCGAGGCGCGCAAGAATCACATCTCCAACGAGTGGACCAAGAAGACCCTCGAGTCCCTCAACCGTTTCCGGCCCAAGGAGTACCCGGTCCTCAAGGACCCCAAGCCCTCCTTCGCCGCTGAGTCGCTGTATCCGGAAGGCCTCGTCGGCAGCCTGGAAGGAACGGCGCGGCCGAAGGCGACAACGAAACAGCCCGGCGGGAGATCCGATAAATGAAAGTGCCCACGCAGGCGCCCGGCGCCGCAAAGTGTCTTCTCGTGCTGTTGCTCGCCGGCTGCGCGGGCTCGCAGAAGAAGGGCGTTCTCCCGTCCGCAAGCGACGCGGAGACTCCCGAGGTCCCGTTCTCTTCGCCAGGTGCGCGATCGACGCAGGCCGACGCCGCTCAAGATCCACAGGCTCGCGCGGCTCTGGAGCGCGCGCTGGAGCTGGTTCGGCGCGCCGACTACACCGCCGCCGAACGCGAGCTCAAGCAGCTGGTCGACCACAACCCGAGCCTCGACTACGGATGGACCAATCTGGGCGTCGTTTACGAACGCGAAGCGCTCCCGCAGCAAGCGGAGCGCGCCTATCGCAAGGCGCTCGAGCTCAAGCCGGATCAAGAAGAGGCCTGGATTTATCTGGCCCGGCTTTATTGCCGCACCGGTCGAGCCTCTCAAATGGAAGCCGAGCTCCGCGGCCGGATCCAGCAGTCACCGACTTCGCTCGGCGTGCGCACCGCGCTGGTCTTCGTGCTCACTCATCAGGGGAAGTACGAGCCCGCCGGGGGCGAGGCGAAGAAGATCCTCAAAGCGGACGAGCGCAATGTCCGCGCGATGCAGCTTCTCGCCCAGGTCTACTATCGCCAGGGCAAATACGAGTTGGCGAAGATGGTGCTGGAGAACGGGAAGGCGATCGACGCGAACGACGCCGCCACCTACAACGAGCTTGGACTGGTGAATCTCGCCTTCAAGGCGCGGCCGGCGGCGTTGGAGAACTTCAAGCGGGCGGTCGAGCTGAAGCCGGATTTTGCGGAGGCGAAAAACAACCTCGGCGCGCTGCTGAACGACGCGCAAGATTACGATTACGCGATTCGGGAGCTCGAGGGTGCGGTGAATGCCGCCCCTGATTTCGTCGACGCTCGGCTCAACCTAGGCAATGCCTATCGCGGCAAGCAGGAGTTCTCGAAAGCGCTTTCACAATACAAGCAGGTGATAAAGCTCAATCCAGATCTGCCGGACACCTACTACAACCTCGCCATACTCCACCTGGATTCGGAACTGCCCAACATGCCGGCGATCGATCGCTTCAAGTCGGCGATCGCCTATTTCAATCAATACCGAGAGAAAGGCGGAAAGGACGAGCGGGTTGAGCAGTACTTAAAGGACGCCAACAAGGGAATCGAGAAGGAACAGCGCCGCGCCCAACGCGAGCGGAAGGAGCAGCTCAAAAAAGCTGAGAAACCGCCGGTCGACTCGACGAGCAAGCTTTCAGAGCAGACCGCGGAAGGAATCAGCGCCGTCACTCCGGCCGCAGCCACCAGCTCAGAAGGCGACGCAGCGCCAGCGGCGGCGAGCAAGAGCAAAGGCAAGCCCAAGTCGAGCGCGCGAAAGAAGCGAACGGTGGTTTCTCCGAACACACCCGCCTCCAATCAGGGAGCAGCCGACGAGGAAGCGGCGGCGCCAAACCCGGCGACCTCGGGTAAACTCGCAGGCCAGGGGAAGTAGGTCAAAAAGGGAGCCATGGAGAGAGTCAGCCCATGTTTTTAGCCGCGTCGCTCGCTTCACTGCTCTGGCTGGCTGCCGCGGCAGATCCTCCGGCGGGCTCAGCTCCGGCCAAGGCCGGCGCCAAAGCGAAGAGCTCGTCGCCGCAAGGCTCGGCGCGAAAGAAAGTCATGCGGCTGGAGGCGATCACCGTCGAGGGGCGAATCCAGAAACCGCAGGCCTTCTACATCCTCCAACGCTCGAACCTGAACTTCGAAGAGCTCAACCGGGCCGAAAGCTTCCTTCCCAAGGTCGTCAAGAGCGTGGAGAAGGACCCTTTCTAGGGCTCAAAGCGCCCATGTCTTCAGCCAATTCGGCCAAGATCCTCCGCGTCGGCGTGATCCACGGTGGCAAGATCATCGAGGAGCGCCACCTCAAGCATCACGAGTCGGTGACTGTTGGCCAGGATGCGAGGAACACCTTCGTCCTTCCCTCCTCAGGCCTTCCGAGCTCTTTTCGCATCTTCGAGCATCGTCACAACCAATACCATCTGGTGTTTGCCGACCCGATGGAAGGACGCGTGAGGCTCGGCAATGCGGACGTCGACTTCGCCAGCCTTCGCTCTCAGGGTTTGGTGAAGAAGCGCGGGAATCTCTACGAGCTGCCGCTCAACGAAAGCACCCGAGGAAAAGTGGTGCTTGGAGAGGTCACCCTTCTCTTCCAGTTCGTCAAGCCTCCGCCCGAGCCGGCCAAGGCCCAGCTGCCGCCGTCGATCAAAGGATCCCTGTGGCAATCGATGGACCAGCTCTTCCTCATCGTGCTCGCCGGTTCGTTGCTGGTCCATTTCTCCGCCGCAGGGTACCTGGCGTGCGCTCCGCGGGTGGAGGAGCACGAGTTGTCTTTGGACGAGCTGCCCGACCGGTTCGCTCGGCTGATCATCCCCACCCGGCCTCCAGAGACCAAGCCGGCGCCGACGCAGGGCGCCGCGCCGGAGGCGGACCAGAAGGAAACGAAGAGCGAGGAGAGCAACAATAAAAGGAGGGAGCGGCAGCCGGCGGACGCGGCGGCGCGGCGCGAGCAGATTCAGCAAAAGGTGGTCTCGAAGGGATTGCTGCGCATTCTCGGCTCCAGCGGATCAGGAGGTGCGGGAGCATTTCAGGACGTGCTCGGAGGCGGAACCGGCGCGGGAGACATCGCAAAAGCCTTGGCGGGCGCTGGCGGCGTAGGAGTGGCGACGGCGGACGCGATCGCTCAAGGCCGAAAAGGCGGAGGGTCTGGCTCGGTAGCAGGCATCGGCGAATTGGGTACCTCTGGAGGCGGAAGCGTAAACCTCGGCACCAAAGGCGACGTTCGCGTTTCCGGCCACGTGAGGGACGTTGCGCCTGAGGTTGAGAGCGCCAACGTAGACCGAGAAGCCCTCGCCCGGTATGTCAGACAACGTCTGAAGGCAATCCAGAATTGCTACGAAAAGGAGCTGAAGCGAAACCCGAGCCTGAAGGGCAAGGTGGTGGTGCGTTTTTCGATCACCCCCTCGGGACGCTCGGGAGACATCGACGTGGAGGAGAACACGCTGGGAAGCGATGCCGTCTCCTCGTGCATCCGAACGGTCATTCGGGGCTGGGTGTTTCCATTTCATCCGCCGGACAACGTCGCAGTGGCTTACCCATTCCTCTTCTCTCCTGCTTCCTGATCCCGAGGATGAAGACGAAGCGACTGAACGAAGTGGTGTCGCTGATCGCCCAGCCGGAGTTCCAGAGCTGGTGGGCGGAATTCCAGAAGAGGCGAGCCGAGCTGCAAGAGGCGCAGAAGCGCTACGAGGATTCGCTCGCCGAAGCCTCGCTGGCCGAGTTCAAAGCGGAGCTTCTGCAAAAAAACGCCATCGATACGCTGTATCGAGCCGGCGAATGCGAGGACACCGCCGCAACTTTGCTCTTTGAAGGTACCGAGCTGGAGAATCGTTCCTATCGAGCGGTCTCCGATTTCGAGGAGCAGCGATTCTATGTCTCCGAGCTTTGGTATCGGCTCGGTGCGTGCGAGAAGGCTTTCGAGGAGCACCGGGAAGCAAAACCCCAATTCAACGGCAAGAAAGCCGAATCGGAGCTGAAGGCGGCGGAGCGCGCCCATCGCGCGGCTCGCGAAGACTACGATCGCGAGACTGAACGAAGAAACCAGCTCTGGGACGAGGTTGAGCGCATCTGGGCGAAGAGCGCCGAAGTGAATCTGCTCGTCGCCGAACACCGAGTCCGTGCAAAGTCGATCCGAAAAGAGGCCGAAGCGCTCTTTTCCCTCGCCGAGGAGCAGAAGCGTCGAAGCGTGGATTTGCGAGCCGCAGCGGAGGCGGCATCTGCCCGCTGCGAAGGCGCCCGGTCCGCTCTTCGCGCGGCTTTGAACCGAGCGCACGACGAGTTTGCGTGTGCCACCGGCGCCGACTTCCTCTATTTCCGGCAGAAGGGCAGCTCAAAGAGGATCTTTTGCGTGTCGCTGATCGAGGATCACGACAAGTACAATGTCGAGCTGACTCCGCTCGCCGTCTACGTGGTGGACCGACAACGCGGGGTCGCTTTCCTGGAACCGTCGGTGGTGGGGGAGCCGCCGTCGGTTCAAGAAGGAGACAGGCGGTTCGAAGATTATTTTCTTCGCGGTCGCAAAGGATCGGTCATCTCTATCCGCCCCGCGGTCTAGACCCGAGGCGCGGCGCAGTCCTTGGAGGTTGGCAGCGAATGGAGAAGCTGGCAGTTCTTTCGGAGTCGCCGCTCTTCGAGATGCTTTCGAATCAAGAGCTGGAGTACGTTTCTGAGCTGTGTCGGCCGCGGAGATTTACCGCCGGCCAGATTGTTTTCGAAGAAGGCGAGCTGGGTGACAGCCTTTACGTGATCGTCTCCGGGGAGGTGGAAGTGCTTCGGCGCGACGCGTCGGCCGAGCAGCGAAGGATTGCCCTGCTGGGGCCGCCGATGTTCTTTGGCGAGATGAGCTTGATCGACAAAGAGTACCGGTCAGCCACGGTGCGTGCCCGGACCGACACCGAGTTGCTTCATCTCACCGCTGAGAACCTCGCCGCCTTCCGAAAGCAACACCGGGATGGCTTTACATTCGTTGTCATCAATATTGCGCGAGTTCTCTCCTCTCGTTTGCGTGAATCCAACTCCAAACTGGTTGAAATACGCTGATTGTGCCGCCTGCACCTTCATTGACACCCAGCGTCACCACCCCCTAAAATTTTTGCGACGATGTTTTTTTCCCGTCGACGAAAGACACTGATCACGCTCGCCCGAAGCGGCGGGCTGGCAATAGCTCTCTTTGCCGGGATTTGCTTTGCGCAAAGCACGCTGCCGCGCGGCATCGCGCAGGAGCGGTCAGCAGAGGTCTCCGACGCTGACAAAATCAAACACAGCTCGCAAGCGCTGAAGCGGATGCGAGAAGTAATGACCGATGTGTTTACCAAGCTCAAGGAAGCGCGCGATTCAAACGACGTGGTGAAAGCCGCGTGCGTGAATGAAAGCTTGACTCAAATCAAAGCGCTGGTCCGAATTTCAGAGCAGGCTGACCTGGCGCTCCAGGAGGCGATTTCCACTCGGAACACCGCTCGCGCAGAGGACGAAAACACGAAACTGACGATTGCTCCACGCAAGGTGGAGGAGCTGCGGGCCAAGGCGGAGGAATGCATGGGGCAGCTCGCATTTCAAACGGTCGGTCTGACCGTCGAGGTAGAGGAGCCGAAGGGTCTTCCGCAGAATGACCTCACCCATCCTCCTTCACCCTCACCGGTGCTCACTCGCCCACCCCCGGCGAGTCCCACGTTGTAGTCACCGGTTTTTTCGCAACTCGGGAATACAAGCGAGCGCGGAACTTCGGTAAGATTCGCGCTGGCGCTCTGCCGCAGTGATACCAGCGGTGTCGGCTGGAAGAGGGAAGCGCCGCAATATCTCAGTGAACAACGGGTTGGCGATCTCCACGTTGATCAGATCCAAAAATCGCGGCGCCCTCGCCTGGCCTGCGCTCTGGGTTACTGTTCTCGTCTCGGCGAGCGCAAGTGCGCAAGTGCAGCGTGTGATCGGACCCTACGAAACCGAAAACGGAATCAAGGTCGGAGAAGGACGACTGCATCCGTACTTCGACTACGAGATGCATTACGACAGCGCGGCCGGCTACTTTGACTACGGCGGGGTACCGGGTGTCCTCAGACCGGAGGCAGTCGCGCACTTCCGTCCTGGAGTTCGCCTCGACGTACCGATGAATTCATCCACGATCAGCCTCGACGGCAACGTGGATTACGTGTGGTACACCGGACTGATCACTCAAGGCTCTACCAACGCCTCGCGATTGCAAGCCGCCGCGGACGCGTCGGCCAACATCAACCAGGGCGGCTCGGTCGAGCTCGACTTCGGCGATCATTTCGCCCGATCGGATCGAACTGCCAATGCGGCGATCGGGGTGGGGATCATCTCCCTGTTCAATGACGCTCACCTCCAGCTGCCGATCCGTCCCGGCGGCGGTGCGCTGGAGATCGTTCCGAGTGGAGGCTTTTCCTTCGAGTCATTCAAATCGATCTCCGGCGTCCTGCCGGCGAATTGCAATCCCGGCGACACCTGCGATCCGGCCTCAGTTCCTGGAATGAATTATCAGAACTTCCGGTTCGGGCTTGACGCTCGCTGGAGATTTCTGCCCAAGACGGCGCTCACTCTCGAGAACCGCATCGACACTCGCAGCTACACCGTCGGGCTACCCACCAATCCATCCGCGCTGGTGTTGAAATCGACGGTCGGTCTGGCCGGGCTCGTCTCGCCCAAAATCGCCACCGTGCTCAAGCTCGGTTGGGGCCAAGATTTCCAGAACACCGGTCTGCACACCATCGTCGCGCTCGCCGAGCTCAGCTATCTGATGAGCGAAACGAGCAACGTGAAGCTCGGATACTTGCGCAGCGCCGAGCCTGTCCCCAGGTACGGTACCTACTTAGACGATCGCGGCTATCTGGAAGCGCGCTTCTTTCTCGACGGAAGGCTGACCCTCCATGGCTTGGCCGCGTTCGACTACCTTTCTTTCTATTCCGGCTCCGGCCGAAGCGACACCGCGGTGACGGTCGACCTGGGTCCCGAATATCAGTTCACCAAATGGCTGATTGGAGCGGCCGGTTACGTCCTCGGCACCCGGCACTCGAACAACCCGGCGGCCACCTTCAACTTCACGCGCAACGAAGCCTACATTCGGGCTACGTTTCTCTATTGATGTCCCTCACCGGCAGAGCTCGCGCCGCGTTCGGACTCCTCCTGCTTCCCTGCGCACTGCTCTCCGCCTGCCGAGCGCCGCGGCCGCTTCGCGGCGAATCGACGGATTCAGCGACCGAATCGCGAAACGCTGCCGAAGGATCGGTCTCCCGCGGCAGCACCCTTGGTCCTGGCGATCTCGTCGAAGTTCGCGTTTTTCAGGAGGCCGACCTCTCCGGAGCGTACCGGCTCTCCCCCGAAGGGACGGTGGACTATCCGCTCTGCGGCAAGGTCGCGCTGGGGGGAATGACTTCCAGCCAGGCGGCTGATGCGTTGACCACCTGCCTCGCCAACGGATATCTGCGCAAGCCGCAAGTCTCGGTGCTGATCCGCGAATACAACTCGAAGAAGATCTTCGTCTTCGGCGAAGTGCAGAAGCCCGGGACGTTCCCCTACGAGGAGAACATGTCGATCGTCCAGGCGGTGACGCTGGCCGGAGGGTTCACCAAGGTTGCCTCGAAGAACAGCACGCAGGTGACGCGCGCGGTCGACGGTTTGGAAAAGAAAATCCGCGTTCCGGTGGAGGACATCGGCAACGGCCGCGAGCGAAACTTCTCGCTCAAACCGGGCGACATCGTCTTCGTACCGGAGAGCTTCTTCTGATCGTCCGGCCCCTCGACTTCGCTTCGCTGCGCTGAGGCTTTTACAGTTTTTCTCCTCCGAAGTAGCTCTTTGGCCTCGGCGTCCAGCCGATCTCCGCGAGGAAGCGCGAGGTCTCCGCCTTCAGGCGCGACTCGATTCCGGGGCACGACGCCAGCACGTCTCCGATCGACAGATCGAGCGGCTCGCCGTCTACGCGGGTCATCGTCCCGCCCGATTCCTTCACCAGGAGGGCGCCAGCGGCGATGTCCCAGGGTTTGAGCCCAAACTCGAAAAAGCCGTCGAAGCGCCCGGCGGCGACGTAGGCGAGATCCAGCGCTGCGCTGCCAAGGCGGCGAACGCCCTGCGCGTAGCGAATCAAGCGATTGAACAACCCGAGCGGAACCTCGGGGCGCTCCCGAACGTCGTAGGGGAAGCCAGTGCACAAGAGCGACCGCTCGAGCGAGTCAACAGAGCTTACGCGAAGCGGGCTGCCGTTGAGCGTTGCGCCTCGGCCGCGAGCGGCGGAGAAGAGCTCATCGCGAAGTGGGTCGTAGATTGCTGCGGCTTGCAACTCGCCTGCTGCTTGCACTCCCACCGAGACGCAGAAGTGAGGCACGCGGTGCGAATAGTTGGTCGTGCCGTCCAGTGGATCGATGAACCAGCGGACCTCGCCTCGGCTCTGCAGACCGGCTTCCTCCGCAAGAATGGTGTGATCCGGAAAGCGGCCGTGGACGAATTGGATCAGCTCGGTCTCACTGGCTTTGTCCGCATCGGTGACCAGGTCGATCCGCCCCTTGTACTCGATGGTGCGTTCGCTCAGGTATCGCTCTGCGAGGAGCTGGCCCGCCCGGCGGGCGCCCTCCTGTGCCGTCGCCAAAAGCTCTGAGAGCTCGGGGATCGACATCGCCTTAAATCACTGCCCCTTCTCATCGAGCAGGGCCTCGATTTCTGCTTGCAGCTTCGGAAGAAACTCCGCCGCGAATCCCTCGTGGACGTGGCGCACCCGGCCTTGCTTGTCGAGCACGAAGCTGGTGGGCATGACGCGGATCCCCAGCTTGGTCTCCACCACTTCGGCATCGCGGTCGAGCAGCACGGGCAGGGAGAGCCTCGTCTCCTTGATGAAGGGCGGAACCTCGTCCGGGTCCTCATCGACGTTGATGGCGTAGACCTTGAACTTCCGCGGTCCGTATTGCTTCACCAGCCGCTCGTAGAGAGGCAGCGCCCGCCGGCAGGGCTCGCACCAGGTAGCCCAGATGTCGAGGAGCACTACGTTCCCGCGATCCTTCGCCAAGCTGTGCATCTTGCCGCCCGGATAGAGCGGCAAGCTCAGCTCCAGCGGGGCGCGTCCGCCAGGAGCCGCGTCCTTCGACCCCCAGGAGTCTGCTCCCCAGAGCGCGGCGAGAACAAAAAGGACCGGGAGGGCCGTCATTTTCACATTCATTCTCTCGTCGCTTTTCGAAGCTCGCCGATAACCTTGTCGATCAGTCCGCCGAAAGATCCATTGCTCATCACCAGGACCAAATCTCCGGCTCGCGATTCTTGCGCAACGCGGTTTACCAGGCCATCGATGCTGTCTGCGCTGTCCGCTGCGATTCCTTGCGCTTTGAGCGACTCGATTAGCGAAGGAACGTCGAGCTGCTCGTCGATCGGCACCTTGTCGTGCGGCTCGGGAATCTTGATCGAAGCGCGGGCCGCCCCGGCGAAGGATTGCGCGTACTCTCGCTGGTGAATGTTTCGCCGGCTGGTGTTCGAACGCGGCTCGAAGACCGCCCACAGCCTGCGCTCCGGGTAGCGCCGGTGCACCGCGGCGATCGTTTCACGCACTGCGGTCGGGTGGTGGGCGAAGTCGTCGATCACCATCACGCCGCCGACTTCCGCACGAACCTCTTGACGCCGTTTCACGCCGCCGAAGCTGGAGAGCCCGTCGGCAACTTCCTCGAAGGAAAGTCCAAGCGCTCTGCTCGCGGCAAGCACTCCCATTGCGTTCTCTACGTTGTGCACTCCGCCCATCGGGAGGAAGACTTCGCCCATCTTCCGGCCGCGGTCCAGCGCGGTGAAACGCGCGCCTTCCGTGGAAAGCGCGATGCTGGCGGCGGCGAAGTCCACCTCATCACCCGGGTGCGCAGCGTAGGTGAGCACCTGAGCGCGGCAAGCTCGCGCCATTCGCACTGCATTTGGATAGAGCGCGCACACCGCCAGCGTTCCGTCGGGAGGAATGAGTCGGATCAACGACTCAAACGACGATTCGTAGTGTTGCAGGTCGCGGTAAATGTCGGCGTGATCCAGCTCCACGCTGGTCAAAATCACTGTCCGCGGTCGGTAGTGGAGAAACTTGGGACCTTTGTCGAAGTAGGCCGTATCGTATTCGTCTCCCTCGACGACGAAATGCTCGCCGGAGCCTAACCGGTAATTGCAGAGATAATTTTGCGTCACACCGCCGACGAGAAACGAAGGATCTCTGTCGGCAGACACCAGCACGTGGCCGATCATCGCCGCGGTGGTCGTCTTGCCGTGCGTTCCAGCGATGACGATCGAATGTCGCGATTCCAAAAAGAGCGAGCCGAGCGCGGCGGGAAAGCTCATCTGTGGGATCCGCCGGGCGCGCACCTCGGCGGCCTCGGGATTCACCCGGCGAATGACGTTGCCGATGATCGCCAGATCCGGCTTCGTCTGGTCCAGGTTCTGGGCGCTGTACGGGGTCATCACCGGGATCTCCCAGCCGCGGAGCATGTCGCTCATCGGCGGATAGACCTTCTCGTCGCTTCCCGTCACCACGTAGCCGGCGGCTTTCAGCATCCCCGCGAACGAGCCCATGCCGGTGCCGCCCACGCCGACCAGGTGGATTCGACGAATATTCCCCGCATCGACCTCGTCGAGCACGTTTCCGTTTTCCTCGCTCATCTCAGCTCACCAGGCCCAGGCTTTCCACCACCGCGTCGTGGAACTGAGGTCGAAACTGCCGAATGCCGAGCTCGTTGCGGCCGCGAAGCGTTCGATTGGTGCAAAGTGCAATCACCAGCTGGCGCGCGAGATCGATCCATACACTCGTTCCGGTAAAGCCCGTGTGGCCGACCGCTCCCGGCGGAAGACGGCCGATGTACCTCCCCGCGGACGACGGCTGCGGAGAATCCGGCGGCGCAGGAGTGTCGAACCCGAGAGCGCGCGTGCTTGCCGGCGTACTCGAATCCGGTGCGAGCGCCACCTGCCACGATGTTGGTGGAGCCAGCTTACTCGCGCCTGCGAGCTCTTCGATGATCGCCTGACCGAACTTCGCCACGTCCGTTGCAGTTCCGAACAACCCGGCGTGACCCGCCACTCCGTCCATCGCCCAGGCATTGTCGTCGTCGACCTCGCCTTCGACGCTCGGGTGCGACTCGATGGACCAGAGATTTTCCTGTCCTGGAGCAGCCTCGCGCGGCCGGGTCGCCCCGGTTGGCGCGATGGGATCGACGATCGGCTTTCTCTCCGAAAGCCGCCGAAAATGCGACGACAGCTCGAGCTTGGCGGCCACTCGCTCCTGGTACAGAGCGTCCAGCGCCAATCCAGATGCTTTCGACAGCGCTTCGCCGAGGAGAATGAAGCCGACGTCGCTGTAGGTGGCGATTCGCGCGGACGAGGGATGCGTGCTCTTCGCCGCTTCGACGACTTCATTGCGGGCGTGCGCGCGGATCACTGCGGGACAGCTCGGAGAAAACAGAGCCGGGAACGCGCCCATCACCGGCGCGAAGAAGGGAACGAACGCGGGCAATCCAGACCGATGGTACAGCAAGTCCGCCAAGCTGATTTGCGCGCGCCCCACCGGCGTCTTGGGAAAGAAGGCGGACAAGTCGCGCTCCAGGCTCACCTTCTGCTCGTTCCACAGGCTCATGAACGCGCAGGTCGTGCACATCACCTTCGTCAGCGATGCCAGGTCGAAAAGCGTTGCCGGCTGGGCGTCGCCGGCCACGCCCTCGAACACGCGAGCCCCCCGATGCAAGACCACCGCTTGCGCGCTGGGGAAGAGGTTTCGCTGGACGCCCGCGTCGAGCATCGACTGAAGCTGTGAGGTGAGTGTCATTCTGTCGTCGGCCGTCCTATCGTAACCCACTCCCAGACGCGATCGAGCACTCCTCCATCGGAGGGGCGTCATCCAGCGTTCGACGTCAAGAGTCACGTCGAGTATTGACATATTTAACTATTTTGTTAAATAGCTTCTCGATGAAAGAAGTAGCCCGAATCTTCCGAGCGCTCACCGACCCCACGCGCCGAGAAATCCTGCAGTCGCTGCGAGACAAGGAGCTTCCCGCGGGGGAAATCGCTTCCAGGTTTTCGATTTCCGCTCCCGCGGTATCGCGCCACTTGAGCATCCTCAAGGCGGCGGAGCTGGTGACCGAGCGCCGCGAGGGCAATCGGATCATCTATCGCCTCGAGTCCGAGCGGCTCTCGCTTTGCCTGAACAACTTTCTGAGCAGCGTCTGCCCGGAGCAGATCCTCCGGCGCAGGAAGAGGGAGCGAGTGCCATGAGCAGTGGAAAATTGGGCATTAGGTTGCCCGAAATGCAGGGCCTGATTCGAAGGCGCATCCTGATCAACTTTCGCGTGGATGCCGAGGTGATGAAGCGTCAGCTCCCGGAACCATTCCGTCCGAAGCTGCTCGACGGCGCCGCGGTTGCCGGCATCTGCCTCATCCGGCTCGAGCACATCCGGCCGGTTCATTGGCCGGCGATGATCGGCCTGGCCAGCGAGAACGCAGCCCATCGAGTGGCGGTTTGGTGGACCGCGCCGGACGGTGAATACCGGGAGGGCGTGTACATCCCGCGCCGAGACAGCAGCTCGCTCATTAATTACCTCGCGGGCGGTCGGCTGTTTCCGGGCGAGCACCACCGCGCCTCCTTCGATGTTCATGACGACGGGGAACAGATCGCGCTTTCGCTGCGGTCGATGGACGGACGAGTTTCGGTGGACTTGGAAGCGAGGGTCGGCGAGAAGCTCCCGCCAAGCTCGCGCTTTAAGTCTCTGGAAGATGCATCCGCGTTCTTCGAGAAAGGAGCGCTGGGATACTCTCAGACTGCTCGAGCCGATCACCTGGATGGGCTGTACCTGGCGACGAAAAGTTGGGTGGTGAAACCGCTGGAGGTTCAGCGCGTCTACTCGAGCTTCTTTTCGGATGAATCGATCTTCCCCGCGGGAAGCGTGAGTTTCGACTGCGGCTTGCTGATGCGCAACATCGAGCATTCTTGGCGGAACGTGCCGATTCTTCGCCTACCCTCTTA
>DATFTC010000147.1:0-7895 GCA_035262305.1 Myxococcaceae bacterium | reverse complement strand
TGGTTTCCCACTGGTGAACGAAGCGTTAAGCCGTCAACTCGGCGAGTGCTCGCGTGGCGGCCGAGGGCTGCGTCCGATGCCTTCTTGGCAACCACGGCTTGCGCCGAAAAATCATTTGTCCGCGGTCCGAGCTGACCACCCAGCTATCCCTCTGCGACGGTTCTCGTCCTCGCGAAATCTCCCCACCTCCGAATACACCGGCTTGCGCACGCGGTTGATCCCACCGATCGGTTCATGCGCCGCCAGGCTCTGCCAGGGATTGAAAGTCATGCGCTCGCACTGCTGACGAGCCGATGCGGATTGAAACTCCTGGTCCTTGATGGTTATGGTTGCAAGCTTGCGAAACGGGGAGACGCCTTCGTCCCACGCTATCGAAGCGTCCTCAATCGGCATGGCTTTCGGATCGGTCTGAAACTGGACCATGAATTCGAAACAAGCTTCGGTCTTCTGCAGGTGCCGCTTCATCGCGGCGGATAGGTAGTCGCTACCCAACTCACCTGGCATCTCGCTGGTAACGTTTGAGCACGGCTTGACCGAGTACTTGACCGCGATCGACGGGTTGTCGCCAAACCGGTAAGGCGTAGTACTCCAATACCGAATATCGAACGGGCTCGCTATCCGTGCACGTCCCTTCAGGGCGATCAGCAGGGAGTAGAAGTGCCGCGGGTTGATGAAGTACTTCCAGGTCGCATCGTCCGCGGCCGCCTCCACGAAGGACAAGAAATCCTCCGGCGTGCCCGCAATCAAGGCGGGGTAGCTATTCAACAAGAAGTCCTGGGTGCCGTCCTCGCCCCAAAGCGATTTGCCAGCGACGCTCGAAAGCTTGATCGACATCCCGCGAAAGTCTTTCTTGGAATCGTCCGACGCGCTCGCGTTGGCAAATCGGACGCGCGCCGGATAGACCTGACCGCTTCGGAACAGCCCCTGCTGGAGGTCCGCCGGTAGATTCGGTGCGACCGCAAATTCGGCGGCGAAACAGCCCAAACCCTTGGCCTGATTGAAGCGTCTTATCTCCCCGTCTGGGCTGTGATTCAGAGTCGCGCGCTTTATCGCTTCGACCAGGCGCCTGGCGATTTCCGGCTCGCCGGCACTCTCGCGTGTCTCACCCAGTTTCATGCCAGCAACCTGCTTGTCGCAGGCAGACAAGCCGCAGCACACCAGGCAGAGCAATACCAGTTCACGGAACTTTCCGGCCGTTCCGTCCATTGCGGCCCTCCCGCGAGCGCTCGAATCACTTGCTTGCCGTCGCAGGCGGCGGAAACGCGGGGTCCGACTCAGCGCCTTTGCGTGGGCTCCATGCCAAGGAGTAATAGGTCCCGCGATCCCTCGCCCACGGATCGAACACGTTCACGACATGCATCAACTCCTCGCGCAGGGGCGGCACGTTGCGGATCATCACGCGCTTCAACGGTGAAACGGGCACCTTGTGCCCGTTCGATTCCTTGGGCTCGTTGCAAACCTGCTTGCCATCCTTGCCGGTTTCCAGAGGGTACGGACAGCCTTCCAGCGGGCCGTTGTTCATCACCCAGTCGTAACCCAGGCGCGAGTAGAACTCGGGCCGGAAACTCGACGTGAAGAAACGGTCGCTGAAGAGGCGCCGCGAAGCGTTGATGATGAAGATATGGAACTGCGTCTCCGAAATCGCGAACCCATGCGGCCGGGTGTACTCGGCCAACCAGCCGACAACCAAATCCACGTCCTCGACGTTGTCCACCACGCTGCCATCCGGGCTCCCGAGACAGTCATCGATGTATTTGTCGCCGCTCTTCTGGGTCTCCGTAATCTTCTTGGTTGCGTCACACTTGTGCGTCCCGTAGATCTTGCGCATCTTCTCGACGACCTGCTGCTGCGACTTCCGGTCCTCGGGCGAAGATTCAGGCCGAGCGTCGACAAAATCGTCGAAGCTCTTCAGGGATTTCAGGCCGATTTGACGACGGAATTCGTTGAATCTGGGGACGCCTCGTTCGCGATCGCGGAGGATGTCCAGGGCGGCGATGTCGAGCTTTCCGCTCGGCGCACCCAGGTGCTTCATTTCCAGGTTTTGCAGAAACATGGGGTGGTTCTGGAGGTGCAATTCCCCTAGGCGCTGGCGTCCCAAGCTCAAGGCCCAGTTCTCGAGCGTACCCTCGCGCATCTGCGCAGTCGCCTTGCCGCGAACCGTCTCAACGACCGGGACTTTGGTTTTGATGGCGTTCGCGTCCCGGACATCCCGAAAGTCAATCAAATCGGGCACCAACGGATGCAGGCGATAAACAGACGTGAACTCTTCAGGGAAGTTGAACGGTGACCCGAAATGGTTGGCACCCCCGTTTACGTCCTGGGGATTGGCGATGTCCCACGCGTCGTGCCGCCACCAGAGCACACCTTTCTCCCGCGTGCTTCCCAAACCAAATATGCCGGCGCCGGAAGCGAGCACCGAGTACCACGCATTCGACTCGTCGCCCTGCCCCTGTCGACCCAGCAATCCCGCAGCTTTCCCCGAGATGCGGCTGAATAAACTTTCATCGTGGTTCAGGATCTTCTGCAAGACGAGCGATACATCGCGCTGTTCCTGGTTGAACAAACCAAACCAATTGGCGTTCATGCCGCGAAACAGCGGCTCGTTATAGAGCAACTGCGTGGTCCATTCGGTCGTGTGAATCTTGGCGATCATCGCGGAAACCACCAGCCTTCCGGCCTGGAAGATCTCCTCGTCCGATACCTGGGCGTAGGCGATGACTTTCTTCGGATCCCTCGGGTTTCGCAGACCGGAATCGCCATCGGGATTGTCGCGCTGGCGCTTGCGGAACTCGTCGACGAAGCTGTTGTGCTCGCGCACAAACAGGTTGTGATAGAAACTCAGGCCGATGTTCCAGTTGTCCGGAAACGCCGCCAGTTCCTGACCGCTCCACTGCGATGCAAACGTGCAATTCGGTTTGCAGTCCTCGATCAGCGGTAGGTAGCCGTTCGGCTGCAGCAGTTTCGCCTTGTCTCGCGGATCTCTCAGCACACGCCTTTGCGAGACCGCGTCATAGCCGTAGATCTGCGATGCATCCCACCAGGCCGTGACATTGTTCGTGGTGAGTTTTTGGGCGCGCTTCAAGCGACTCTTGCCCTGATACGAGAACGTTTCTGGCGGGCTCTCCACGGCGATCAACGCCGCCTCGGCGCGATCTCCGGGTCGGCAGCCGGCGGTCTGTGCCTCGGGACCACAACCCACCTCGGTTAATCCCGGCTTGTTGCGCCCCTCGTCCAGGTGCGAGAACCAGTCGTGGGTCATGAACTGGATCCAGAATGCGGCCAATACATTGAAGAATGGTGCCTTCCGGTACTCGCATTCCGAGGCCATCGGGTCGCCGGGCACACCCTTGCCCTCGTTGCATTTATCCGGAACGCGCTGGACGCGGGTAAACAATTCGCGACTGATGAGCTGCGGATCGGGTTTCAGCAGGTCCAGGCGCTTGCCATTGACCGGATCGCTATGGCGGGCGAGCGCTAGACCGGTTCGGTAAAGCTGCGGATAGGTCGATTCAAACTGCGCATTGCGGGAGAAGTAGGTGCCGCTGGAACCCATCTTCGGATTCCAGATGTCGTTGCAGATGCCGGTTAGGGTGCGGAAGCGAACGAGGTCACCCGTGCACTCCTGGAGACCGTCCCCGCCGACATCCTTGTAGCTCGGTTGCTCGGGGGATAGGCGCATCTCGTTCCACCGGCGCACGGCGGAGCCGGGCTTGTCGCCGAGCCCCTTGATATACGTTTCGTACGTGTAGTTATCGAACAGGTTGAATTTGATCAACTCGATTCGCTGATACTCGAGATCGATCAAGCTGCCGTCGATACCACGGCCATTCGGCTTGAGGTGTTCCCCCGTCAGGGTGAGAGCTTCGGGGCCGTCAGCTCGGCTCCTTCCGTCGCCGGCGCCCCAGTACAGCGACCAGTCGACCCAGGGGGTAGCCAGGAATTTGGTTGCTTTCGCGCCGCCGCGACAGAGCGCCGTGTCTGCTTGGACTTTCCCGAGAAAACGCTCAGCACGATCGTCGGCAATCCGCCGAAACCCTTGCGTAACCAAGTTCGCACATGCCTGCAGCTCGTCGGGCGAAGAATCCGTATGACCGACCCCTACACACCAGAAGGAGAGAACCAACGATCCTAAGAAGAGTCCTTTTTTCATTTCGCGTAGCTCCTACCGATACCCGCGCTTTGTGGGACGTCGCCAGCGGCGACAGTCGTAGTGAACTTCCAGGTAGCGACTCCATTCGCCCTCGTCGCGTGCGGCGATAGAGCCCAGCCTGACCCGGTGTAGAGAGAGGATCTTTCCGGGAATGGAACCGCTCGTTCGTCCCCCGCCGTTGCCGGCGCCACTGCGGAAACGAAAGCGGCTGGCTTGCTCCATCCCTCCCCTCCCGGCCGGCGACGGCGCCCGTATGAGAACGCCAGTCAACGCATTTTCGCCAGCATACCGTTTGCGCCCACACCCCGACACATAGCGTACGACGGGCCGGAGCGCCCAGGTATCGTCCGTGAGGATTGGCCAAAGGGATGAGCCGCCCTCGCGCGAGCTACCGGATCACGACGTTCGCTTGCGGATCCGGTATTCCTTGGCCGCGCTGATCATCAACCTGCTGGTGTTTCTTACCCAGTCAATCCGTGACTTTTTCCACGTTTCCCAGCCCTCGGGAAGGCGCTTGTCCGCGAACATCGCCCTTAGGTCCTGCACTGCCACCGCAGGCTCGCCCCCGACGTCCTTGGCGCCCGGCTTGTTCTCCAGGAAGGCGAAGAGCAGGCCAAACTCCCCGGCGGATCCGACAAGATCGTCCTCGCCCAGAAGCTTCGTGAGCTTCTGCTCGGTATTGCGATGAGCGGCGGTCGCGTTTTCACTGGAACCGGAGAGCCTGCTCAGCAATGCCGAACCGGCGCTTTCCACGAATTCGACCAAGTCGCTGCCCAACAATGCAACCGTATTCTTTCCAAACACCCTGGACTTTGGATCCTTGATCAGATTTTCCGCAATGAAGCATCCGACGTCCGATCGCTTAACCCATCCATCCTTTGCGCGGCTCGTCAGCCTCGCGAAATCGGCCTCACTAAGTCGACCGGAGCCCGGCGTCTCCGGATTGCTCTGAAGAATCCCGCTGTGGCCCGCGTGGGAGCCTTGTGAGCCAGGGAACTCCAGCGAGAACAGGCCGTTCGGTACTGATTTGTCCAGCTTTCCCGAGTCACTCCGCAGCAACCCATGATTGCCGCTCGCAAACAGCACTAGCAGATCACCAAGATCGCCCCCGCCGGTATTGCCCAGCCCTCTGACGTCCTCGATGCTGGCAAGTGGATCCTGCGCGTCGTTTCGTACGGGGAGCTTGCCCTGAGCTACAACGCTGCCGATAAACGGGCAGGTAGCTTTCGTCTCCACGAGCAAGGCTTTTTCATCGCTACTGAGCTCGGCTAGTCTGTAGGGATCGTCACTCATACGTCGCATCCTCCAAAGGCGGCGCCCGACGCTCGGTCCGCAAGCGCGATTCAGTTTTCGGACATTACGCGGGGTCCAGCAGCCGATCCCCGATGGCGTAGGCCTCGGAGAACCGCTGCAACCCGTGGCTGCCGCCGTTCACCAGACGGCGCACGCGCTTGAGGTCGCTTTCTAGCAGCGCTTCCTTGATCGGCCGCTCCTTGTCCTTGAGGAACGCCGAGAGGATCCGCGCCGCGATATCAGCCTGATTGGCGAGCTCCGGTTCCTTCACCAGCCGGTCCGCAAGACCCAGCGCCTCGCCGTACTTCGCGTAGTTGAAGCGCCCGGTGAGCTGGACGAAGCCGCGGCCGCAAAACCGACTGCCGTCCGGCGGCCCCTGGTTTCCGAGGTCCTGGCGGTGGTCGTAGAGATCGAACGGATGGCCGCCGGGAGACGTGTTGAACCGCGATAGCCCCTCGCTGATCGGCTGGAAGCTCTCGGTCTCCGCGCGGATCGTGGCGAGCGCCACGAGCACCATCGGCTTGTCGCCGAGCCGATCCTGCGCGAGCGCCGAGGACCGAAGGCAGGTTGCGCTTGATGTTGTCAAGCGGCGTGAACGGGAACATCTCCGAGGTGAGGCGCGGTGTGATCTGCGCGATCACCGAGGGCAGCGCATCGCTCTCAGCTAACCCGAGCTTGGCGAGCGTGCGCGGGCCGGCGATGCCGTCCGCGAGCAACCCTGCGCTCTTCTGGAACGCGAGCACCGCGGCGAGCGTTGCCGGACCGAAGTCGCCGTCGAGCGCACCCGGACTGAAGCCAAGGTCGCTCAGCCGTCGTTGCAACCTCGCGACGGCTTGGCCGCTTGCTCCGAACCGAAGAACGGTCGCGCCGCCGATGCGCTCGGCCCGACCCGGTACGCGACGCGCGCCTCTCGGCCGGCGCGCCGCAGCGCCACGAAGTCGTGAGCGGGAACTCGGCATCGCCGCGAAAGCGTGCCCACTGCGATTGCGACTGTCACTATGCCTTTGGGACTAGCCGAGCGGCGAAGGCGGTCGCCACTCGCGGAGTTCGTTCGCGCTC
Source organism: Myxococcaceae bacterium (assembly GCA_035262305.1). Lineage (GTDB taxonomy): Bacteria > Myxococcota > Myxococcia > Myxococcales > Myxococcaceae > DATFTC01. The sequence continues at coordinate 1,393 of DATFTC010000147.1, read as the reverse complement.
CAGGGCTAGGCCATTCGGCGAATTGTCGCGTGGGTCCTTCATTGGCTATCGTGCCCACCATGGGCAGTGTCAACAAGGCGACAGCGGAGCGCATGCACGCGCCCCCCTATGCCCACGCGGCCGGCCCTCCCCAGCCGCGCGGGATCGGTGCCGCCTCGCATAAGGCGGAGAGTCTGCTCGCCAGCCGCGCGCTCACCGCCTTCGAGGTTCTGCAAGAGATGTCGCTGGAGGAACTCGACGAGACGGTCCAGGTCCTGAAGCGCTACAAGCCCGCAGGCGAGGTGCGCAATGCGCTGGTCGCGTATCTCGCGCTCGCGCCGCTTTCAGAGTTCGACGCTTTGCGGGTCATCCTCCGGAAGCACTGCGCGCAGCCGTAGCGCCGGCGCGCAGGCCGCTTCGGACGCGTTCCCGCGGTCCTACAGGTCACCGCGCCAGCAGGTCGTCACCGCCGGAGCGGCGGCGACGGTGATCTCGGTGATCGCGGCCGACGCGGTGCTAGCGACGAACGCGGCGATCACCAGCACCGCGACGAGCACCACGCCGACCACCGCATCGATAAGGCGAAATTCACGGTCTCGCATGGCCCACCTCGGGCGAAACAATGCCAATGTCAATGTCATCGGAGCGCGGCGGCACCCACAACCGGACGGTGGCTGCAAGTGTGACTTCCACCCCGGTCGCGGTCGGAAAGAGCGGGCCGCGCCGGGCGGCGACGGAATTGCGACAGGCTGCCGCGGCAGCGCGCCACGGCGCGGTGCATGTTCAACGGCACAACTTCACTGCAGCAACCTTCGCACGTCGTCACACTTTGGCGTCATTCGACCGGGGATGGTGTTATGAGGAAGACGAAGACGCAGCGTAAGCCAAGCGAGCAGTCCACCATCGAGTTGTTCAAGCAGCTGAAGCGGGAGCAGATCGAGAACGTGAAGGTGCTGATGAAGGCGATCCCGAAGATGATCGCCGCGCTGGCGCACGAAACGAGCTTGCGCGACAGGCGGAAGCTCGAGGAGAAGCTCGGCCACTGCATCGACCGGGTCCGGTTCTGCTACTGGCTCTACACCGACGCGGTCGAGCTGCTGGGCCCGAAGCCGAAGTGGCTGACCGCGCGGCTGGAAGTCTCCCGCTTGGCCGAGACCGCGGCCTAGAAAGTTACGGAGCGTCGCGGGACGCCCCGATCATCCGTTCGACGTAGCGCGCGATCACATCCACTTCGAGGTTGACGCGCGCGCCGACGCGGAGCGCTTTCAGCGTGGTGGCGGACAGCGTATGGGGAATCAGGTTCACCTCGAACTCGGCCCCGTCGACGCGATTGACGGTGAGGCTCACGCCCTGCACGGCGATCGAGCCCTTTCGCGCGATGTACTTCGCGAGCGCGGGCGGCGCGCGCACGACG
>DATFTC010000146.1:0-13674 GCA_035262305.1 Myxococcaceae bacterium | reverse complement strand
GAGCTGGGAAGTGATTAGCAGTTGGCTCTTCATCGGACCCTCGGTACACCGTCTCGATGGACTGGCTGAGGCGCCGTCCGCTGTCTTTGCGCGCGCAGGCTGGCCGATCGGCTCTTGCAGGTCAATTACCCCCGAATCTCGGAAAATGACAGGGCGTTTGGCGCGCTAAACGCTGGTTTACATGCACAGAGCTTCGCGAGTCGGCATATTCCCTTTTTCACCGCCCGCTAGTCCAAGTTATGGTCTGCGGATTTACCTCATGGCCTAGCCGTTCCCAGTAGACGCGAAGAGTCGATGCAAGTCCTTTTCGAAGACGTCCTCCCGTTGATCATCCTTCACACGATGGTCGCAGTTGCCCTCGTCTTCCTCTTGCGGACACTCGCCCGCCGCTTCCCCGAAGAGCACTTTTTAAACTACTGGGGCTGGGCGTGGGCGGCGTACGCCGGATACCTCCTGTTTGGAGGGGCCTCGGTACAGTTGTCCAGGCTACGATTGCTTTCGGAAGCGTTGGCCCTGGCGTCGATGCTCCCCGGCTTTGTTCAGGCTCCGCTAGTCATGCTTGGAGCAGATCTGGCACGACATCCCATTGCCGCCACCAAGCGGCGCGGCCATTGGACAATCGCGTTCGCGGTGGCGCTGGCGCTGCTTGTTTTTTTCCTTTCGATGCTCCAGTCCGGCGACCGCATCCCTCTCCGGATGGCGCCGCGGCAGATACTGGCCGGAATGGCTTTCTTTTACTGCGCAGCCGCATTCCACCAGCGCGCTAAGAGTAAGGGCTCGCGCAGCGCCCTCGTGCTCACCTCCGCCTGCGCCGCCTATGGAATCGTCTACTTATTCGAGGCAGCCGCCATAGCGCTCATGGTTCAAACGCCCCGACTGCAGCCACTGCTCTTCCTCATTTACGTCGATCTCGTCTGCCAATTTGCCATCGCTGCGGGGATGATCCTGCTGCTCGACGACGAGTACCAGCTCCAGCACCGCCGTCTAAGCGAGTCCGAGGAACAGCTTCGGCAGGCGCAGAAGATGGAGGCGGTGGGGCAGTTGGCAGGAGGAGTAGCGCATGACTTCAACAACCTCCTCACCCTTATTCGCGGACACGCTGAGGCTCTCGGCGCCACCCCGGGCCTCGTCGATCAGCAGCAGAAGCATCTCGAAGAAATCAATCGCACCTCGGAGCAAGCCAGCGCCCTGATCCGGCAGTTGCTCGCCTTCAGCCGCAAGCAAGTGCTCCAGCCCAAGGTGCTGCAGCTGAACAGCGTGGTGGGTCAGATCGCACCGATGCTGCAGGGCTTGGTAGGCGAGCAGGTTGAGCTGGAAATTGTGGCTGACCCGCAGCCGGGACGAGTGAAAGCCGATCGAAGTCAAATGGAGCAGGTCCTGATGAATCTGGCGGTGAACAGCCGCGACGCGATGCCCAAGGGCGGCCGATTGAGCATCCGTACGGAGAACGTCGAGATCCGCCCGGATCAACCGACGCTGCAGGGCGACGTTCAGCCCCCAGTGGGGCACTACGTTTTGTTGCAAGTCCGCGACACCGGGGTTGGAATGGATCGGTCGACGCAGGCGCACATTTTTGAGCCATTCTTCACGACGAAGGAGCCCACCAAGGGGACCGGGCTCGGCCTGGCGACCGTCTACGGAATAGTCAAACAAAGTGGCGGATGGATTGGAGTTGAAAGCGAGCTGGGACGAGGCACGACGTTCAGGATTTACTTGCCGCAAGTCGAGGAGCTCGTCGATGCGGTCGAGACTGCCGAGCCCATCGCAGCCTCTTCTCCACCGCTCTCAGGCGGCGCAACGATTCTGCTCGTCGAAGATGAAAAGGGCATTCGAGAGCTGGCCGGCAAGTTCTTGACCAACAACGGCTACACCGTCCTGGCCGCGGGGAACGGGGCAGAGGCTCTGGATCTCGCCGAGCATTATCCCCGGCCGGTTGATTTACTGGTGACCGATATGGTGATGCCCAAGCTCGGTGGAAAGGAGTTGGTCCGCCAACTCACGCAGTCAATCCCACGGATGAAAGTCCTCTTCATCTCCGGTTATTCGAAGCAGGGCGGGCGAGACACCGGGCTCGAGGAAGCTGCGGGTTATCTCCCGAAGCCTTTCTCGATGGAGCAACTGGTGCGGAAAGTTCGCGAAGTTCTCGATCGACCGAGCTGAGACTGCAGGTCACTTTTCCAAAGATTGGACCGGCTTTCCAATTTTCGGACGCCCGGCGCTGAAGCCAACGTTTGAACTTGGCTCTGTGCGAGTCGCAATCGGTGGTTGCGCGACTGGTCAGCGGAGCGACTGTTGGTATTGCCCTTGCGAGCAATCGCGGGACCATGACCCAGTCCAATCAGTTCCTAAGCTTTTTTATCGCGGGCCGGGAGCTCGCCTGTCGAATTTTGTCCTTGAGCGGCGTGCGCCTCGCCGACGGGATGAGCGCTTTTCCCTTGAGTGAATCGGTCGTTCGCGGCGTCCTCGACTACGAAGGAAGTCTTTTGCCGGTCATTGACGTGACGGCGAAGTTCGGTCTCTCTCGGTGCCCGATCACCCCAACGACTCGAGTGTTGATCGTCGTCGTTAGCATCGACGGGGAACGGACGTCGATCGGCGTGTTGGTGGAAGGCATCAGCGAGGCATTCGAGCTCGCCAAGCGTCGGATTTTGAGGGCGCCGAATTCGATGCACGGCGCGGAGTACCTCGTCGGCATTGCGAAATTTGAGGACAGGTCCGTGCCTTTGATCGACGTCGATCGCCTGCTTTCCAGGGATGACCTCAAGCTCATCGCCGCGCTGAGGTCGAGCGGGATAAACCAAATCGCGAAGTCGAACGGGAGCGAACAAGTCGAAAGGTCGAGCGGGATCGAACAAGTCGCGACGGACGACCCGGACGAGCGCTTCAATTTTTTGAGGACCCCATGCAAGACGCCAAGCTAGCTGGGCCGACGTGCCCTCCCACTCTCCTCATCTCGGATGACGATCAACTCTTGGTATCGGCTCTGACTCGCTACTTTCGCAGTCAGGGCGTGCAGGTAATTGCCGATCTCAATTCCAACGTCGTAGAGCTGGCGCGCGCTCATCAGCCGGCGCTGATCATCCTCGACATCGCTCAATCGGTAGATGGCCGCGACCTCCTCGCCCAGCTCAAGCGCGACTTGAAAACTAAACACATCGATGTCTTCGTGGTAACCGCCAACCGCGATTCATTTACGCGAGCGATTTGTTTTCAACTCGGTGCACGCGGATACTTCATCAAGCCGACTGACCACAGCTTCATTCGCCGGGTCAACGATTATCTCGCGCTGGGCGCGCGCCAGCTGCACTAAACCGACGAAGGCTTAATGTTTGGACAAATCGAGGCGATATTGTTTCACTTTGTAGTAGAGCGTGCTGCGCGGGATTCCGAGGCGCTCTGCCGCCGCTTCGATGCGGCCGTGCTCTTTGTCCAGAACATTTAAGATGTATTGCCGCTCGAGCTCGGCAAGCGTCAACCCTTTCTCCGGCTCGGACGGCGGTGGAGCGCCCACCGGATCGAACCTCAGGCTGCTGCGGGTGACTGCGTTGCCTTCGGAAAACAAAGCGGCGCGCTCGATCACGTTGCGAAGCTCGCGGATGTTGCCCGGCCACGAGTACGACCGAAGAGCGTCGATCGCGCCGTCCTCGAAGTGCATCTCCCCTTTGCCGAGGTCGCCCGCGATTCGGGCCAACAACTGGGCGGCCAGCAGCGGGATGTCCGCCTTGCGCTCCCGAAGTGACGGAGTCACCAGAAGCAGGGTGTTGATGCGGAAATAGAGGTCCTTGCGAAATCTGCCCTGCTTGACCAGCTCTCCCAAGTCTTGGTGGGTCGCCACGATCAGCCGCGCGTCCACTACGCGATCGCGTACGTCGCCGAGCCGGCGGAACCTCCGCTCCTCCAGCGCTTTGAGCAGCTTCGGTTGCACCTGGATGTCTACGTCGCCGATCTCATCGAGGAAGAGGGTCCCTCGATGCGCCATCTCATAGAGACCCAGCTTCACGCTCACCGCTCCGGTAAACGCTCCTTTCTCGTGCCCAAAGAGCTCGGTTTCCAGAAACTCGCGATTCAGCCCTGCGCAGTTCAGGTCCACGAAGGTTTCGTCGCGGCGCGCGCTGTGCTCGTGGAGCCAACGCGCCAATACCCCCTTACCGGTTCCGGTTTCACCCCAGATCAGGATCGGGCTTTCGGATGCAAGTATCCTGGTCGCTTGCTCTTGGAGCTGCCGGATGGACTCACCGTTTCCGACAAACGGATCGATGCTGTCGCGCTCGCGTCGAGAGGCGCGGACCAGCTGATTGCGGCGCACGCGCTGAACCTCAAGCATGCGGCTTAAGATCACGTGAAGAGCGGGCAGCTCGACCGGCTTGGTCAAGAAATGCTCCGCTCCCTCCTTGACTGCTTGAACTGCCAAAGCAATGGTCCCGTAGCCAGTGAGAATCACCACCGGGATGGATGCGTCGAGCGCCTTGAGTCGAGGCAAAAGCTCGAGCGCGTTGCCGTCCGGTAAGCGGTAGTCCGCGATCACCGCATCCGGCTGGCAAGAGCGGAAGACCTCCTCCGCTGCTTTGCACGAGTCCGCCTCCGCGGTCAGGTACGCCTGCGCTTCCAGGTACCGTTTGATCCCCGATCGGACCGACGGCTCGTCATCGACCAGTAGGATGCGAGGCGGCGTCATCGGGACCATCCTTCTCTTTCCGCTACCGGAGTCAAGTGGCCCTCGGTACTGGACAACGACCGTTCCTGACGTTTTGCTTGGCGCGGATAGATCTAACGTCCGCCACGAGGAACGTCGATGCGCTTTTTCGGATCCAGTGGGCAACTCGCTCGGGTTCATCTGATGCGCGACTGCTTCATTCCTGAAGAGGTTGTGCGCAGCGGCAATGACGCGGCCCAGCGGGGTCATCGCCTGGTCTCCGCCTCCGCAGTCGGGGCTCTTGGGCTGGTCTACTTTGCCATTGCCGTGCGCGAAGGCCGCAAAGCTCACGTGGCAATTCTCTTTGCGGCGGCCGCGGTGGGGGTGCTCCTCGCCCCGGTGACTCTCAGGGCGACGAAGTCGCTGCGGGTCGCGGCATCCCAGCTCGTCGCATCGCTTTTGGGACCGGTCTTGCTCGTCGCGGCGACGACCTCGGGCTTGGAACTTCCCGAGCTGGTTTGGCTCGCGTCGATTCCGCTGATCGGAATTTCGCTCGTGGGCAGGAAATTCGCCATCAGGTGGACCGCGATCGCGCTGGTGGGAATTGGAGTCTTGAGCGTCCTTGACCGCGTGCCTGTCCCGAGCGCTGTCCAGGGACACCTGCTTCCCATCGCCAGTCAGACGGCGCCCTGGACGCGCGCCGAGACTTGGCTGAGCCTAACCAGCGTCCTGTGCGTGCTGCTCTGCTTATCTCTGGCTTTGGATCAGACGCGCTCGGAAACGGATGAGGTGCTCGCGCAGACCCGAGCCAGCACCGGTACGCGGGTGGAGAGCCTGACTCACCGGATAAACAATCCCCTGCAGAACATCGCCTCGAACACAGACTACCTCTCGCTCGTGCTCGCTCGCCCGCGAGCGAGCTCCGCATTCACGGATGAGGAGAAGGAAGAGCTTGGAACTGCCCTCCGAGAGCTCCGCCGCGGCGTTGAGCAGGTCCGCGACGTTGTGGGCGAGCTTGGGCAAGGATAAAGGACGTCCGAAGCAAAGATGGAACAGCAGGACAGCTTCGTCGAGGTTGAGTTCACCGTCGAGCCGAACTACGCCGGATGGCGGCTGGACAAGTACCTGCGAGTCAAGATTCCGCGCCTGTCCCGCGCTCGCATCCAGCGCATCATCCAAAAGAGCCTGCTCAGCGAAAACAAGCTCAAGCCCTCGAGCCTCGTTCGTCCGGGGCTCACCTTCCGCCTGCGCCGGCGGATGACGGAGGAGCCCGAGACTCCATCGACCTTGGTCGAGCTGTACCGGGACGACGCGCTCCTGGTGCTCGATAAGCCCGCGGGTCTGCCCATCCATCCCACGGCGCGGTACCATCACGGCACGCTGGTGATGCTGCTCCGCCGGCAGTACGGCGAGGGCTTCCAGGCTTGGCCAGCGCACCGCCTGGATCGCGAGACGTCTGGAATCGTCGTCTGCGGGCGAACGAGCGACGTTGCTCGCGCGCTGATGAAGGATTTTTGCGCTGGGCGCGTGCAGAAGGAGTACCTCGCGATCTGCGAGGGCTCGCCACCCGACTCATTCGAGGTCGATGCGGCGATCGCCGAGGGCAGCGCGAAGGTGCGAATTGCGGTCCGCATCGACCCTCGCCTCGGAAAACGAGCGCTCACCCGATTCGCGGTGGTCCGCAGGTTCCAGCGAGACGGCGAACGCTTCGCCCTCGTCCGCGCTCGCCCCGCGACGGGTCGGCAGCACCAGATCCGCGTTCATCTTCGAGAGGCAGGTTTTCCAATCGTGGGCGACAAAATCTACGGACCGGACGAAGGCTACTTCGATCGCTTTTCGAAGCGGAGCTTGGAACCGGAAGCTTGGCTTCGGCTTCGCCTGCCGCGGCACGCGTTGCACGCCGCCACGATCCGTTTTGCGCATCCCTCGACCGGCGCCGCGGTTTGCTTTCGCTCGCCGCTTCCCGACGATTTGCTCAATTTCATGCAGCTCGAACGCGCGCCGGACTTCGCTCTGGAAGCGGATCAGGGGTGATCCGGCGCCGCAGACGTCGATTCGGCTGGAGCGCTCGAGCCGGAGCCTCTGCGGCGCCAGCGGTAGACCAGAACGTATAGAACCGGGAGCACAACCAATACCGAAAGCGTCGAGATGGTAAGGCCGCCGATGACTGCAATCGCCAGCGGGCGCTGGATCTCCGCGCCGGTTCCCAGGCCGAGCGCCAGCGGCGCAAGTCCGAGCAAGGTCGCGAAGGTGGTCATCAGGATGGGCCGCAAGCGGACGGAAGCTCCGGACAGCGCCGCATCTTTGGGGCTTGCGCCTTTCAACCTGTCCGCCTCCGCATGATCCAGCAGCAGGATTCCGTTTTTGACGACAAGGCCGATGAGAAGAATGCAGCCCATGAATGAAGACACGTTCAAGGGCACGTGGGTGATGCGAAGCGTCGCCACTCCCGCCACGAGCGCGACCGGAGCGGCGGCGAGGATCAACAGTGGCAGGATGAAATTGCGAAAGTGGAAAGCGAGGACGGTGAAGACGCCCAGCACCGCCAGCGCCAGCACCTGCCTCAGCGACCGAAACGACTCCTGCTGGCTGGCGTACTGACCGCCGAGGACCATCTGCACCCCGCTGGGAAGCTCGAGATTCCGGATCCGGCTCGCCACCTCGGCGTTGACGCTCCCCAGGTCGCGTTCCTCGAGCCTTCCGGTCACCGCCACCAACGGACGCAGATTCTCCTCGAGCAATTCCGACGGTAAGCACACCTCTTTGAGCGTGGCCAACGCAGTGAGGGGCACCGGCGGTCCGCTGGCGGGACGTATTCGAAGATTGGCAACTACGTCGGGATCGAATCGAGCGAAATCCTCGAATCTGACGCGAACGCCGATGAGTCTCTCGTTGCGGGGTACGAAGGTGACGACTTGTCCCAACAGCGCGTCTCGAACCTGGTCCGCCACCTGCATCGCGGTCAGACCCACCCGGCCCGCGGCATCCGGGTCGACTGCCAGCTCCTGCTCCGGCGCGCACCCGCTGACGCCGTCGTAGAGATCCACCAGGCCGTGAATGTCCTTCAACCGCTCGGCGACCTTCGGCGCGAACGCGCGCAAAACTCCGCTGTCGGCGCCGAGAAGCCTTACCTGCACCGGCTCGGATGCGCCTTCGAGATCCGAGAGCATGTCCTGGAGCAGCTCTATAAATTCGACGCGAACTCCCGGCGCGGCAGCAGCGACTGCCTCGCGCGCCGCTGCAATCACCTCTGCGCTCTTGCGGTCGCGATTGTGTTGCAGCTGGACGGTGATGTCCCCGCGCGATGCCTCGGTAGCCGCGGGAGGCCCCAGCTCGGCCCCCAGGCGCCGGCTGGTCACCGCGACTTCCGGCTCTCGCCCCACGGTCGCCTCCACGCGCCTCGAGAGTCGGTCTGCTTCGGCCAGCGATGTCCCGGTGGGCGTAAAGTAGTCGACCACGAAGGCGCCCTCGTCGAGCTCCGGGAGAAAACCGGTGCCCACTCCGCGGGCGAGCAATGCCAAAATCACCAGTGCCACACCCGCGGCGATCAGCACGACCTTGGGCCGTTCGAGCGTGCGCTTCATCAGCCTCTCATAGGGCCCCAGGATGGACAGCGGGCGAGACTCGTGCGGCCGCAACAGGCGCCCGCACAAAAGCGGCGTGATTCCAAGCGCGACCGCCAACGAGAGCAGGACGGCCGCGCAGAGCGTGAAGGCGAGCGCGGAGAAGAACTGACCGGCCACCCCCGAGAGCAGCGAGAGCGGCGCGAACACCACCACTGTGGTCAAGGTCGAATTGACGACCGGCCAGGCGATCTCCCGAAGGGCCTCGGAAGTCGCCGCCCACCTTTCCATGCCGGCCGCCACTCGGCGATGCACCGCTTCGACGACCACCACGGCGTCGTCCACCACCAAACCGATCGCCACCGCCAGGCCGCCGAGAGACATCAAATTTAGCGATGCGCCGGACAGCTTCATCGCCACGAACGTCATCAGCAGCGTGGCGGGCAGCGATGCCGCCGCCACCAACGTCGCCGAGCCAGATCTCAGAAACACCGCGATGATCACCAGCGTGAGCAGCCCGCCGACGAAGACGGCATCGCGCACGTTCGTCACCGCCTGGCCGATCAGCGTCGCTTGGTCATAGGTGGCCAGGATTTCCACGCCCGGCGGAAGCGAAGGTCGAAGCTCCTCGAGCTCGCGATAAACATCGCGGGCCAAGCGCACCGCGTCCGCACCCGGCCGCCGTCCGACGTTGACCAGCGTCGCCGGTTTACCATTCGCCGAGGTGAGCAGCAGTCGATCCGCGTACCATTCCTGGATGCGCGCCACGTCTTTCAATCGCACCGGCAGCTCCGGCGTCCCGCCGACGACCGTGCGATCGAGGAGGAGCAGATTCTCGATCGGTCCGCGAACGACGACCAGATGCTGCTGGTAGTGGATGTCCACGCGTCCCACGGCTTCGATGGGCAGCGCGTCGGCGATTGCGCTGGCCAGGCGCGGCAAGTCCAGTTTTGCCGCCTCCAGCCTGCCGGGGTCGATGATCACCTCGAGCTCGCGAACGTCGCCTCCAATCACTTTGATCAAACCCATTCCGGGCAACCCGGCCAGGCGAGGGCGCACCGTGTAGAGCGCAATGTCGCGCAGCGTGGTTGGCGGCGCGGCCCCGGTCACGGCGAGGGTGAGGATCGGAAAAGAGGATGGGCTGATTCGCTCCGCCACCAGTGCGGTGTTGCGCGGCAAATCGTTGCGAACTTCCGCGAGCTTGGCGTTGATCAGTTGCAGTGCTCGATCCATGTCTGAGTCCGGATCGAACCAGACGGAGATTTCCGCGGCGGCGCGTATCGTTCGCGATCGCACCCTGCGCACGCCCAGAACGGACGAGATGCCTTCTTCGACCGGGCGTGCGACCGAAAACTGCATCGTTCGCGCGTTCGAGCCCGGAAGGGTCGCGGCGATGATCACCCGCGGAAAAACGACTTCCGGGTAGAGCGCGCTGGGAAGCGAGGGAAGCCAAAATGCGCCCAGCGCGCAGGTTGCGCAGACGAGGACCGCGATCCCGGCCTCGTGCCTGCGAAGCCAATCCACAGCGGTCACTTCACCACCTCGACCTTGGCGCCGTCGGGCAGTGAATAGCCGCCCTCCGAAATCACATCCTCGCCCCCATCGAGGCCGGCGACCACCGCCCGGCCATCGGCGGTGAACGAGAGGGAAATCGGGGTCGAGCTTGCCGCGCCCTCTTTGACCAAGGCGACGGCGAGCCCCCCGTCAGGCGCAGGCAGCAGCGCTGGGTAGGGCACTGAGATGACGTCTTCATGGTGCGCGACGACGATCGACGCCCTGGCCAGGATTCCAAGCCGCAGCGCACGGTCCGAGTTGTTGGCGCGGATGCGAACGAGCACGTTCCCGCTGGCCGCGTCTGCCGCGGGAGCGATCGCAAAGACACTCGCTTCCCTTTCCACCGCCAAACCCTCGAGCTTGAGCTTGGCTGGCATTCCCACGCGCAGCTTGATCGCCTCTCGCGGTGGGGCCGCTGCTCGAAGCTCCACCGGATCGGTCGCGGCCACCTCGAGCACCGGCTGGCCATTGCCGTCCACGCTTTCTCCGGCCCGCACCAGGACTGCGACGACGATGCCATCGAAGGGGGCTTTGATGGCGGTGCGAGTCAATCGACGGCGCGCCAGGTCCACTGCAGCTTTCGATCGCGCGCTGGTGCTTCGGGCGGAAACCGCTGACGCGCGCGCCTGCTCCGCGTCTTGGGCAGACGCCGCTCCTTGGCTGAGCAGCTCCTCGGTGCGCTTCCACTTTGCGCCGGCGGCTTGCTCTGCGGCTTCCGCCTCTCGAGCGGTCGCTTCGGCTTGGGCCAACTCATCGCTGGTCGGCCCCGGTTCGATCTCCGCCAGAACGTCGCCGGACTTGATCGCATCTCCTTCCGCGACGCTCATCCGCGCGAGCCGACCCGGCACCAGCGCGCCGAGCTTCACGTCCCGCCCCGGAATCGCCGCGAGCACGCCGGTGACGCTCACCACCTCATCGATGGGGCCGCGCACGGCGCGCTCGACGCGCACTCGGGGCAGCGGCGGTCCGGAAGGCTTTGCCTCGTGCGAATTGCACGAAGCGAGAAGCAAAGCCAGTCCAAGACACAAGCTGGGCGCGGCTAAATAGATTTGTGGGTTGCGGCTCGAAAGCATGCGTTTTCGATCTGGATTTCCGTCCTGATTGTCGCCCGTATTTCGGAGCGAGGCTCCGTATCGGCGTTTTGGGGTCTGGCAACCTACTTCAACATCCTTAAAGGATTCTTAATTTGGATGTTCAAATTCTTTTCCCTGCGCTCGTCTTGAATGCCTGGACAGCAAGGATTTCGTTGCCTTGTCAATGGACTGGGAATTGCTTCTTCGCCGGCTTCCATGTCCCCCCTTCCTTTCAGGGTCGTGCTCGTCTCGGCGCTGGTCCTTGTCTGCCAGGCGCCGGCTGTGGCCGCTGAGTCTGCGCCACCGGTACCGGAGGCTGTTCAATTGCCGCATCTCCTCCACCTCCAGGATGCGCTGCAAATATTCCGGCAGCGCGGGCTCGATCTGCTGATTGCCGACGCGGCGGTGCAGAGCGCCGAGGCCGACGTGCGGGCAGCGAGGGCGCTCCCCAACCCCGCGCTGACGTTGGGCTACGGGCGGTCGTTCGTCAAACAGCTGGGCGATCCGCAAGCCGATCCGCCGACGTCGGATTCGTGGGTGTGGCTCAAGGATCCCGTCCTGAGCGCCGGACTGAGCGATCAGGCGGCCCTGTTCACGATCATCTTTGGCAAGCGCGGGTTGCGGACCGACGTCGCGGAAGCGGCATTGGGGGCGGCCCGGCTGACCCGCGCCGATGCTCAGCGGACGCTGGAATCGCAGGTCAAGCAACAGTTCCTCCAGACCTTGATTGCGCGAGACACGCTGAAATTTGCACGCGAGGTGCAGGCGACGTCGGCTCACACGCTGGAATTGATACAGACTCGCTACAACGCGGGAGCGATCTCCGAAGCAGATTTGGCGCGAATTCGGACGGCCAAGCTGGAGTCGGACCAGGCTGTGGACACCACCCTTCAGAACTATCGGGCTGCCCAGGTTGGACTGGCGTTCCTGCTCGGGGTCCGATCTTCAGTCCCGGACTTCGAGGTCGACGAGCCGGCGCTTCTCCACTACAGCGCACCGACGACCGTGGGTAATCTCTCCAAAGAGACGCTGCTGCAGAGCGCATTCGAAAATCGCCCGGACCTCCGCGCAATTCGATTCCAACAGCAGCGCGCCGAATCCTCGATCTCCTTGGCCAAGCGAATGGTCGTCCCCGACATCGCTTTGAATCTCGCTTACACCCAGCAAGGAACGGTGGAGGGTGTGGCGATCACCCCTCCCACCGTGACTTTCGGCATCTCGGCGCCGCTGCCGATCTTGTATCAGCAACAAGGAGAGATCCGGAAAGCAGAGGCCGATTACCGCACTCAATCTTTGCAATACGCCAAGCTGCAGGCGACGGTTGCCTCCGATATCGAGACGGCCCACGTCGCATTCACCAGCGCTGAGCAGCTGGTGAAAAGAATGGAGTCGGGTGGATTGCTCGAAAGCGCCCGCCGGGCTCGCGACTTGGTTTCAATTCAATATCAAAAGGGAGCGGCATCCCTATTGGAATTCCTCGACGCACAGCGCACGTACATCGGAACGAACGTCGAGTATTTGCAGGATTTGACACTTTACTGGACCGCAGTTTTCAAGCTCGAGCAAGCGGTTGGAACAAAGGCAGAGTGATGGCAAATCAATACAGAGCGATTGGGTTGCTGCTCGCTGTTGGCCTGCTCGTCGCGGGTTGCCGATCGAAGACTGAAGCCAAGGTCGCTTCCAAGCCGCCAGAGGATGAAGTCTGGTTGACACCCGACGAGATGAATAAGGCGCGGGTCCAGATGGCAACGATTCAGGAACGCGAAGTTGACAAATTTATCGCTGCCGGCGGGAAGATCGCCTTCGACGACCTTCGCGTCACGCACGTTTTCTCTCCAGTGACCGGACGAGTGACTCGCGTGCTGGCGCAACCGGGGGAGCGCGTCAAAAAGGGTGCGCCGCTCCTGGCGATCATCTCTCCCGACATCGGAACTGCGGTTTCCGACGTGGTGAAAGCACAAGCAGATCTGGCTGCCTCCGAGCGGGAGTTCCACCGTCAGCAGAAGCTGGCCGCTGCTCAGGCCGGGCCGCAAAGGGACCTCGAGGCGGCAGAAGACGCCTATCGAAAGGCGCAGGCGGAGTTTGCGCGAGCAAAGCAGAAGCAGGAGCTGCTCAAGTGGGGCTCCATCGATTCAGTGACCCAGGAATACATTTTGCGCAGCCAAATCGAGGGCCAAATTGTTTCGCGAACCGTCAATCCCGGCATGGAGGTGCAGGGACAGTACTCCGGCGGCACGGCGCAAGAGCTGTTCACCATTGGGGAGTTGGACCAGGTCTGGGCGCTGGCCGACGTTTCGGATCAAGACTTTCCGCGAGTCCACCAGGGCGCAGAGGTGACGCTGAAGGCCGTCGCTTACCCGGATCGCGAATTCAAGGGCACGGTGGATTGGGTGTCGAGCACTCTCGATCCCACGGTTCGCACGGCGAAAGTCCGTTGCTCCCTGCCGAATCCCGACCGCGCGCTCAAGGTGGAGATGTATGCGACGGTGACGATCGCAGTCCAGGGAAAGAACGCCCTCGCAGTGCCTCGCGACGCGTTGGTGCGAATCAATGATCAGACGATCGTCTACGTTGCGAATGGAAAGACTCCCGACGGTTGGTCGGTGTTCAAGCGACGGCGGATCAACGTCGTGGATGATGGGGAGCCCGAGCTGGCGGTGTTAAGCGGCCTCTCGCCGGGCGAACAGGTTGTGATTCAGGGGGCGATTTCGGCGGAACCGGCCAATGACGAAGCGTGGATTACCGGGAAGCAGTTGGAAGCAGCCAGCGTCAAGCTTGCGGTGGCGCGCGAGCAGGACGTGGAGCTGACCGTCTCGGTTGGCGGGAAGGTCGCGTTCGACGATCTCAAAGT
>DATFTC010000145.1:0-22696 GCA_035262305.1 Myxococcaceae bacterium | reverse complement strand
GGGCGGCGTCGCTTTGCTCGACCTCGGCCTCGCTCGGTTTACGGATGAGTCGGGACCGGTCTTCACCGAGACGTTGACGCGGCCAGCGCAGCGGCTGGGGACCGCGCACTACATGGCGCCCGAGCAATGTCTCGAAGCCCGGGAGGCAGAGCCGGCATCGGATGTCTACAGCTTGGGTGTCATCCTCTTCGAGCTGCTGACGGGGCGACCCCCCTTTGTGGGCGAGGAGGCGGAAATCATTCATGCCCACGTATCGCGCCGCCCTCCGCGCCCATCCGCCTTCGTCCCGGTGGAGTCCACGCTCGAAGAAGTTGTCATGCGTTGCTTGGCCAAGTCTCCTTCGCTGCGTTTTCGCAACGCGAACGAGTTGCGGGACGCGGTGCAACAAGCCAATGCGGAATCGGCGTCTTTAGGCCGCACCGCCTCCGAGGTGCCGGCCGCCGATTCCGGCACCTCTCGACGGGCGGTGGCACTTCTCGGTGTAAAGACCCGCCTGCCACTGCCTGAAGTGTCCGCCGCTGCCGCTCTCGAAGGTGGAGAGCTGGCGCGCATTCATCCAGACGGCTACATCTTTTCGTTTCATCGCCGAGCGCACCTTCAGTCGGAGCTCCGGGCGGCGGCTCGCGCGGGGCAGCAGCTCCTTTCGCTTTCTCATCTCGGATCCGGCGCAACGGTCGTGTTGCACGTAGGCGACGTAGGCTTTAGGAGCAAGGGCTCGGAAATAGTGCCGTTCGGTCTCTGCCTCGAACGACCGCGAGACTGGTGGACCGCTCATACGTTGGCTGGTTTGAACAGCACACCGCAAGCCGATGCGCTGCTTCAGAAAGACCCGCGCGAACAAGAACAGCCTCAACAGGTAACCCCGGCGTCGCTCATCACCTTGCGCGGACGTGACGAGCTGTTGGCTACCATACGACAAGACAGGATCCGCGCTTGGGGCGAACGAGTGCCCACCTTGACGGCGATAATCGGCGACGTCGGCATGGGGAAGACCCGGGTGCTTGACGCAGTCGCCGCGGAAATTCCTTCCGAAGCGCGCATCCTGCGAGTGTTGGTCCCATCGCCGAATGCCTACCACGGCGATACCGCTTTTCAATCGCTCCTCTGCCAAGCCTTGGACCTCGCCGCGACAAACTTATCCATAGAGGAGCTGTACCGCAGGTGTCACGAGCAGCTCCCGGAATCGCTCGCTGAGAACGCGGCAACGGCCCTTGCTCTCAGCCTAGGGCTCATATCCGAAAGCGATAAACGCGCTGTTCAACTCCTCTCGGTACCCGGCGCGGCGCGTCACTCAGCGGCAATGGCCGCTGCCGAGGCAATTCGAAGTCTCACGACAAAGCAACCCATTGCCGTGTTTGTTGACGACGCGCACTGGGCTGACCCCACCACGCTGGATGCGCTCGAGATCGCGACCCTCGGTGGCACAGCCGCACCCATCTGGGTCTGTACGGTTTCGCTGCCCGCGTTGACATCGATGAGACCGTTCTGGGGCGATCGAGCCGGCGCATACTTTAAGCGGCACCTTTCGGCACTCGACTCAGGGTCAAGCCGTGCGTTGCTGAGGGAGCTGCTGCAGCCGATTCAGTTTGTGCCGGAGCCGCTGTTGGCCAGACTGGACGAAATCGGCGGGGGCGTCCCGCTTTCGCTTCTCGAGCTGGTCTTGGCGCTGCATCGCGAGGGTGCGATCCGCCGGGATCCTCAGACAAACGAGCCGTATCTCGCCGCCGACGAGCTCCTGAGGCCATCGCCGATTCCATTCTACGAACGGATTGCGGATCGCACCCTCAACGCGCTCATGCCGCAACTGCGGCCGCTGGCGGAGCTGTGTGCTGCGATCGGCGACGAGATTACGATCGAGGAGGTCGGGTCGGCTCAGCAGCTGCTGCTTGCCAACGACCCTGCCCAGGAAACGATTGATCCCGCCATTGGACTCGATCGGCTCGTTCAGGCCGGGCTGCTGAAACGCCTCTCGGCGCACCGTCTTGCGTTCTTCCATCCGCTCATTCGCGAGTCGTTGGAGTCCCTTGTGCCCTACGACCGCCGAAAACGCTTGCACGCTGCATTGCTCTCTGTCGCATCGCCGAAATCATCTCGACAACTCTACGCGGCGAAGATGGCTCGACACGCGGTTGCAGCGGGGGAGCGTTCGCGAGCTTTTCAGGCGTACTTCGGGTTGGCCGAAGATGCTCGCCGGCTGCACCGGGAGATCGAAGCTGACCAGTACTACACCGCTGCCTTGGCCCAGCTTCCGAATGGAGCCGACAAGCTACGTCTCACCGTTCTCACTGGCCGAGGCAAAGTCCGATATCGCGGGCAACGATTTCAAGACGCGCTGCAAGACCTGCGCTCAGCGCGCTCATTGGCTGAGCGCATAGGCGACGCGACGCAGGTCGTGGACCTTCTTCTCGAGGAGGCGACGGTGCTGGATTGGCTCGAGGAATGGAATGAATCGTTCTCGGTGGTCGAAGTCGCCCTATCGAAAATGGCTGAGATAGACGATCCCGCCCTAGAAGTGAGGTGCGACCTCGCGCGTGGTCGTATGCATCGTCGGCGTGAAGAATTGAATGAATCGCTTAAAGTACTCGAACCGATGATTCGACGCGCGACCGAGCTGGAAGATCACGAATCATGGACCATCGGCCAGCTCATCGTCATCGGCATACTCGTCGTGCAGAACTCTTTTGATGAGGCACAGCTGCGATTCGACAAGCTCTTTTCGGTTTGTAGTCGCGCGGGTGACGATTTGCATCTTGGAGCTGCCCACTGTCTGCGCGTCTTTCTGTGGCTCAAACGCGGTTCGATATCGCAGGCATTCGAGGATTTGCATGCAGCGATTGCCAAGGCTCGAGAGCTCGGCAACGCTCAGCTGGAACGCTTCGCCAGCGTCAATCTTGCACAATGCCTGCATTGGATCGGCGAAGATGAGCAGGCGCTGGCGCTGGCTACTCGTGCCCACGAGATAGGTCAGCGGTTTTTCGTAAGCACGCCAATGCCGATGGATGCGTTGTTGCTTGCGCGGATACTCGCAGTGAAAGGCGACCTCCCTCAAGCACGACTACACTTGGAGTGGGTGACAAGGAACTGCAAACCGACTTCTCCATCCTCTGACGAGACGCTTTTGTTGCGCCTGACAGAGCTGCTGACATTGCCCGCTACTTCTCCCGACGGCACAAAGGATGCAAATGACATTGCACCTGCATGGGAAGATCTCGTCTCCCAAGCAAAACGGCAGTGCACTCTCGAGGATTACTACATGGAAATTCTCTGGAGCGCGGCCCGCTGGGCATTGCGTTCCCAACGGCTCCAGTTGGCTGGAAGCTGGCTTGGCGAACTGGAATGCTTGCTGCCGCGATCCCCGCTTTGGCGGGTACCGTTCGAGAAGCTCGCACTGGGCCTAAGCCGGTCGTAGCCTGCGAGGCAACGTCGGAATTGACCCGTCTCCTGCTCTCCTTTTGTTATCGACGGATTCCGGTTCGGCGCAGTTTATGCTACCGAGCTGCCCGCTGTTTGTGCTACGGAGCTGCCCGCTCAAATACGGGAGTACCCAAATGACTCGCTTTTGCCTTCGTGGACACAGCTGTCGACGCCGCTCGATGATACCCCTGTTCGCGTTAACAGCAGTTGTTACAGCAGGGCAAGCGCTTGGCCAGGACGGGCCGGACGACTGTGCGTTTCCTTGCGACGATGTCTTTGCAATTCGGTTTCCCAACGCGTTGAAGACGGAATACTTCTTCAACGCGCTCAGCGCGAACCCGATCACCCTCCCGGAGCTGACCGCGTCCGCGCTCAATAGCGACACCTTCGCGGATGGAGGCGACCCGTTGCTTCGCGTTCCACTGCACGACCCGTTTGCTCGCCGCTTCATGGCGTATCTGGTTCGCTGCTCTCTGCCGCCGACGACGCAGGTCTCCTGGGCAGATCCGTTCGACGGCGTGTCCTACTCATGGACCGGCGAGGCGGGGCTGTGTCCCGACTGGAATATCGGGCCGCCGACGGGCCAGTGTCTGAGGCGAGTATCGGCTTGTTTACTCGCTCGGAATAACTACTTCGGCATCGCGGTCGAGGTCTCGGTGAGAGGAGCCAACTCGGGCCCGTTCCCGGGAGGCGATCCGCCTGTCACGGTCACTGAAGAGATCACTCGAGACCCGCCGTACCTGCCGGTCCCAAGTTTCAGCCCGTGCGCCTCTCCTCAGTCCGGAATGTTGCGAAACTGCGGGTGGACGCCGGATTTCGCTGGAGAGTGCGCGCCGTTTACTCGAGTTCAGATCGGCGCTGGTGGAGTGCCGGCCGATCCCACGTGCGGCGGTTGTTCTGCTTGTCCTTCGGTTGGCACGCAAGACACGCCGCGGCTCGTGCTTCGCGTTTGCTCGGGGCTCGATGGATGTGATTTCCCCGCTCGCGTCCTGGCGCAGGACGATGGAGCCTGTCCAACAAGCCCAGACCAAGCGCCCGCGGTTGGATTCGACTGTCCGGCGGAGGGTTTCTTCAGCGTGATGACTGCACCGTACGACAGCGACGGCAACGGAAGCGGCACGACCGCGTCTGCCCCTGGCACGGCGATATTTCCCGTGCCTCAGTACCTGGCCTACGCTATTCGCGAGGCGACGTTTTACGGGAACCTTTTCGATCCCGCGCTGCTTGACCCGGGCGTGGACGTCGAGGTGAATGCTGCTGGCGAGGTTATTGGTCGCGAGCAATCGCTTCGCGTGCCCAGGGCTTTTCACGGCGCCTCCACCTGCTACGACAGCGATTGGACCGTCGCACAAGCCTACGCGTATCATCGCGTTTGCGCTGCGCCGAGCGGCGGAGATCCCACCACGTCCACGGGCTGCGTCGCTCACGTCGTCGGAGCTTGCAGCGATTACCCCAGTGGACAGCAATACATGTGTCAATTCGACCGGCGCGGGCTCTCCCCTCCGTTTTACGACGACTGGGAGCACTGCTTCGATGAAGGCGGCACCGCATGGTCGGAGACAATCAGCGTGTTTCTCCACGGGGCTAATGACATCGTCTGCCCACAAGGCCAGCTGTCCGATTTTTGCCAACGACTGCCGCACTGAGTCGGAGGCTCCGGTGGCTATGGCTTGAGAGCAACCGATGGGCGGCGAAAATTCTAAAGCGGATCCTGCTGCGTTGTCCCCGTCAGCGGAGACGAGTCCGGCGGTTTCGCTGTACGGCGATGAGCTTTCCGCGGGAGCATTGGTGGGACCTTACCTGGTCCAGGAACTCATCTACCGCGGGGCCGCAGCGAACTTGTATCGCGCCGAAGAACCCAACACAGGACGAAGCGCAGCAGTCAAGGTGCTGCATCGGCAGCTTTCGCATCTGAGCAAAATGCTGCGTCGCTTTCAGCAAGAGGCCGACTCGCTGCGGCAGCTCCGGCATCCGAACATCGTCGAAATCTGGGAATCTGGGGAGCTGAGGGACGGCCGCCCCTATATCGCGATGGAATGGCTCGATGGCCGCAGTCTTGCCGCCGAGCTGCACCAACAGGGACCTTACTCGTGGCGAGAGGCTGTCGCCGCGCTCGAACAAATTGGCGGGGCACTCATCGCGGCTCATCGGATCGGAATCATTCACCGAGACATCAAGGCTCAGAACGTGATGGTTCTGGGCCGCGGCGACGAAGTTGTCTTCAAGTTGGTGGACTTTGGAATCGCTAAGCTGCTCGCGCCGGATTCGCCCGGCGGCGGTCTCACCAGCACCGGAGTGCGGATGGGCACGCCCGTTTCGATGGCGCCCGAGCAGATCCGCAGCGAGGCGGCGGATCAGCGGACCGACATCTACGCTCTCGGCGTCTTGATGTATCAACTCGCAACCGGGCGGCTTCCCTTCCAAGGTGCCAACTCGATCGAAATCGAGGAAATGCACCTTCACGCTCCAGCGCCCCGCCCCCGCGAGCTGGCGGCGGTCCCCGAGCGCTACGACGTGGCAACCACCCGTTGCCTTGAGAAGCGCCCCGAGGATCGCTTTCAAAGTGTCGACGAGCTGCTCGCGTTTCTGAGCGAGGCATTCGCGGATCCCGGCCCTCAATTGTCCGACGGCCGTTCGCTGGGGCTCTTCGTCCAGGCAAGCGTCGATGGCGAGGAAGGCAGCACCACCGTTCTCCAGACCCTCGATTCATCGCTGGCGGAGGCCCAGCGGAGCTGCCGGGAGCTGGGGTTGACAATTTGCCTCGAAGCCGTCGACGCCTTTCTCGCTGCGATCTCCGCGCCAGATGACGCGCTCGAAGAACGAGCGCTGCGGGAGCGCTTGCTGCGGAGCACCCTCGCCCTCTTCTCAAGTCTTCGGTCGCGCTTTCCGTCGATCCGTTTCAGCTTGTCGATGCAGATCGCTCCGGCTCAAATGCATCGCACGATTAAAGGAGAGCTGGAAATCAAAGGTGGCGAGCTGCTCGCGCTGACTCGGTGGATCGACGATTCAGAGGGCGTGAGCGCAACCGCGGCGGTAACGAAAGATCTAGACAGCGCCCTTTCTCTTACGCCATCCGCGCGGCGCCCAGATCTCTTCCGCGTCCAGCGTGGGCAATAAATCAACAGGCTGTTCCGATAAGAGCCAACGCCAAACGTCAGTTGCTTTTGTGACTCCCGCGGCGGCCATGTGACAACTCATGAAGGCCTAGCTTTAGCACCCTGTCCCTATCTGCCGCCTTCAACTCCAAGTCACACTCGGCGTATGACCTAAGTGTCGTTCGAGCGAATCGCCGTCGCTTTTTTCTTGCATTTCGATGGGTTGCATAGTTCGCTAGTCAACGTGCCGGCCACGGCTCCGAGTGACTGCGTACGTACCCCACTTGTCACTCGATTTTCCGCGAAAAACCACAGGGAGGGAAAGCATGGAGGTATCCAAGGCTGCATTGCTTTGTATCTTTGCATCACTCGCAGTGCTTCGCAGTTCGGCCATCGCTGCGGAGAAAGCAGTTCCGCTGGGCAACCCCGATGCCGTTCCGGCGCCGAAACAACAATTCAAGCTTCCTCAAACCACGCTGGGGCCCGGCGTCGGTCCCAATGTCCGCTGCAACAACCGGGTGACGTGCAACGACGGGAGAGGGGTGGTGCAAAGCGAGACGGCCCTCGCGATCAGCGGCGATGTCGTCGTCTGCGGTTACAACGATTTTCGCGCGCAGTACTGCCCAAACCAGGATCCAGGTTATCAGTGGGTCGGTTGGGCATACTCTCTGGATGGCGGCGCCACGTTCATCGATGGCGGGCCACTGCCCGGTCGCACTTTGCACCGAGGCGATCCGTGGCTCGCTACGGGCCCGGACGGCACCATCTACTACGTCGACATCTGGAACAACCTGGCGGGCATGGCAGCATTGCGCGGAGGCGTGGTGACCGAGAACGGCATCTCCTGGTCAGAGCCAACAGTGATCGCGACCAGCGGCAGCTTCGACAAGGAAGCGATGGCCATCGATCAGGTGACGGGCTCGATTTACCTCACCTATACGCGGTTTGGAGGCCCAGGCGGTATCTGGCTTCACAAGTCGGATGACGGCGGTCTCACCTTCGATGCGGGACAGCCGGTGGGGCTCAGCGGCACGGGCTCGTACCCTGCGATCGGCCCCAATGGAGAGGTCTACATCGTATCGCAGGCGGGGTCCAACGTCGTCTTCACTCGGTCGCTCGATGGAGCTCAAACCTTCAGCTCGCCCCGGAATATTGGCGCGGTCAGCTCTTTTTCCGTCCCCGGTTTGAATCGCCATTCGCAATTCCCACAAGTGGCAGTGGATACCTCGGGCGGCCCGAACACGGGCAACATCTACGCCGTCTGGGACACGTTCGTCGGCGGCAATGGAAATGCGGTGATTGTTACATCCACGGATGGCGGCGATACCTGGTCCAGCCCAATGCTCGTCAATGACGACACGCCGGGTTTGCATTTTTATCCGACGGTGAGCGTGGATTCGCTGGGTCGTGTGAACGTGTTTTTCTATGACCGCCGCGAGGACCCTGGAACGCGAGTCACCAACCTCTATTTCGCGCAATCGAGCGACGGTGGGGCGAGCTTCGATCCGAACATCCGCGTCACTGATACAGCTTCCTTGTGGACGGACCCAGGCGAGGGATCGCCAAATTATGGCGACTACATCAATTCGGTGAGCGTTGGGACAAAGGCCTGCGTCGCTTACGCTGACGGTCGCGATGGAGATCCGGACGCGTATTTTACCTGCGTCGATCTCTAGAGAGGAGGAGACGGCCCGAGCATAGCCAGCCCGGCCAAACGCCTGTCACGTGCTGGGTTGGGGTCGTAATCCAGGTAGGCGGCAACGAGAACGATCGATGCCGCTTCCTGAAGCGCCGGGCTCGCTCGATCAAGTTCTCCGGATATGCGTCGACGCCGACACTCCC
Organism: Myxococcaceae bacterium; assembly: GCA_035262305.1. Taxonomy (GTDB): domain Bacteria; phylum Myxococcota; class Myxococcia; order Myxococcales; family Myxococcaceae; genus DATFTC01. The sequence continues at coordinate 14,345 of DATFTC010000145.1, read as the reverse complement.
GAGAAAATCGCGAGACGTCGGCAGACAGCCCAGTCACGCTGCGGCAGCGACTTTCCGGCTCCGCCGCATTCGCCTCGCGATTTGGCCCTCACCGGCCGCGCAATGCGGTCTCTCCTGCCGCGAAGCGCGAGCCTCTGTCGGTCCTCGCGGCACAACGAGCGATCGCTCTCGGTCACCCCCTGTGCCGAGCTATGTCGAGGCACGATCGGGCTCTTTTAGGTCAGAGCCACCTCCCGCCGCCAGCCTAAGGATTACGGAGAGCTCAATGAGTGTGACTCCGAGTACAACCGTGCGCTCGAGGACGCGATGTTCGCTCCGCACGATTGTCGACTGGATACCGGCCCGGGAATCTTGTACACGAGCAATCTCGCCAACCAGTGGATGGAAGCGGAAGTATGAGCCGCCCCAACGCGCTACACCTCGGACGCCCCCTTGCGCTTGCCGCCTTAATCGCCTCTTTGGGGTGCAGTTCAAACGATGCGCCGAGCAAGCCGCCGGTGACGCCCTACGACGATTTTTCCTCCGGAAGCCTCAGCGGCGCCAAGTGGTCGGAAGGCCAACACCAAACGGTGATCGACAATCAATCCGCAGCGCTGAGCCACGCCATCTCCGGCGTGCGGCGCAACACCGCATACGGAAACGTGCTGTCGATGATCTCCCCCGCCAATTCCGTGGTGACCACCTTGAAGGTGGAGATCCAAATCACTAGCACCAACTTCACCGGAGACACGACGCTTCGCTCGGGGATCGACCTTTGGTTTCAGCCCGCCGCCAACCGGCTCGGCCCCACACATCTCACCAACTCGCTCTTTGCGCGGATTTCGTTTCTCGCCTCGATGAACGGCCTGGTCGTCCTGCGCCAGCTCTTCGAATGTACCGCGGATGATTGTTCCACGGTCAGCTCGATCGGCATGGCATCCGGAGACTGGCTTGGACCAGGTTTACCGTTTTCACTGGCAACTCCCTACACCATCGCGATCTCGGTGAACCCGGCTGCGAAGATCTTCACCTTCAGCATCTCCGGCGGCGCTTACACGACCCCGAAGACGTCAACGATTGATGCTTCCGCCGTGACGTCTCCTTTTCCAGTCGATCTTTCACCGAGCAATTTTTATCGCGCGCGCCTGGCTTGTCAGATCCGCGGCGGGAGCAACGGCGGTGGGAACGGCGCGGTGAGGGCGCAATACGACAACGTGAACGTCGGTTTCGACGGCGCGGTCGCGTCGTTGTTCGACGATTTCGCTTCCGCGACCTCTTTTGATTCAGCCAAATGGAGCGTCGGCAAGGAAATCGTTCAAATCGTCAACTCCAGCTTGCAGCTCGCCCTGAGCCAAAAGGATACGCCGGCGACGGTGCCGCTGAACCTGACCGATTCCGGCGTTTCGGCCCTGCAGACCGATGTAACGGTGTCTCAATGGAGCCTGACGGGACAGGGTCGACTGGTCGCAAGAATCGAAGGCGCACTCTACAACGACGGCTCGAATGGCTCCGGCACCGCGCCGGACATCAACCGACCGGGGAGCCAGGTGGGCGACGTCTTGGCGTCGATCAGCATGAACGCCACAAGTGTCTCCTCCCTGGTGATACGATGTGACACGGCAAACTGTTCGAGCTTCACTTCCATCCACCCGCCGACCACGCTCGGCTCGGTAACGCTGGGCAGCCCGCACACGCTTCTGCTCTGGTGGGATCCTTCATCGCACAAGGTCAACTTCCAGCTCGATGATCGGCCGCCGGCGACTTTCGATCCAGTCGCCGCGTCGCATCCAGTGGTGTCGGCGCCCAGCGTCCCTTTCCGACAGATCGCCGTCCGAGCCGGGCCGATCAACCCAACGGATACCTTCACTGGGTCGATCACCGCGTCGTTCGACAACGTGAAGACGATGTGAGGTGCCGCGAGGAGGCAGGTCGCCAGAATTGCGTGGCGATATTGTAAATCACCCGCTCGCTTTGCGATGCTATCAATGCACATGCAGCGCCGGGTTTTCGTCGTCGCCGGAGAGTACTCCGCCAATCCTCGCCACCTCACGGCGGAACGCCGGGGTCGCGATTGGCTCTCCGAGCCACATCCGGAGCTTTCGGACGAAGAGGTCGCTCGACTCTTCTTCCGATTCCCTAACCGCGGCGAGGATGGACGCGCCGGTCCGGAGGACTGGCAGCGCGCGTTCGGGCTGGAATCGCCGATCGGCCTCACCGATCTGTTCGCCTCGGCCGCCCATCGCGCGCTCACCTCGCTGCACCGGATCATCGGCGGTGACTACTCGCGGACGCGGGATGCGATCACTCACCTTTACGTCACCTCCATGCCGGGCCTCGATCCCAACGAGCGCGTGAACATCGGCCTGGTGCCGCAAGCGCTGCGCGCGTTGCTTCGCCTTTCGCGGCGCGTGGTGGCCCAATACGTGGTCGGCACCTCCGACAGCGGCGCCTGGGCCTTTGCGCAAGCGGTGCGGGCCGCGCGAAGCGTCGATCGCCCGTTGACCATTCTGGTGGTCGCCGGCCAAATCATTCCCGCCGGCTACACCTCGCAGTACCAGATTCGCAGCGTGCTCGGCGAGGACGACCAAGCGCGCGGCCTGGACATGCTCGCGGTGGGCGACCTCCTGATGGACAGCTTTCGGCGCACCTTCGGACTGACGCGCGACCAGGTGGAGCGCTTTCTTTCCGCGGTCGCGCAGAGGAAGTTCGAGGCGAGCGTCTTCTATCCGGCTGGAATTGCCGCCGGTAAGCCCTTCGAGCGAAAGGCGCCGCGCACTCCTTACTTCGATGCGTCCGACATCGCAGCGCCCTGCTCGGGCGCCGCTGCCACCATCATCACCTCCGACGAGGATCTCGTCGCCCGCATTGCCGCCGCGCGGGCACCGCGCTACCGCACCGTGCCGCTGACCGAGGTGCTTGGAGTCGGGGAAGGTTCCAGCAGTGAGAACGTGCTGCAACGACCCTCGCCGCTCATCTTCGGAACCGCGGTGCGCGAAGCTCTCGCGGATACCGCTGACGACGCCCGCGTACCGCTCTCCACCTTTCTCTCCTGCTCATTCGGCGTCGCCCACGATGCGTTTCCGAGCATCGAGCTGGCCTTCATGCTGGCGATGGGTTTGTCCTGGGAGCGCAGCGTGGAGCGGATGATCGAAGGCTGGTCGAATCCCTTCGGCGGACTTCTGACCTTTGGCCACGCATTGGGGGCCTCCGGGCTGGTGCAGGTGAACAAGGCGCATCACCTGTTTTGCGGAGATCGCAGGCACATCAAGGAGACTTCGGAACCCAGGCGAGGGTTTCAGCCGGGCGGAGCGGTGGCGTTCACGACCTCCGTCGGCGGGCCGCTTTCTCACATCGTCGCCGGGCTCTTCCGCGGCGGGTTTTCCGACGTGCCCCGTTCACCCGAGCGCGGGCCGATTCGGCCTGCGCAGACGTCGTCGCTCACCAGCGACTGGCGGATCAAGCGACACCAGCTTCGCCGGGCGGTGCCTTCTTACCTGGCGCGCCTGCGCAAGTGCATTCCCGGCGAGCCGTGGCTGGTGGAAGGAACGACCTACGTCAGCGTCCGAAGCGCTCTTCGCGCCCTCTCTTCGGAGGATGTTTCCCGCCTCACCTTCGACGGGCTTGAGCGCCTGGTGTCGCTCCAGCACCTGGCCGAGGTTCGAGCGCAAGTGCGAGACGTGGTCCTGGTGGTGCTCGCCGAGGCCGAACGGGTTGCCACGATGTTCGACGCTTTCCGGATGCTCACTGACGAGGTCCGAGCGCTATCCAAGAAATGGCGCGCCGGCGGATTTTTGAGCCCGCGCGGGGCGGCCATGGCCGACGCAAAGCTCGCCGATCGCGTCAAAGAATGCTTGAGGGTGCCCCTCGCCGTGCTGCACGGGCCATCGAACGAACGCACCACGCGCCGGCGGCTGCTGTTCCTTCCCACCTTCGATCTCAGTTACGAGCGCCTGGAGAACGTGGACCTGCTCGCGGCGTCGCGAAACGGTCACAGCCGCCTGACCCCGGTGAAGGCGGATCCCGCGCTGCTGCCGTTCTGGAGCGCCCGCGCCACTCGGCCGGCCCGCGACGGCGCTCCGCAAGGGGCGGGCTCGCCCCAGGAAATCATCGAGCAGATCATCGATTCGCGGGATGGTCTGGAAAGCGCGGCTGAGCTTCGGCTGTTGCGCTTGTGGTTTGAGCCCGATCCGCCGCGCCCCGCGCTCCAGCACGCGCTGCTTGCCGCTCGAGCACCGGCGACGCGGCCCGCTCCTCTTCTGCGCGCCATTCTCTACCTGGGCGAGATCGCCAACCGGGGCACCTTGGCAGATCCCGGCGCCGCGGACGAGCTGATGGGGCGCGCCGCTCGCGGAGCGACCGCCTTCATGGAGCCGTACGAGACCACGCTCAAGCAGATCGGCGAAATGATCGCCCTCACCGCCTTCGAGCGAGCGCCGTTTCACACCAATCTTCACGAAGGCCTGGTCAGCACCGCCCGCTTCGCGCGGGAAGTGGCGCAGGTCTGCTTCGAGCACGGGATCTTCATTCGGGCGGTGATTTGTGCCGGCGAAGGAACCCTCTTCGAGGATGTGAGCGGACAGGACAACCTCGCTTCGCCGTCGCACGCACGAGCTACCGATCTTCTCAAACGGCTGCGGGGTGGAGCTGCATGTTCTGCGCTCGCCGTGGAAGGCGCACCAGCTGCTCTCATCGAGCGGATTGAACGGCGTCTGCCCGGCTGGAAGTTGGATCCCGGAAGCGAGTCGGACTTCGCCATCTGGCGCATGCCCAGCTCGCCACCGAGCTCGAGTTCGGGTACCGAAACGTCCGCGAGCACCGAACCGTCCGCGCACAAGAACTAGCCTTCGGTGAGTGCTTGGAATTCGACGGTCAAGTTGACCTCGAGGCCGGCGCACCGAAGGAAAATAAGGAAGCAACCAAATTCATTCGTTAGATTACGCCAGACATGAAAAACTTCTGGCGAAGCATTGTTTCATCGTGGGCTGCCGGCATTCTTTCCACGGTGCTTTTCGCGCCTGCATTGGCCGGCGCCGAAGAGACGCCGCGAGCCACCGTCGTTTACAGCGATTATCGGCAGGAGAGGCCGGGGACGATCCACAAAATTGCCCCCTCCGACCTGCCTGCTCCCTACGCGACCAAATCGGTCGACAACGGACCCAAGTTGGTCGACAGACCGTCGGATGCGTGGCCGCAGGCCCTCGCGGGATTCAAGGTCGGGCTTTACGCTTCGCAGCTCGACGAGCCGCGATTGATTCGCACCGCGCCGAACGGCGATCTCTTCGTCGCGGAAAGCCGGCCAGGTCGGATCCAGGTGCTGCGCGGCATCGGCGAGGACGGCAAGCCTCAGAAGGCGGCGATCTACGCCACAGGATTGCGGCGACCTTTCGGCATTGCCTTCTATCCGCCGGGGCCCAACCCCGATTATCTCTACGTGGCCAACACGGATTCCGTGGTGCGCTTCACTTACGAGAACGGCGACTTGAAAGCCCGCGACGCCGCTCACGTGGTCATTCCCGATCTGCCCAGTGGCGGCCGATTGCGCGGCGGAGGCCATTGGACGCGGGACATCGCCTTCTCGCTCGATGGAAAGAAGATGTACGTCTCGGTCGGCTCGCATTCCAACGTCAACGATACTGACAACAATCCGGTCGAGTTTCACCGGGCCGACATCCTCGAGGCGAACCCGGACGGCACCAACCTTCGGGTCTACGCCTGGGGAATCCGAAACGCAGTCGGCATTGCCGTGCATCCACAAACGGGAGTGCTTTGGGCGTCGGTGAATGAACGCGACGGCTTGGGCGACGACGTTCCGCCGGACTACATCACCCACGTACAGGAAAACGGCTTTTATGGCTGGCCTTGGTACTACATCGGAGGAAATCAAGATCCTCGGCACAAAGGCAAACATCCGGAGCTGAAGGATAAGGTCTTAGTGCCCGACGTGCTGATACAGCCCCACAACGCTTCCCTCGAGATGCTTTTCTATGAAGCGGATCAGTTCCCACCGGAATACCGCGGATCCATTTTCGCCGCCGAGCACGGCTCCTGGAACCGCAACTTGCGAACCGGATACGAGGTGATTCGCGTGCCGATGAAAGATGGGCGCGTCACCGGTGAATACGAAGATTTCCTCTCCGGCTTTGTAACACCGAAAGGCGACGTATGGGGTCGGCCCGTCGGAGTCGCGGTCGCCAAGGATGGCTCTCTGCTGGTGAGCGACGACGGCTCGAACTGCATCTGGCGCGTAAGCTATCAGGGGAAATGACAGGCGCCGGGAAGTCGAAAGGACAGATACGTACGGGACGAGAGCATTCGAGCCGAGAGTCTTTCAACTTTCGACTTTCGACCGCTGCTTCTACTCTCAACCACCACGATGCCCTTCGTCAGTCGTCGTCTTCGGTGTGCCCACCTTCGTTCGGGCAGTTTGGGCTGTGCCGGATTCCAGGGTACGGCTTGTTCCAGCCCTTGGCCTGATGCCATCGAATTTGGCGCAGTCTTCCCTCGGGAAAGGAGTCCGGCTTCGACAGGTTCCAGGTGGATTCTTCCAGGGCCGCCAGTCGAGCGGCCCCCTTTAATGAGCTGAGAGGTGGATTGACGCTCGCGGTCGCGATGTTCGGCTCCACGTGCTGGTAAGGAGCCGTATCAGCGGAGGTGAGAAAAACGGATCGCATGGGCAGAGCTGACTTGTCGAACTTGTTCATCGCCGGAATCGAGAGCAGCTCTTCGATGGTCGCCAGAATGCTGGTGTGATTGTACTGCGTGTGCTCAACGTACCCCCTCCGAGCGTAAGGGCTTGCGACGAGGCAAATCGTCCGATGGACGTCGACGTGGTCCAGTCCGAGCTGCGCGTCGTCCTCGGTGACGAAGATCGCGCTCCGCGGCCAGATCGGGCTGGCGCTGATCGCCTCGACGATTCGGCCCAACGCCTGATCGTTGTCGGCGACCATCCCGTTCGGAGGGAAACCGCCGGTATGATCTCTCGGCAGCCAGAGGATTACCAGATGGATTCTGCCGGCGTCGCCGAAGGGTGGGCTGGCCACCGCGCTGCCAAACCAGTTGATAAAGGTCGTCGCTCGATCATTGTCTTTGAAGGTCAAGGAAAACCCTGGATAGCTCGGACCGCCGTGCCACATGGCGCTGTCAGTGGTCCTGACATTCAGCGTGCCGCTTGCATTCATGTATTCACCAAAAATGTCGACCGTCCCACCCGCGGCGCTCACCTGGTTCCAAATGAATCCGGTGGACGCAAATACCAGCGGGTCATCCCCGGCGTATGGGTAGCTACGGCCCGGCCCGAATTTCCACATACTCATCGACCGCTCGGAGTAGTCGGTCGAAGCTGCTTGCGTCAGCCAGTGATGCGCATCTGCGCTGACCGCGCCAACAGTGTAGTAGTTGTCAAGGTTGACGAATGTTCTGGCCAGCTTGTGATGGTTGGGACTTATGCAGCCGACACCGCCGTAGTCCGGCGTGTTGCATCCGTACTGGACTCGGCTGTTGTCTCCATCGCTGTCGTCGGAGAAGACGGTGCTCATGTCGCCCAGTATGCTGTCGTAACACTGGTTCTCTTTAATGATCAGAAATGCGTATTTGATTCCGAGCTTCGACAAATCAGCCGGAGAATCGACCGGGGGCGCGGTGTCGCTGAACGGCTTGTTGGCGCGCCGCACCATTCTCGTCCACGCCGGCAGATCGGCGCCGTCGGCGGTAGCGCTGGGAAGTTGGTCCAGCGTGCCGTCGGCCGGAGATTCGCCGTACCACCGTCCCCGCAGCCCTTTCGCATTCGCGACGTACAACGCTCTTCCATTCGCGGAAGCCTCCACGGCAAGAGGAAACCAATCTGCCGGAATGTATCCTTGAAAGCTGTAGTTGACCGCTCCCGGAGTGCGGTTTTGCAGGACTGCAATTGCATTCAAGCCGCCCAACGCAACGTAGAGATATCTACCTCCGTCGTTTGGGCTGAACGCCAGAGAGGTGGGACTCAGTCCTGCGCCCAGCTCGGAGTCAGCGACGGATATGACTTTCGGCGAATCGTCCGGGGTGATCGTCCCATCTGGATCATCCGTATTAATGAATGTCACTGAGTCGCTGTTGCTGTTGACGACCGCGGCCCAATTGTTATCGGGCGTGATCTTGATTATCGACGGGTGCAGCGCGACGGCGATGTCCCAAGAGGTATAAGGAGGCTCTGCATCCACGACGGTCACCGTGCCCGTGCTTGCGATGCCGCGCGCATCGATCACGACCGGCGTACCATCGGAGGGGGCGGTCGCGTCGCCATCGACGGCTGCCCTGCCGCCCCAGTTCGCAACGAAGACGCGATCCGGTCGGCCGTTTTGCGCTTTTGAGACCGCGAGCCCCAGCGGCGCGACGCCGCTCGGATGCCATGTCTGATTTACCGACGGACCAGTTCGGTCGATGAAACCGATCTGGTTCGCATGGTCCAGCGCCAGGTACAGATTGTCGCCCGAATCGGCGTTCGGATCGAAGGTCACTCCGGTCGTTCGAGAGTTGAGCGGCGGAGCGCTGGAGGGGGAGAATTCCGCGACCGTATGCAAATCATTCGTGTCGAGAATGCGAAGCCTGTTCGCCTCCGAGACCGCGAGCTCCGAGCCTGACGCGTTGAACGCCAAGCCGAGGTACGAGGCCCTGGGTCCAGCGCCATCGAGCGTCCTCGGAGCCTGAGATGCCAAATCCTGCGTCGCGTCGTAGAGGCGCACCGTCGATAAAGCGTCCACCGTGGCGAGCAGGCGGCCATCCGCGCTGATCGCCATGTCCATCAACCGAGCAGTGAAGCCAAGCCGCGCGCCGCCGATGTCCGCCGGGTCCGAGATCGCTTGATTGCTCGGGGTCATTACTTTCTTGTCGCCCGGGCAAATCACCCCGACCGGCCGTTGGGCGAAATCGGGATCGCAGAGCCCAACCGCAGGCGAGGCAACGCGCAGATCGAAGATGGGTCCAAGGTCGCTGCATGCACCGAAGCCGAGCACCAGACTTGCGACCAGTCCCGCGAACGAGCGCCACCTGCTCTGCCCCGCCTTCAACCCGCGCACTAGTCGAATCACCGAACAACCTCTGAAAAAACCGGCGATCCCTACCGGTGACGTAAGTGTGTTGTCAACTGCGCCATTCGCGGTGATATGCCACCGGCCGTTGTTCGAAAAGGAGCTGCACATGAGCGACGCCTTCGATGCCGATGCATTCAATCGGTTCGAGCACCATGGGTGGGAAACCAACAGCGCCGATGCGTATCAAGAGGTGTTTGGGCCCATCACGTCCCTGTCGATCGACGACCTCTTGAATGACGCTGCCGTGCACAAAGGGGGGCGACTCCTCGACGTTGCAACCGGACCTGGATATGTGGCGGGGAGGGCCGGCGACCGGGGAGCCAGGGTCACCGGAGTGGACCTTTCCGAACAAATGCTGGCGGTTGCCAGGCGCCGCCATCCAGCAATCGAGTTCATCAAAGGCGATGCCGAGGAGCTTCCGTTCCCGGCGGGCAGCTTCGATGCGGTGGTCGCCAACTTCGGCATCCTTCATCTGGGTCGCCCTGAACGGGCGGCGGCCGGCTTCGCCCGCGTCCTCAAGCCGGGGGGTCGCGCCGCACTCACTGCTTGGGATTACCCCCAGCAATGCCCGATGGTGGGCGTCATCACCGAGGCAGTTCGCGCGTCCGGCGTGGTGGCTCCTCCCTCTTTGCCAGCCGGGCCTGACTTCTTCCGCTTTGCCTCGGAATCCGAGCTCTCTGCCCTGCTCCGGGAGGCCGGATTGCGCGACATCCGAGTTCGCACGCTCAGCTTCGAGCATCGGATCTCGAGCGCCGACGCCCTCTGGCGCGGCTTCGCCGAAGGCGGCGTGCGAAACCGCGCCCTGCTCATGCTTCAACCGGAGGATGTTCGCCGACGGATCCACGGCGAGTTCACCAGGCGGTTGGAGTCCTTCCGCAGCGGCGAGGGATTCAAGTTGCCCGTCTCGATCAAGCTCGCGTCGGGCTCAAAGGCAGCCGGCGAGGGACAATGACGAGTCTTCGCGCATGCATCGATGTCGACGACCTGGATAGAGGCACCGAGTTCTACACTCGGGCTTTGGGGTTGAAGTCGGGGCGTCGGGTCGCCGGAATATGGGTAGAGCTCCTGGGTGCCTCATCGCCGATCGACCTTCTCGCCAAGCCCTCGGGCAGCCCGGCCTGCGCCGGCAAACCTCCGCTGCGCGAGTATCGGCGGCACTGGACACCGGTCCATCTGGATTTTGTCGTCGAACACCTTGATGCCGCGGTCCGCCGCGCCCAAGAAGCAGGTGCGCTTCTCGAGCGCGGCATCGAGGAGCACAAGTGGGGGCGCATCGCGAACATGGCTGACCCCTTCGGGCACGGTTTCTGTCTGATCGAGTTTCGCGGTCGTGGATACGACGAAGTGGTCGGCGGTTGAGCCACTCAGCTTCACCAAGTGGCTATACTTGACAGAGTCAATGATATGGTTGACTTCGTCTAGTGTTGGCCACTAAAGAGATGTCCATGTCGCCGGAGACCGATTCCAATCCGCGCGTTGAGGCTGTCCGTCGCTTCAACCGTTTCCACACTCGCCAGATTGGCGTGCTGCAGGAGAAGCTCCTCCGAAGCCCGTACTCCCTGACCGAGGTACGCGTTCTCTACGAGCTTGCTTACCGCGCGAAGCCTACCGCGGCCGAGCTCGGTAAGGAGTTGGGGTTGGATGCGGGCTACCTCAGTCGAATTCTTCGCGACTTCAAGAAGCAGGCGTTGATCGACAAGATTCCCTCCGATTCGGACGGTCGAGAGCAATTCTTGTCGCTGACTTCGCGAGGCAAGAAGATCTTCGCCCAGCTCGATCAGCGCTCGAGCGCCGAAATTGCCGGGCTGCTGAGCAAACTTTCGTCGGCGGAGCAAAGACACCTGGTCGAGGCGATGCAGACGATTGAGAAGCTACTTGGCAGCCACGAGCAAAGAAGCCAGCCTTACGTCCTTCGGCCGCACCAGCCCGGCGATATGGGGTGGGTTGTCCATCGCCATGGATTACTTTACGCCCAGGAGTACGGATGGAATGAGCAATTTGAAGCACTGGTGGCGAGCATCGTCGCCAATTTCGTTCGGCACTACGATCCGAAGCGGGAGCGCTGCTGGATTGCGGAGCGTGACGGCGAAATCCTCGGCTCGGTCTTCCTCGTCAAACAATCGAAGGCTGTGGCCAAGCTGCGACTGCTGCTCGTCGAACCGTCGGCGCGCGGCCTGGGTATTGGCACTCGCCTCGTGAGCGAGTGCGTGCGTTTCGCTCGGCAGGTAGGTTACCGCAAGGTCACGCTCTGGACGAACAGCGTGCTGCTCGCGGCCCGTCGGATCTATGAAAGCGCTGGCTTCCGCCTCATCCAGCAAGAGCCGCACCACAGCTTCGGTCGCGACCTAATAGGAGAGGAATGGACTCTCGATCTGTCGCAGAGAGCGCAAAGTTAGGCAATATTGCAAGATATCAAACAGAAAGGATCGCTCTTAATCTCGCGCTCCACGGTGAATGCCCAAGGGAACACCGCTATTTCTAAAAGCGACGCGAAATCCAAGATTTCCCTGAATTCTGAAATCGCCGCACTCGCCTGACCGTTGAACTGAACAGTTTAGTCTGATGCTCCTTGACTCGACCGGATAGACCCAGCACAAGGACGCTGCCGCAACTGTGGAGCAACGCGTGAATGGGCGGGGCGGCTCTAACCAATCAATCCTGGGGGAATTCAATGAAAACGAAGATCTTCGCCTTCCTCGGCCTTAGTGCCGCGGCTGCCTTGGCCCTGTCACCGACCATCATCGCTGCCGAGGGAGGCGATGGCGCGGGTGGAGGGGGGAATTGGAACCAGTGGGGCCAAAACCCGCAGCATCAGGGTTTCGTCAATGTCCAGGGGCAAGCTATCAACGGACAACTCGCCGACATTCTCTTCGATCCAAACGTCGACGCCGAGTTCGCCGACCAGGGTGGCCTCCTGGTTCATTACCAGGCACCACTCACGGACCAAGAGGACGTCTTTATGGCGGCGAAGTCCGGCCCCTATACCAGTGCTACGTTCACCTCTCAAACCTGGCACCAGAGGCGCTTCCATTGGGAGGATGGAAACCTGGTGCAAAAATGGGATTTCACCAGCGACTGGAAGCCGATAGACGGGCCGTCGGGCTCCAGCCTCGCCCAGGGCTGGGAACCCGTTTACCACGGAGTGGTGGTGGGGGGCCATTTCTATGATCCCGGGTTCGGCGGTACGATTTTCAAGCTTAACCGCGGACAGGGCGATGTGATCGCTCGAATTAATCCATTCGGCACGACCCTCGATCCCGGTACCTATACGGCCGGGCCCTTGACCGCGGACGATGCCGGAAACGTTTATTACAATGTGATTAAGCTCGACCTCGCAAATATCAACCCATTTACTGGAGGCGGTACCGCGGTTGGCAGCTGGTTGGTCAAGGTCACGCCCAGCAATGATGTCAGCATGGTGAGCTACTCGGTACTCGTTCCCGACAAGCCGACGACTTGTATCGGAAGGTTCCCCAATAGTGCCCTTCCGTGGCCGCCGAGCCCGGACGCGATGCCGACGACGATGTTTGACTGCGGTATTGCTCGCGCTGGGATCAACGTGGCGCCAGCTATCGCTCCTGATGGCACCATCTACACCGTTGCTCGCGTGGACAGCAGCGCGCGCTACGGATGGGTGATCGCGGTCAATCCGGATCTGACTCTCAAGTGGCACAAGTCGATGCGCAACCTGTTCGCGGACGGGTGCGGCGTCTTGATTCCCATCTCCTCGGCCCCGGGCCTGGTTGAAAAAGGACATTGCAGATTCGGTGCCCATATGGGAGTCGACCCGACGACGAATCGACCTGGCGACGGCAACGTCCTCGACCAATCCTCATCCTCGCCGACGGTTTTGCCGGACGGAAATGTGCTGTATGGCTCGTACAGTCGCTACAACATCGCCCGCGGGCACTTGGTCAAGTTTAACGGGACTACCGGTGCGGTGATGGCGACCTTCGACTTCGGTTGGGATTCAACACCCGCGGTCTTTTCTCACGGCGGCACGTATTCGATTGTCATCAAAGACAACCACTACGACGAGGAAGCAGGCTTCTACTGCAATCCCGGAGGGGGAGCCGCGAGCTTTACCGTTTGCGCATCCACTGGTATCCCGGCCGGCCCGTTCTACATCACCCAGCTGAACAAGAACCTGGTCCCGGAATGGAAGTTCCATAGCATTGAGACCAAAAGCTGTATGCGCGACGCGACTGGGCACATCACATGCGTGTCTGACCATCCGAACGGATTCGAGTGGTGCATCAACGCCCCAGCAATCGATTCGAGCGGGAAGGTGTTCGCCAACAGCGAGGACGGCAATATCTATGTAATACCGCAGGGACACACCGGGGTGTTCGATATGAACTCGCCTGATGTTCACAGGCTGTTCCTGACCCTCGCACTGGGAGCCGCGTACACTCCTCTGTCACTCGATAACAGGGGGCGCATTTTGACTGAGAACGATGGTCATCTCTTCGTCCTTGGCAACGATGGCGGGCCTGTGACACACGTGAGTCGCGCGGGTAGCGACCCAGAAAGCATTCTTCGCATCTCAGAAGGACCCTAAAGACAGCTGACCGATCTGCAGTCGTATTACCAGGGGGTAGCGGTTCCGGCCGCTACCCCTTTTTTGTCGCACGAGCCGATCGGCAACAGTCCGCACGCCTCTAGGCCGCGAACTTCTCCAATCAACCAACAACCTCCGAGAAATCGACCTAGAGGACGCAAGAGTGTTGTCGAATGCGACAGGGCCGTGATCTCCAAGATTTCCCAGAATTCCTATTTCACCCCCTAATTGGCTCTGCGCGATCTGTCTCAATGTTCCTTGACTTCGCCGCGCGGACGCAGCAGAAGGCACGCCGCGCCGCGGGACAAGTCGAGGGGGGCCGGGCGAGCGGTACTGACGAATTACTCAAGGGGTAGTCCATGAAACGGAGCACTGGAGGTTTACGAAACTTGGGTATTGCAGCCGGTTTCGCGTTGGTGGCGAGCGTCGCCCTCGGAGATGATGATGGCGACGAGGGCGGTGCGCGAAGCTGGCCGCAGTGGGGGCAAAACTCGCAGCACAATGGCTTCGTCGCAACCGAAGGTCAGGATGTCCGATCAGTCCTAGCCGATCTGGTCTACGATCCATTTACCGGAGCTGAGGAACGGGACACCGGTGGCGAACTTCTGGTCCACTACCAGGTGCCGTTGATTCAGGGAAATGATGTCTTTATGGAGTTCAAATCCGGGCGCTTCATCGAGTGCGATCCGCCGGGATCTGGAAACCCGCCGCCCGGCGAGGACGACTGTGGCCAATCA
>DATFTC010000144.1:0-12676 GCA_035262305.1 Myxococcaceae bacterium | reverse complement strand
ACGAGCTCGAGTCGATGATCAAGACGTGCGGACTTTACCGAAGCAAGGCAAAGAACATCATCGCGGCGGCGCAGGCCCTGGTTCAGGATCACGGAGGGCTTGTGCCCGTGTCGCGTGCACAACTCGAGGCGTTGCCCGGAGTCGGTCGAAAGACTGCCGGCGTCGTCACCATTCACTTGGGAGGGGACGCAGCCTTTCCGGTGGATACACACATCCGCCGCCTCGCCCGCAGGCTTGGCTTCACCAAGCAGACGGACCCGGACAAAGTTGAGCTCGAGTTGATGGAGCTTCTGCCCGCCGCCGATTGGGCCAAGGCCCATCAACTGCTGATTTGGCACGGTCGGCGAACGTGCATCGCCCGTTCGCCGGCATGCGAACGGTGCGTGGTGGCGAAGCTGTGCCCGAAGATCGGCGTGCCGAAGGCTATGCGGAAGCCCGCTCCTCGGCTCGTTCGGCCTTCAACCGCTTCATCCGCTTCTTGATCAGCTCGCGCTTGAGCGGCGACAGGTAGTCCACAAACATCGTGCCTTGGAGGTGATCGGTCTCGTGCTGAATCGCCACTGCGAGAAGGCCATCCGCTTCGAGAATCTGCTCTTGCCCAGACACGTCCAAGAATTTCACCGTGACCTGAGCCGCGCGATCGACCTCCTCTGCCTCGCCGGGGATGGAAAGGCATCCCTCCGAGTACCGCGTGCTGCCTTCCTTCGCGGTGATGTGCGGATTGATCATCGCCACCGGCTTGGACTCCGGCTGCCGTGGGGTGGTGTCCAGGACGATCACCTGCTTGAGCACGCCCACCTGCGGTGCCGCCAAGCCGACCCCGTCGGCTGCGTACATCGTTTCGAATAGGTCATTGACCAGGCTCTTAATCGAGTCATCTACCCGTTGAACGGGAGATGCCTTCTTCTTGAGGACCGGGTCGGGCCAGATCACGATTTCACGAACCATGCTTCCTCTTTAATGCGCCGGAACAACTCGGGCAACTTGCCTCGAGTACCGGTCAACCGGTGATTCTAGCCGTCAATCGGTCAAATTTCCTGCGTATGCAGCGCGCAAACGGTCGTCCCGAAGCGTTTGCGCGGCCTCGGCGAGCTGGGATTGGATCTGCTCGGCCTGCGACTGCAGGCTGGGGTCCATGTGACCCGCGAACTTGAGCGGATTGAATTCTGCGGAGAGCACCTCGAATGCTTGCCGAACTTCCTCGCTGCCGGCCGAGCGCGAAAGCCCGAGCACGGCGAAGTAGTCCGCCTCCTGAACCTCCTCGAATTTCGATTTGAGCCTCCGAATATCCACATCGGGCCCATGAGATGCCAGCGGCTGCGTCCCGGGACGGATCTCGATCGCCCCGAGAATGGAGGCCAACCTCAATGTCTTGAGCGCCTGCTCCTGCGCCATGGCGCTGCTCAGGAGCAACTCGCCGACGGTGAGCACGCCGTCGACCGCGCCCAGCAGGTTGAGCTCCGGCTCGGCGAGGCCGAGGTCTCCAAGGGTGAGCGCCTGCGCCCGCGGAGCTGGAACCGCATCGAGCCCGCCGAACGAGGCGAGGATCGATTCCTCGGACACCGCTCTTGCCAGGGCTCGCGGAAGGAGCTGCGCGGCGGGAGTCGCCGACGCCGCGGCGATCGCGCGGCCGTTCAGGTCATCGCCGCTGAGGCGGTAGTTGCACACTTCCTCGCCGAGCGCCTCAAGAGCGATGTGTTCCGCATTCCTTTGAATCAGCGGCACCAGCTCGATCTCGCGCAGGTAGCCTCGGGTGCGCATTGCTCGGGCGAGCTCGGAAGGCGATACCATCCCAAGACTGCGCAGCTCCTTTTCCTGGTCGCGGTCCAAAAGGCCGTCCGCGCGAGCGCGACCGAGCAGCGATTCCTCGTACAACGATGAAACAGCGGCGACCAAACGGCCGTCCTTGAGCCAAAGGGTGCGCGTCGCGTCCGGGCTCTGCAGCTCGAGGCAGGCACAGTCTTTGGAATTGCACAGCTTCAACACCAGCTCTGCCAGTTGCTCCAATGTCAGCTGACCGCTCGCGGGCGTGGGTGCCACGCTCGTCTCCGGGGAAACCAGGGCCGTCCGTTTGGAGCGCTTTGCGCGCGCATTGAGCGAAGCTCGCTGGATTGGCGCAGTGGCTTGCGGACCTTCCACCGGAGTGGGCACCGGATGCCACCAGCTGGGTGCAGATTGAGCAGGCTCGGTGCCGACTGGAGCCACTCCTCCGTCGCCTCGGTCCCCACCGTCCTCTGCGAGCGACTGCAGAAAAGCATCGCCATCGAGCGGGAGTGGAACGGCGCGCGCTTGGTCACCGTCGACCTCCTCGCCGAGCAAGATCACCCGAGCGCCCTCGGACGGCGGAAGTTTGGCGATCTCGTCGAGAATCAGCCGACCGCGCCGGCCTTCTATTGCGGGATCTAGGACGACCACCTCGGGAGCGTAGTGCCCGTAGGCAATTAGGGCATCGGCGACTGAAGTTGCCAGGACCGACTCGCGTCCGTCGCGCTCGAGCAGCCGCCGGACCGTCGCCACCAGCGAGACGTCATCGCACACCAGCAAGACGGGATGGGCCATGACCGCGGATTCTACAGCAACGCCCCCGGGTCCACGTCGATCGCAACCTTGACGCTCGCCGAGAGCACCTGCGCGTACGCCTCGACGGCGGTCATCGGTCCAGCCAGCGCTCGGTATGTCGGTCCCTTGAGGAGGATCTGCCAACGGGTCTTGTTCCTGATGCGGCTGACTGGAGCGGGGGCCGGCCCCAGCAGCCTCACCCCGCGGGATGCATGCGGGAGCCGAGCGGCGATGCGCGCGCCCAATTCCTGGGCGGCGGCCGCGGTGCGCTGAGCATTCTCGCCTTCGACCCGGATTGCGACGAGCCTCGAGAAGGGAGGATACGCCAGCGCCCGCCGCCGCTCGAGCTCCGCCCTGGCAAATCCGTGGAAGTCATGGCTCAGCAGCCGACGCACCGGCTCGGAGTCGGGGTTGTAGGTTTGCACCATCACGCGGCCGGGATCGCTGCCCCGACCGGCGCGCCCGCCGACCTGGGTCAGCAGATGGAACGTCCGCTCCGCCGCCCGAAAGTCCGGGATGGCCAAAGACGTGTCGGCGAGGATGACGCAGACCAAAGTTACACCGGGGAAGTCGTGCCCCTTGGCGATCATCTGCGTTCCGACGAGGACGTCCAACTCCCGTCGCGCGAACGCAGCCAGCATCGCGGTCAGGCGCTCGGGTGAAGTGGCGGAGTCCCGGTCGAGACGCGCCACGCGCGCGCCGCGAAATCGAGAGGCCACCTCGGCCTCTACCCGCTCGGTTCCCGCGCCCAACTTGAGCAGGGCGCCGCCACATTCGCGGCAAGTCTGCGGAACGCGTGCCGCAAAGCCGCAGTAGTGGCAAAGCACGCGGCTCGAGGACAAGTGGTGCGTAAGGCAGACGTCGCAGGAGTCGCATCGCAAAGAGGCGCCGCAGACCTCGCACACCAGAAACGTGCTGTGCCCACGCCGGTTGAGGAACATGATCACCTGCTGACCACGCCCGAGTACGTCGTCGATCGCGGAGATCACCGGCGCAGAAAGCATCGGCGGTTCCTCCGCAGGGGTGAGCGGCGTTCGAGGGCGCTCCAGGCGCAAGTCCACGATTGACACCTGCGGCAGAGGGCGATCATCGACGCGACAGCGCAGCTCCAAAAGCTCGTATTTCCCCCGCCGGGCGTTTTGCAAAGTCTCCAGCGACGGCGTCGCCGATCCGAGCACCGCGGTCGCCCCGAGCTGGCTGGCCCGAACGAGCGCAAGATCGCGAGCGTTGTACCGCAGCTTCTCCTCCTGCTTGAACGAAGGATCGTGCTCTTCGTCGACGACGATCAAAGAAAGGTCGCGCACCGGCGCGAAAATCGCCGAGCGGACTCCGACTGCGATGCGCGCCTTGCCGGAGCGCAGCGCTTGCCATTGCCGGAGGCGCTCGCGCTCCCTGAGCCCGGAATGAAGAACCGCCACCTCGGGGCCAAACCGACTCCGAAACCGACCTACGAGCTGCGGCGTCAACGCGATCTCCGGAACCAAGACCAGGGCGCCTCGACCGCCGGACAACACCGCTTCAGCGCAGCGAAGGTAGACCTCCGTCTTACCGCTTCCGGTGACGCCATGGAGCAAGAACGGACGAAAGCCTCCAATTCGCCCCGCCTCGACAATCCGTTCCACCGCCACCTGCTGTTCTGCCGTGAGCTGCGCAGGACGCGGCTGCCCCCAGCCGCCGCGATCGGAGGGCTCCACGGCCTCGGCTTCGATCCGAACCAGGCCGCGCTGCGCCAGCCTGCGCAGCGACTCGCGCGAGCCGGGAATGGCATGGGCGATCTCGGCCAGGGCAGCCCGGCCTCCCACCGCAAGCAGGTAGGCCAAGGCGGCGGCTTGGGCCGGTGCCCGTTCGAGCGCCGCGGATTCGGCGCCGGGCATTGCCTGGGCAAATTGCTCGCGGTCCGGCGCGTCGATCCGCTGCTCGATCGGACCGGCGAGTCCCGGCGGCAGCGCCATTCGGATCGTCTCACCGAGGGGATATCGATAGTGCTCAGAGGCAAAGCGCAGCAGCGCCATCACGTCCGCCGGCAGCGCCGGCTCGGCCTCGAGCTCCCGCTCCACCTGCCTTAGCTTGCCGACCCTGGGCGGCGAGCTGGCAGGCCCAAGATAAAACGCAAGCGCCGTGGTCCTGCCGAAGGGCACCAGCACGCGCTGCCCGGGAACGAGTCGAGCGGCAAGCGCCTCCGGGACCGAGTAGGTGAACGCGCCATGCACAGGGCGACCAACCGCGAACGAAGCAAGGGAGGTGCTCACCGTCTCCACCTTACTGGGGACGCCCGACGCGCTCAGAACAGTTTATCGGAGAGGACCGATTTGAAATCGGATTTCAGTCCTGAGAACCGCAGCAACAGCTCGCCGTCGCGGTACAGCTCGATGATGCGGGGAAAGGATTCGCCGCTGATCGGCGAGCCGTAGTCCAAAAAACGAATGTCCCAGGCTTTCTCCTGATCCACCCAACGGACGCTCGCCGGCAAAAAGAAGTCCTTGTAGATCCAAAACTGGGACTGCCCCGGCGCGGTGCTGCCGAGCACGTAGACGATCTGGTTGCCGAGGCGTGCCAAGCTGGTGGTCCGAGCGTCGATCTTCATCGCGCGCAAGTGGCGGTCGATCGCGGCGCGCGTTTCGGCGTCGGAGCTCGACCGGACCGCCAGCAAGGGGCAAAGTTGGCCGAGAACCGCGACGAGCTCGTCCACGCGCGGTCCCTCAGTGCGTTCCTTGCCGTGAGACCAGATGGCAATCGATCGCCCGCCCTCGAGCGTGGTCGCCTCGAGGCGACAGCGGCCCGGCAGCTTCATCAGCAGCAGGGCATCGGCTTGAAGCTCAGAGCGGCCGCTCCCTACGAGGGCCGTGCCAACGCCGCGCCCGCTCCAGCTGGAAAGCGTCAGGGTGCCGTCGAGCCTGAAGTTGGAAATCTGAAGCTCGTCGCGGGCCTCGCTCATGCGCCGGAGGATCGACCAGGCCGGCAGGACGTACGCGCTCGCACTCCCGCCGGTGAGAACAGCCGCCAGGAAGAGAAAACGAAGTCGCTGGGTCACGTACCGCCTACCTGGTGCAGCAGATCCGTAAGCCAACCAAGCAGCGGCGCCCGGAGGTCTTTGCGCTTGAGCGCGTAGGCGACGTTTGCTTTCAGGTAACCGAGCTTGTCGCCCGCGTCGTAGCGGCGCCCTTCGAACTTGTAGCCGATCAACCCCTCCGTTTCGCACAGCACCGCCAGCGCGTCGGTAAGCTGGATTTCACCGCCGACGCCCGGCCCCTGCTTCTCGAGGATTTCAAAGACGCGCGCCGGAAGAACGTAGCGACCGATAACGGCCAGATTCGATGGTGCGGTCCCGGCCCTTGGCTTCTCAACCAGCCGAGTGATGCGCACCGTTCGCTCGTCGATCGCCTCCCCTGCCGCGATCCCGTACAGGTGAGCCTCGCTCGCCGGCACCTCCATCAGGGCGATCACCCCTTTTCGGTGGCGTTGGAAAGCCTCGGCGAGCTGGCGGATGGCGGGCTTCACGGCGTCGATCACATCGTCCCCCAGAATGACACCGAACGGTTCGCCGCCGATCAGGTTTTTTGCGCAAAGAACCGCATGGCCTAGTCCGAGCGGCTCTTTCTGGCGTACGCTCACGATGTTCGCCAAGCTTGAAATGTCGCGGAGCTTTTTCCACTCCTCTTGCTTTCCGCGCGCCTTGAGAATTGACTCCAGCTCCAGCGCGAGATCGAAGTGGTCTTCGATGCTCGACTTGCCGCGTCCGTTGATCAGGATGACGTCTTCGATGCCGGCGGAGGCGGCCTCTTGCACGATGTACTGCAGAGTCGGCGTATCGACGATGGGCAACATTTCCTTGGGGATGGCCTTGGTCGCCGGAAGAAAGCGCGTGCCCAGGCCCGCGGCCGGAACGACGCATTTGCGGATCAGGCGAGGCTCCGCCATCGAGGCAGCCAATGTAGTGCCCCCCTCTCCCGCCTTCAAGCCAGCTAGGATGCTTCCATGCGAAGAGTCTTCTTAGTTCAGCTCGTCCTCTGCCCCGCGCTCGCCTTCGCCCAGGGGGAACCCAACCTGAGCGACTTGATGCGCGCCCGAAACTACGCGATGGGCGGAGCCTACCGGGCCGTTGCCCTCGGGGGCGAGGCAATTACCGGAAGCCCCGCTGCGCTCGCCTTGCGGCGCCGGTACGAGCTCGAGCTTTCCGGCGCGTTCGATTCTCAGACCAAATTCGGCTACGCCAGCGCGGCGATCATCGACAGCCAGACGACCGATTTGGCGGCCGGGGTGAGCTATCACTTTGTGTCGCTCGGACGCGCAGATCAGCAGCGCTCGGTGCACCTAGCGACGTTGGCGTTCGCCGCTGGCATCTCGGAAAACGTGTTCATCGGCGGCGCGGTGAAATACCTGGTGGAGAACGGCGCGGTCTCGGCCAATGCGGTCACCGTCGATGCGGGATTGCTGGTTCGCCTGAGCGAGGGTTTGATCGCCACGATTACGGGTCAGAATCTGGTGGACATCCACAACCAAGACTTGAGCCGCTATTATGCGCTCGGTCTGGCCTACGCCACCGGGGCGATCACGGTCGCGGTGGACGGGCGGGCCGATTTCACCGGGCCATCGACCCGTTTTGCCTATCACACCGGGCTCGAATATATCGTGAGCGGTGCGTTCCCGCTGCGCGCCGGCTACGCGCACGACAACATCATCGGGACCGATTACATCAGCGGCGGGCTCGGATACGCCGGGAAGGGTGGGGGCATCGATTTCGCCTACCGGCACGAGCTCGGTGGAAACAACGGCCGACTCTTCGCGCTGACACTTCACTTCTAGCTCGGCGGTCCGTACCTCGAAGGAAACGAAACAGATCGCCTAGCGTTTCCTGCGCAGCGCTCGGATGATCTTCGACTTCGCGCGCGCGTCCGCCGGCGCAGCGGCCGAGGTCGTTGAGGGACGCCCCCGCCGGCCGGACACCATTGGCCGATGCGCGCGAAAGAGATCCATTTCCATCAGCAACAACTCGTCGGCGAGCTCGCCGGCGGTGGCCTTCGCCAGGGGCGCATCCGGATCGACGCTGACGCCGTTGCTCATCCGCAGCAGCTTCTCCTCCTCTGCGGTGAGCCCCCTTTCCTTCGAGAGCGAGGCTTTCACCTCTTCGGGCGCAATCGTAGCCGTCGTTCCGAGCTTGCGTTCCATCTCTCGTTCCCCAAAACCTGATCAGCTGTTCATGTCGGACGCGGCCAGGCCGCGACTCTGCGCCATTGTAGGAGCTGGCGCTCCGCGGTCAATCTTTTCGCATCGCTCACCGGCCCGGGGCGATCAAGGCTCTTCCTCTCCTGCCTCGGGCTCCACGCCGGCGTCCTTCCCAGGCCCGCCGCGCGGTATGCCGAATCGGTCCAGGGCGGAGGCGATCCCGGCCGGCTTGTCGGCATCGGGCAAAAACTCGGTCGGCGGCTTTATCCCCGGATCGCTTCCGAAGTCGGACAAGCTGGTATCGACCGTCAGCCTCAGCGTCGCCTCCTTGTCCGCTGCCGGCGAGGGAACGGAGAGCCGTCCATCCAGGTGCGACTCGAGTACGACCGCCGTCTGCGAGTCCACCGCCACCTCTCCTTGAACCGACTTCAGCTGGCGCTTCTCGAACGAAGCGATCCGGCGAGAGGTGGGCTCGTCGAATCCGCCTTTGGGGCCAACGACAGCCGGAAGAGCTGCCTTGGCGGTGCGCGCCTCCTTGGGCGCCGGCGCCAGCGTAACGGCGTACTTGATCGCCGGCCGACCGCGAACCGATCCCTTAGCTGACAAGACCAGCTTCAACCGGCCATCGAAGATGGAGTCGAAGTCGCGAAGAGCGCCGTAGACTTCCTCTCGTTCCTTCTCGGCCATGCCGCGGTCGCGAAGCCGCTGGCGGAACTTGCCGTAACGGCTGCGGGCATACACAGCGTTGTGGACGCGAATCACTTCCAGCCCCTGATCGCGGGAGTTGTTGAGCGAGGCGTGGAAATCGCCGGCCACTCCTCCCCGGCCGGCCATGAGAACCCGGTTCTCCTTCAGCTCCTCGGTTCGGCCCCCACCGGCCCATGTGAACGCCACCGTCGCTGCGAAGCGATGAGGCCCGAGTCGCTCGGTCGCCTCCGCAGCCCCCATCCGCAGAACGCGACGCGCGAGGTCCGCATTGTCGCTGAGCTTGGCGGGCTCGAGGTCCTCCGCTGCGCTCGCGAGCACCTTGGGTGGATCCTCGGGCGAGAAGATTCGCTTCTTCGCGGCCTTGTCCACCGGATCTGCGCAGGAGGCGGCAATCGCCAACACGCAGATCGCGGCGACTTTCGATTTGTTCAATAGGTCTGCCTCGGCAACAAAGGTTATGCGCCACTCGCTGTGGGCGGCAAGCTTCGGTCTTGCACTATTGGTCGCAACGAATAAGAAATGCACTTCGTGCATAGCCTACGCGACCAATTGATCAAGGCTGGCCTGATTACCGAAGCGCACGCCCAGCGTGCCGAGCAAGAGAAATTGCCGCGGACGGCAGAGTCGGCGTCCCACCGCTCTCAGCCGGCGATTCCGCCGCTGCCGCCTCTGGCGCTGCCGGGGAGCAAGGCCCACCAACGACTCGCCGCTCTACAGCAGCTCGAGCTGGACAAACGCCTGCGCGAGCTGGTGCTCGCGTCTCAGCTTTCGCCAGAGCCGGGGGAGTGCGCGTTTCATTTCATTACCCGGAAGGGGAAGGTGCGAAGGCTCGAGCTGAGCGCAGCTCAGGCCAAGCAGCTGGAGGAGGGGGTGTTGGCGATCGTCGAGCGACCCGAGCCGTCGCAAATCGAGCACTCGATCGTCCCTTCAGAGGCGGCGGAACAAATGCTGCGTTTGTCGCAGAAATCCGTACGCTTCTACAACCGCAAGGAAGCGCCGATCGGGGTCGGCCCCAGCGAGGACGATGCGTCCGGACCCGCCGGCGCGAATTCGCACTGACAGGACTGCTCTCGAGCGGCTAGAGTGCGCTCCCTCGCTTGAGGAGCGCCGGACGACGCTCGTTTTTTGGAGGCTCGATGACACAATCAAGGCGCGAGTTCCTGCGGACGTGCGGAGCAGGCGCGGCAGCGTGGGCGACCACAGCCCTCATTCCGGGGCGCTTCTGGGTCCTCGAAAGCCACGCCGCCGAGCTCTCTGCAGAAAAGCTGAAAGACTTTTCCGCAT
Source organism: Myxococcaceae bacterium (assembly GCA_035262305.1). Classification (GTDB taxonomy): domain Bacteria; phylum Myxococcota; class Myxococcia; order Myxococcales; family Myxococcaceae; genus DATFTC01. The sequence goes on along the minus strand of DATFTC010000144.1, from coordinate 2,962 downwards.
TCGCTCTGGAGCAAGCAAAGAAGGCTGGCGCGAGCTACGCCGATATTCGGATTAACCGCTACCGAAGCCAAGTAGTGAACCTGCGGTCGCAGCCGGAGTTTGGCGGTGGGAAGTTCAATCATGTCCCCTTGGTCTCGGATTCCGAGTCCTTTGGGTTTGGAGTGCGCGTTCTCGCCGACGGAGCTTGGGGGTTCTCCGCTTCGCACCTGGTCAAACAAGACGAGATTGCCCGCGCGGTCAAAGAGGCGATTGACACCGCAAAGGCGAACGCGCCCCTGCGCCGCCAACCGGTTCAGCTTGCTCCGGTCGCCGCCTACGTCGACGTCTACCGCACGCCGATAGCCAAGGATCCGTTCATCGTGCCGGTTCAGGAAAAGCTGGAGCTGCTCCGCTCCGTCGCCGACGAGACCAAGAAGGTGCCAGGAATCTTCTCGGTGGTGGGCTTCATCGCGCAGCGGATGGAGCATCGATACTTCGCGTCCACCGAGGGCAGCCGGATCGAGCAGTCTGTCTACCAGATATCGCCGGAGTTCAGCGCTACGGCCGTGGAAAAGGGGCGAAAGCAAAAGACGCGCACCTATCGGCCGGACGCGGTCACCGCGGGTTACGAGGCCGTGGAGCGGGCCAACATGCTGGCCGAGGCGCGACGCGTAGGCGAGGAGGCGGTGGCCCATCTCAAAGCACCGTCGGTCAATCCCGGCAAGAAGGACCTGGTCCTGCTGCCCACTCACCTCGGCCTCACCATCCACGAGTCGATCGGCCACTCGACGGAGCTCGACCGCGCGCTTGGCTACGAAGCCAATTTCGCTGGAACCTCGTTCCTGACTCCGGACAAGCTGGGCAAGTTCAAGGTGGGCGCCGAAATCGTGAGCTTCAACGGCGATCGCATCCGCAAGGAAAGCCTCTCAACTTGTGGATACGACGACGACGGCGTCAAGACGCGCCAGTTCCCGATCATCAAGAATGGAATCTTCGTGGGGTACCAGACCATCCGCGACCAGGCGCAGTTGATTGGGCAAACGGAGTCGATGGGATGTTGCTACGCCGACTCCTACGCGTCGGTTCCCTTCCAGCGAATGCCGAACGTATGGCTCGAGCCGGCCAAGACGCCGGTGCAGCTCTCGGATTTGGTCGGCGGCGTCGACGACGGAATTTTGATCGACGGCCGCGGCTCCTACTCGATCGATCATCAGCGCTACAATTTCCAGTTCGGCGGCGACGCCTTCTGGGAAATCAAGCACGGCAAGGTGGGCCAGCAAATTGCGGATGTCGCCTACAACGCGCGCACTCCGGATTTCTGGAGCTCATGCGACGGCATCGGCGGCGAAGCGACCTGGCGCAACGTCGGGTTGAATTCGGACGGCAAAGGCGAGCCCCAGCAGATCAACGCGATGAGCCATGGCTGTGCTCCGTCGTGCTTTCGGCAGATCAACGTTCTGAGGACAGGGTAGCTCCATGGGCTTGACTCGACAGCAAGCGAAGGCATTGGCCGATCAAATCTTGTCTTACTCCAGGGCCAAGGAGTGCGAGGTGGCGATCGACGAATCACGCGCCAGCTACACGCGATTTGCCGCCAACGAGATCACCACCTCCGGCACGTCGCGCACGGCGAACATCGGGGTTACCAGCCGAGACGGCCAGCGGAGCGGGACCTGCCACGCGAGCGATACGGATCCGGCGGCGCTCAAGGAAGCGGTGCAGCGCAGCGAGGAGCTGATGGAGTCCTCGAGCCCGGACAACGAATACATCGAAGGCCTCGGACCGCAGAAGTATCCTGAGATCCGCGCGTTCTTCGATGAAACGGACAACGCTACCGCGAGCGATCGCGCTGCCGGAGTGAAGAAAGCCCTCGACGTGTCCCGCAGCAAAGAGCTTCAAGCCTCAGGATTCCTGGAAACGATCTCTCGTTGGGACGCCATCGCCAACAAGAAGAAGAACTTCGGGTTCCACGCGTCGACCACCACTCGCTTCTCCAACACCATGCGAACAGCCGATGGAACTGGCTCGGGATGGGCGGGGTTGGTCGCTCCCAGGTTCGGCCAGATTCCCACTCAAGTGCTGGTGGAAAGAGCGGCGCGAAAAGCGGAGACGTCGGCCAATCCGAAGGAGCTGGCGCCGGGCAAGTACACGGTGATTCTCGAGCCAGCGGCGGTAGCGGATCTGATGGGAAATCTCGTTTCCGGCCTGTCCAGGCGATTGGCGGACGAGGGTCGAAGCTTCATGTCCAAGCCGGGCGGTGGGAATCGGCTGGGTGAAAAGATTTTCTCGGACGTGGTGACGATTCGCTCGGATCCTTTCGACGCGCGCGTGCCCGGCCGCCCGTGGTCCGGTGGAGGTGGGAGGGGTGGCGGCGGCGGTGGCGGTGGCGGCGGGGGTGGCCTGGGATTCGGCGGGTTCGGCGGAGCTGGAGGCGGTGGAGAGCCGCTCCGCAAGGTGACCTGGATCGAAAAGGGCGTGGTGAAGACTTTGAGCGTCGATCGTCACTGGGCGGCGAAGACAAAGACGGCGGCAATCCCGTTCCCCGGCAGCTTGATCATGAGGGGCGGGGCGGGAACGATCGATGACCTCATCAGCGGCACCGACCGAGGGTTGTTGATCACCCACTTCTTCTACATTCGTTCGGTAAATCCGCAGACCGTCGAGCTGACCGGCCTCACCCGCGATGGAGTCTGGCTGGTCGAGAAGGGGAAGATCGTCCACCCGGTGAACAACTTCCGCTTCAACGAGAGCCCGGTCAACCTGCTCAAGAATGTGGAAGCGCTGAGCGAGGCAGTCCCCGCAGGCGGGGGCGGCATGGGCGGCGGGATGGTGGTGCCCGGACTTCGCGCACGCGACTTTTCGTTTACGTCGAAGAGCGACGCGGTCTAGACGCGCATTCGATTTGAGGCGCCGCTACTTGCGCGGCGGCGCTACGAGGCCAAGTGCTTGCCAAGCAGCGCACGAAGGTCGTCGGGGAAATCCA
>DATFTC010000143.1:0-3748 GCA_035262305.1 Myxococcaceae bacterium | reverse complement strand
CTCTCCACGATGATGTACTCGTTCTTCACCATGGGGCTGGTCACCGTCCAATGGGTGCTAGTGGGCTATTCACTTGCGTTCGGGACCTCCCAGGGCGGATTCATCGGCGGGCTGGATTACCTCTTCTTGCGAGGCATGGCGCCGCAGCTCAAGGGTAGCTTGCCTCACCTCGCCTATATGGCCTTCCAGCTCAAGTTCGCGATCATCACGCCGGCGCTGATCACCGGGGCATTCGTCGAGCGGATGAAGTTCAGCGCCTATGTCCTCTTCGCTTTGCTCTGGTCAACCCTGGTCTACGATCCGGTGGCGCACTGGACTTGGGCGGATGGCGGCTGGTTGGCTCAGCTCGGCGTGCTCGATTTCGCGGGCGGTACGGTGGTGCACTGGACCGCCGGCCTCTCCGCGCTGGTCTGTGCGCTCTTCATCGGCAAGCGCCTGGGATACGGAAAGGAACGCTTCATTCCGCACGACCTGACGATGACGCTCGCCGGCGCGGGGCTGCTCTGGTTTGGGTGGTTTGGATTCAATGCCGGCAGTGCGCTCGCCGCCGGTCAAAACGCCGCCTTGGCATTTGCAACCACGCATATTGCGGCCGCCGCAGCGGCGATCTCCTGGGTCGGGGCGGAGTGGGCGCTTCGCGGAAAGCCAACGCTGCTCGGTTTTGCCTCCGGCCTCGTCGCTGGTTTGGTGGCGATCACTCCCAATGCCGGCTTCGTCAGCCCGATGGCGGCTCTAGTAATCGGCCTGCTTGCCGGCGTGGTCTGTTATTCCGCCGTGCTGGCCAAAGAGAAGCTTCGCTACGATGACTCGCTCGACGCGTGGGGCGTTCACGGCATTGGAGGAATGCTCGGCGCGCTTCTGGTGGGGGTCTTCGCACAGAAAGCGCTCAATCCTTCCGGTAACGACGGCCTGCTGGCGGGCAATCCGGGCCTCATCGCCAAGCAGGCCATTGGGCTGCTCGCCGCCGGACTGTGGACTGCGCTGCTGACGCTCGGAATTCTCTTCGTCGTCGACAAGGCGATCGGCCTTAGGGTGAGCGACGAAGAAGAGCGCGAAGGACTCGACGCCTCCGAGCACGGCGAGGCCGGCTACACGCTCTAACTTCGCGACGACCAGGGATGGGTTGGCGGTGGGCAGCTGCGCGAGGCGCTCGCACAGGGCCGCTTGTGGGCGAAGAATTACCGGGCGGCACTCTCTGGACGCTCGATTCGTTCGACTAAGCTCTTTGGCGCAGCTCCGGCCTTTTCGCCAGCCAGCCGGCGATGAAAACCCGTTCGATTGCAGTTCTTTGTCTAGGAATGCTGTGTGCGGGCCGGGCCAGCGCTCATTCTGTTTCGAACGAGCTCGGCGTTGGAACTTCCCAGGTCAGCCCACGCAACCCTCGCAGCGGATACTTCTATGATCGGGTAAGCGGCGTCGCTGACGCATCCGAGTCGGTCAGCTTGCGGTTCGATCTGACGCTCACCCACGATGACGCGACCAAGCCGACGCAAGGCGCGGCATTCGCGGATACCGGCGGCAACATCTTCGCCGCCGCATTTGGCGTGGACTGGACCCCGACTGAACATTTTCCCCTGTCGGCAGAGCTCGATTTCTCGCCAAAGAGCACCCAATCCTCGGATACCTCGGTTGGCTTCGACGTTGGCTCGATTTCATCGAACGCCGACGCGCTCTTGAGAGCGACGAGCAGCGCCCTGGGATTCGTGGTGAGCGGCGGATACGACACCGCAGGCGACTCCGATTTTGAAAGCGAGGTCAATACCTCCTTTTCGCTCACGCACTATTCCACCACGCAGATCATCTCGGATATCGCTACCGCCAGCGGGCCGATTGACCGGCAGCAGATCATCGCCTACTGCACCCGGACGCTCTATCTCGCTCCGGGTTGCAGGCAGATCGCCCCGGCGCTGCGCGCTGAACCGGCTGACCTGAACCAATTCAGGGTTGGGGCATCGTTCACCGAGACGTTTGTGAAGGACACCGATCTCACTGTGGGAGGCGCTTACTATCTCTATGATAAAGATCCGGCGCAGGTAGGCTACTTCAGCATTGCCTCCGTCGGCCGCAGCGTTGCCCTCGGCAATGGGATTGCGGTAGCGCCTCTGCGATTCAGCGCGCGTTCCGACCTGGCGCAGAAGCTGGGCATCTTTTCGGCGGGCATCTGGTACCAATATGGTCAATACGTGCCCGGCGATGGGTACGGCCACTCCGCTGGTCTCAAGCTGCAATGCAAGATCAGCAAAGCGATCAAGCTTTGGACGAGCGGCACGTGGCAAAGGGACTATGACGCTCAGGACAAGGGGCAGACCTCAACGACCTTTGCCGTGGGCGGCCGATACAGATTTTGAGCCGATTGGCGTTCGCTACAGCGTTAGCCCGATGCCGACATAAGGTCCGCTGAACGTATCCTTGTGGATAACGTTGTCCACCAGCCCTCGGTCGTCGAGAGTAATACTGCGCCAGCCACCGTGGAACCCGACCGGGCCAATGTTGATCGCCAGTCCGGTATTCCAATCCAGCTCTCGATAAGGCAGCGGCGTACCATGGATGGCACCCTCCAGCCCGAGCGGTCCGAGATTGATGACAGCCGAAAAGCCGCCGCTTGGACCCGCGACGGTCAAATCCGGCGCAAACGCGCTCATCAGTCCTAGCTCGACGCGCAGCCGCGCAATCGGTGCGGCGATCAACGCATAGCTGGCGTGCACGTTGAAGAGGCTAATCTGATCAGTCCCTGGATAGACTGCCGAGTCCTGGTGCGGCACGAAGATCGAGGTAAATTGTCCGTTGACACCGAAGCGGTCACCCTCGAAGCCGAGCTTGGCGCCGACGCTTCCGCCGTCGCTAGAGCGGTAGCCACGCGAGTCCAAAGTTCCAAAGGCCTGGCCTTCAACCGAAACGGTGGTCTTGATGACTGGTGGCGGCGCAGGCTGGACGAGCACAGGCTGGTCAGGAACGGGGTAGGGGTAGGGAGCGTAATCGTACGGCGCGTAGTAGCCGAAGTAGGGGTAATAGCCGAAGCTGAACCCATAATAGAAGCTCGGGTAAGCAGCGTACGGGGCGCCATAGTAGTAGCGCGGGGCATAGTAGACGCCGCCACCCGAGGCACCGTGGTAGCCGCTGGTACCCGCCGAGGGCGAGCGTTTTCCAAAGCGGGCCTCGGCGGAAGTGGGAACCAATACAGCGGCGACCAGGAAGACAAGCGCAACCAGGACAGCGCTTCGCTTTGTACCCATACGCGCTCCTACTTAATCCAGCGCGAAGAGACGGCCCGTTTCGGATTTGTATTCAAGGTTCGGGCCTGTAGGCAACCCCCCGGGTCGCCGGTGCGCGCACACAAGCGTGGGAAGGCGTACTCGCGGTACCATTCGTGCGCTGCTCTCGGCTCAAAAAACGGTGCCTCTCCACGGCGAGGGCGCAGCCTCCCGCAGCTCGAGCTCGACGAACTCGTCGCTGACGGCGGAGCACGGACACCACTCGATGCGATAGCGTATTTCCTCGGTAGCTCGCGCGATCGCTTCCTCGCGCGTTTTGCCAAGGACGCTGACCTCTCCCGCAATGGTACCGATTGAGCGAACCTGGTAGGTGCCGTCGATGAGCTTCTTGACTGTGGCTGGAAACCTCATCGGGCTGGCATGCGTACCCGACGGCGGGCCCGTCATCAACCCCAGTTCCTTCGTTGGCCGGAGGACAAAGAGCCCGGCCTGGCATGCGGCCGGAAGGCGGGAAGCTTACTGGAATGCGGCTGGTG
>DATFTC010000142.1:0-6130 GCA_035262305.1 Myxococcaceae bacterium | reverse complement strand
GTGATCGTCTTTCCCCGCCGCCCGTTGTCGAACAGCGCGTCGACGGCCTCCTGCAGCATCCGCTTCTCATTGCGGATGATGATGTCGGGGGCGTTGAGCTCCTGAAGCCGCTTCAGGCGGTTGTTGCGGTTGATCACCCGCCGGTAGAGGTCATTGAGGTCCGAGGTGGCAAAGCGGCCTCCGTCAAGGGGTACCAGGGGCCGCAGATCGGGCGGGATGACCGGGATGACGTCGAGCATCATCCACTCCGGCTTGTTGCCCGAGGTCCGGAAGGCCTCCACCACCTTCAGCCGCTTGGCGTACTTCTTCCGCTTGGCCTCCGAGTTCGTCTCGCGCATCTCACGGCGCAACTCTTCGGAGAGCTTGTTGACGTCGATCGCCTTGAGCATCTCCCGGATCGCCTCCCCGCCCATCCCGGCGACGAAGCTGTCCTCGCCATGCTCGGAAAGCAACCGCTGCAGTTTCTCCTCGGAGATCAGCTCGCCCCTTTGCAATGGCGTGCTCTTAGGGTCGATGACGATGTAGCTTTCGCAGTAGAGGACCTTTTCCAGATCCTTGAGCGTGATGTCGAGCAGGTTGCCGATTCGCGAGGGCAGCGATTTGAGAAACCAGATGTGCGCCACCGGGGTGGCTAGCGTGATGTGGCCCAGCCGCTCACGCCGGACCTTCGACTGGATCACCTCCACACCGCACTTCTCGCAGACCACGCCGCGGTGTTTCATCCGCTTGTACTTGCCGCAATTGCACTCGTAGTCCTTCACCGGGCCGAAAATCCGGGCGCAGAACAGCCCGTCCCGCTCCGGCTTGAAGGTACGGTAGTTGATCGTCTCCGGCTTTTTCACCTCGCCGTGAGACCACTGCCGGATCTTGTCCGGCGAGGCGAGCGCCATCCTGATCGCGGCGAAAGAGAGTGGATCCTTCGGCTTCTCGAAGAAATTGAAAATGTCCTTCACGCTACCTCCAATACAGATTTCTATGCCTCGGTCCCGGTCTTTGCCCTGGGTTCAGCTCGCGAATCCCCATTCCCCACGTGCCCTGCGGGCGAAGAGCGCTGTCGCTCCGGCGGAGCGGTCTCCAGCAGCTCGACATCCAGGGCCAACGACTGGAGCTCCTTGAGCAACACGTTGAAGGATTCGGGCAAGCCGGACTCGAGGACGTTGTCACCCTTGACGATCGCCTCGTACATGCGCGTGCGGCCCACCACGTCGTCCGATTTGACGGTGAGAAACTCCTGGAGGGAGTAGGCCGCTCCGTAGGCCTCCATCGCCCAGACTTCCATTTCTCCCAGTCGCTGCCCGCCAAACTGTGCCTTGCCACCGAGGGGCTGTTGGGTAACCAACGAGTACGGTCCAATGCTGCGGGCGTGGATCTTCTCATCCACCAGGTGGTGCAGCTTGAGCATGTACATCATCCCGACGGTGACGTTGTGGTCGAACGGGTCCCCGGTGCGCCCGTCGAAGAGAACCGTTTGACCCGACCTGGGCAGCATCGCTTCGTCGAGCAGCTCGTGGATTTCCTTCTCCCGAGCGCCGTCAAACACCGGCGTCGCGAGGTGAACACCCTTCTGCAGCTTCTGGCAGAGGGCCACCACCTCCTTGTCGGGAAGCTCATCGATGAAGCGGCGAGACTCTTCCGAGTCGTAGACTTTCTTGAGGTGCTTGCGCAGCTCGTCTGCGCCCCAGCGCTCCTCGATGAATTTTTCGAGCCGCTCGCCGATTCCGCGGGCCGCCCAACCCAGGTGGGTCTCCAGAATCTGGCCCACGTTCATCCGCGACGGAACGCCAAGCGGGTTGAGCACGATGTCCACCGGGCGACCGTCCTCCAGGTAGGGCATGTCCTCCTCCGGCAAAATCCGCGAGACCACGCCCTTGTTGCCGTGGCGACCGGCCATCTTGTCCCCCACCGAGAGCTTGCGTTTGATCGCCACGTACACCTTGACCATCTTGATCACGCCTGGAGGTAGCTCGTCCCCTTTCTTGATGCGGGCGATCTTCTCGCCGAAGGCGAGCTTCACCGCCTCCTTGTTCTCCTCCAAGTTCTTGATGATCTCGCGAACCTTGGTTTCCAGCTGCTCGCCCACGGCAATCTCCGACCAGTAACGGTAGGGCACTTGCGAGAGCAGCGCCTCGTCGAGGACGTCGCCCTTTTTGAGGAGGACCTTTCCCTTGTCGTCCACCAGCTTGCCCAGCACCTCCTTGCCGATCAGCATCTTGCGCAGGCGGTTGAAAGCAGAGTCCTGGATGACCTTGATTTCGTCGTTTTGATCCTTGAGAAGCTTGGCCTCCTCCATCGATTCGATCTGTTTGGCTCGCTCGTCCTTCTCCACTCCCTTGCGCGAGAAAACCTTCGCGGAAATCACCGTTCCCTGCACGCCGGGTGGGACGCGAAGGGAGCTGTCGCGAACGTCGCCGGCCTTTTCGCCGAAAATCGCGCGCAGGAGCTTTTCCTCGGGGGAAAGCTGCGTCTCTCCCTTCGGGGTAATCTTGCCGACCATCACGTCACCGGGCTTCACCTCGGCGCCGATGCGGATGATTCCGGACTCGTCGAGATCCTTGAGCGCCTCCTCACCGACGTTTGGAATGTCGCGGGTGATCTCCTCCTTGCCCAGCTTGGTGTCGCGCGCGATGCACTCGAACTCCTCGATGTGAATCGAGCTGAAGATGTCATCCTTGACCAGCCGCTCGCTGACCAGGACGGAGTCTTCGAAGTTGTAGCCCTGCCAGGGCATGAAGGCGACGAGGATGTTCTGGCCGAGCGCGAGCTCGCCAGTTTCAGTTGCCGGTCCGTCGGCGATAACGTCGTTTTGGCGAACCCGATCTCCCTTGCGGACGATCGGCTTCTGGTTCAGACAGGTGTTCTGGTTGGAGCGCTGGTACTTGACCAGGTTGTAGATGTCCACTTCCGAGGCCACGTCGGCAAAGGTAGCGGGTACCTCGGCTTTCACCACGATCCGGGACGCGTCGACCGCCTCGACGACCCCGTCGCGCCGAGCGACGCAGGTGACGCCGGAATCGCGCGCCACAATTCCCTCCATCCCGGTGCCGACCAGAGGCGCGGCGGTTCTCAAGAGGGGCACCGCCTGCCGCTGCATGTTCGAGCCCATCAGGGCGCGGTTGGCGTCGTCATTCTCGAGGAATGGAATGAGCGAAGCGGCGACGGAGACGAGCTGGTTGGGAGAAACGTCCATCAGGTCCACGTCGTCCGGACGGACCTGGACGAACTCACCTCCGCGCCGGCAGGAGATCAGCTCACTGACGAAGCGGCCCTTCTTGTCGAATTCCGCGTTCGCCTGCGCGATGGTGTGCTTCTCTTCCTCCAGGGCCGAGTAGAACGCGACCTCCCCGGTGATTACCCCACCCTCAACCTTGCGGTAGGGGGTCTCCACGAAGCCGAACTCGTTGACCCGCGCGTAGGTGGAAAGCGAGGCGATCAGGCCAATGTTCGGTCCTTCTGGCGTCTCGATCGGGCAGATCCGCCCGTAGTGGGTTGGGTGGACGTCCCGGACCTCGAATCCCGCCCGTTCGCGGGTGAGGCCGCCGGGGCCGAGGGCCGATAGGCGGCGCTTGTGCGTTACCTCGGAGAGCGGGTTGGTTTGGTCCATGAACTGCGACAGCTGGCTGGAGCCGAAGAATTCCTTGATCACCGCCGATACCGGCTTGGCGTTGATCAGGTCGTGCGGCATCAGCGTTTCGATCTCCTGCAGGCTCATCCGCTCCTTGATTGCGCGCTCCATTCGAACCAGGCCGATTCGGTACTGGTTCTCCAGGAGCTCTCCCACCGCGCGCACCCGCCGGTTGCCAAGGTGATCGATGTCATCGATCGCCCCCTTGCCGTTCTTCAGGTCGATGAGGTAGCGAATCACCTCGAGGATGTCGCGCTTGGTCAGGATCTGGCTATCGAGCGGCTCTTCCAAACCGAACTTGAAGTTCAGCTTCAGGCGGCCGACCTTGGAGAGATCGTAGCGCTCCGGGTTGAAGAACAAGTTGGTGAAGAGGTTGGTGGCGGTCTCCGGGGTAGGCGGATCGCCGGGCCGCAACCGTCGATAGATCTCCATGATCGCCTGCTCGGGCGTGTCGATCTTGTCCATCATCAACGTCTCACGCAGGTAGGGACCTACGTTGAGGTTGTCGATGAAGAGGACCTTGAACTCGGTGATGTTCCGCTTGAGCAGCTCCTCGATCTTTTCCTGCGAGACCTCCTCGTTGCACTCGAGAATCACTTCGCCGGTGTTCTCGTCGACCACGTCGTAGGCGGACACCTTGGTCCATAGCTCGTCGGCGTCGATCGGGAGCATCCGCATCTTGGCAGCTTCCAGCTTCTTGATCGCCGCCCGGGTGAATTTCCGATTCTTCTTGACGATGATCTCGCCGGACTTGGTCTTGATGTCGCGGGTGGCGCGCTGACCAGGAAGCAGCTCCAGCTCCACGGACTTTTCGAATTCGTTGCGCCCTCGGATGTAGATCGTCTCGGTGGCGTAGTAGTAGTTGAGGATTTCCTCCGTTCCACCGCGAAACTCGAGAGGGTTTTTCTTAGCGGTGTCGGGCACCGCCCCCAGCGCGCGAATCAGCACCGTGGCGGGTAGCTTGCGGCGCCGATCGATGCGAACGTAGAGCAGATCTTTGTGGTCGAACTCGAAGTCGATCCACGAGCCCCGGTAGGGAATGATTCGGGCGTTGTAAAGCAGCTTGCCGGAGGAATGGCTCTTGCCCTTGTCGTGGTCGAAAAAAGCGCCCGGCGATCGGTGCAGCTGGGAGACGACCACCCGCTCGGTCCCGTTGATGATGAACGTCCCGTTCTGTGTCATCAGCGGTATTTCGCCAAAGTAAACTTCCTGCTCCTTCACGTCGCGGATCGACTGCGCTCCCGTCTCCTCGTCCTTGTCCCAGACCACCAGGCGGACGACGACCTTGATCGGCGCGGAGAAAGTCATCCCTCGTTGGTGGCACTCGTCGACGTCGTACTTCGGCTTTTCCAGGTGGTAGCTGACGAACTCCAAAGAGGAGGTCTCGTTGAAGTCGCGAATCGGAAAAACCGACTTGAAGACCCCCTGCAGACCGATGTCCTCGCGTTTCTCCGGGCTGACATCGGCCTGAAGGGACTTCTCGTAGGACTGCTTCTGGATGTTGATCAGGTTGGGGATGTCGATGATCTTCTGGATCTTCGCAAAGCTCTTTCGGATGCGAAAATTGTTCTGAATCGTCGTCGCCGGCATTCGTTCTCCAATGGCAGCAGCTACGCTACGGCCTTCATCACTGCTCTTTTCTCAGACTGATACGCACGGAAACCGGCAGAGGTCTCCCCTCGCACTCGCTCCGGCCAGGCCGGCAGCCACGGCAGAAAGTCACCTTCCGGTTTCTCGAGCAATTCCTTACTTGATGTCGACGGTGGCACCCGCCGCCGTCAACTGCGCTTTGATCTTGTTCGCTTCTTCTTTGTTCACGCCTTCTTTAACCGTCTTCGGCGCCCCCTCGACGAGATCCTTCGCCTCCTTGAGGCCCAAGCCAGTGATCTGCCGAATTTCCTTGATCACGTTGATCTTGTTGGCGCCGGCGCTTGTAAGTACGACGGTGAATTCCGTTTTTTCTTCAACCGGGGCAGCCGCTGGCCCAGCCGCCGCACCTGGGGCGGCTACTGCGACCGCCGCGGCAGAGACGCCCCACTTCTCCTCCAGCTTCTTGACCAGCTCGGCGGCCTCGATCACGGTCAAAGCGGAAAGGCTGTCTACGATTTGATTCAAATCCGGCATTCTCTCTTCCTTCCTAGTGGATCAGCCGCTCACCGACGCTGCGGCCGACGATTGTGCAGGTCCAAGTCCCGACCTCATGCCTGCTTCGCCAGTGACTCTTGTCGTGCCTGCAACACCCTGGCGAGTTGACCGGCAGGAGCGCCGATCGTCCGCACCAAGCGGGTGGCTGGCTGCGCGAGTAGGCCGAGAATCTGCGCTCGCAGCTCCCGAAGCCCGGGCATTTTTGCTACCGCCTTCACCTTCTCCGGATTGAGCTTCTGCCCCTCCAGCATGCCCCCACGGAGCTTGATCGCCTCGATTCCTTTGGCGAAGTCGGTCAGAATCTTCGCCGGTGCGATGACGTCGGCGTAGCTGAGCGCCAACGCCACGGATCCAGTGAAGTCG
>DATFTC010000141.1:0-12234 GCA_035262305.1 Myxococcaceae bacterium | reverse complement strand
AGGGTACGCACAATCATCCTCCGTTCAATCAATGCAAGGCGCTCCCGCAGCGACAGTGCGCGACCGGATCGCTCGTCCGCTCCCTGACCATCGATCCGCTTCTCCTGGGGAGTCAGCTTGCCTTGTGGGGGTCTATTTGATTGTTCCATTGGTGCGCAGCTGCTGACCGATGCGACGAATTTCACTCTCGCCCCGGCGCAGCGCCTCGCCGCTGGTATGCACCGAGTAATTGCCGAGGACGAGCTCATGCGAATGCTTGGCCGCGGAGCCGAGCACGAACCCCGTCTTGCCCTCGGCAGTAAAGTCAATCGGCCCCTCGGATGGCTCAAAGATCGCAATCTCGCCGCTGGGAATCGGCGCTGAGGTCCGAAGCGTGCCCTGGTGCACCGCTACCCAGGCCACGGTGTGGCCCTTCGGAGGGTCGTACGTCCACCGCTCCCCGTGTCCCAAGCTCACCAACAGGTAGGTCATCGGAGGCGCCTCAACCGAACTCTTCGCGTTACCGTACTCCCCGAGGATGACCCGCGCCGGTCCCTCGACGGGAATGTCTTTGGGCTCCACGTAACGACTTGCATAGGGCGCGTTCTCCAGCTCGGGCGGCAGGGCGACCCACAACTGAAAGGCCCTGACCCTCCCCAGCTTGGGTTCGCCGGTATGCCAGACGCCATTGCTTGCCCGCATCCACTCGACGCCACCGGTCGGCAAAAGGCCGTCCCTCCCCGTCGTCTCGGCATAGCGGATGGCCCCCTCGAGCATCACCGTCACTGTCGCGATGCCCGAATGCGGGTGCCAAGCGAACCCCATGGGCGTGGGCGCAAAGCGGCCGTCGAATGCGGCGAGGTCCAGGAAGACGAAGGGCTTGATCAGCTCGCCCAAATCAGAAGGGCTCACCAGTCGAGTGATCGGGCCCTGCGTGTGTCCGCGCGTGCGATAGACGATTTTGCGAACGGGATTGTGAATCATTTGTAACATGACAACTTATTTCTCCAACTTTCTCGCTTCTGCGCCTTCCTCGGCGGAATGCCCGAGCTTTTTGAGCAGCTCGATGAGCGTCGCGCGCTCCTTTTCCGAAAGGGCACTGGCTGCCAAATTCATCGCCCTCTTGTGGCCGGCGAAAACCTTCGCCGCCTGCTCCTTTCCCCGTGCGGTCAATCGGACGACGCGAGCCCTCCGATCGCTCGGGTGAGCCTCTCGCGCTACCAATCCGCATGCTTCGAGTCGATCCACGGCGGTGGTGATGGCCCCACTGGTGAGCCCGATGCGCCGGCCAATCTCGTTGACCGGCTGGGGCCCTTTGTGAAGAAGCATCTCCATCACCCCGAAGTCCGAAAGCCCGACCTCGAAGGCCTCAATGCTCCGAACCGCCAGGCGTTCGAGTGCTCCGTGCGCCTTCATCATCACCAGCCAAAGATGCGTGCCCGAAAGGTCGGGCGGCTTTCCTCTTTTTGCGGCTCTCTTCACCTCCGACATATCTTAATGTCAAGATACTTTTTGTCAAGATACTACGGCGGCGGCGCTGAAGATCTGGCAGATGCCATTGAGCAGGAGCCTCGACTTCGTTGATGGGTTCCCGAAACGAAGGAAGGCCCCACGAATGATTGAGCAGCGTCGTCTTCGCCGCGACTCGCTGGGTTTTCGGCGGCTATCGCACGACCTTGATGTTGAATTGCCCGGTGCCCAGGGACTTCCACAGCGCGAGCCACAGCGACAAATAACTCTCCACGGCTCGCGCAGTAGTGATGTCGCCGAGGTCAATGATGTCCTTCCACCCGAAGGCCTGCAGCAATGCGCGAACCGCATTCTTCGCCTCGCCATCGTTGCCGCTGATGAACACGGTATGAGAATCCGAGACCTTGAGTGGATCAACCATCACTGCGCAGTTCATCGTGTTGAGCGCCTTGACTACCTTTGCTTGAGGAAAAGCTTTCTGAATCTGCTCGCCCAGCGACTCAGGCACCCTCTGCTGCGGCGGCAGAATGTTGCCGACGTCAATAAGAACTTTCCCCGCCAGTCGCTTCTCCCCGGCCGCGCGAAGGGCATCCAGCGAGTTGGCGCCGTGCGTGCAATTAAAGAGCACCTCACCAAAGCCAGCGGCGTCCGCAAAGTTCCCGGTCTGCGCGCGAGCACCGGCACGCTTCGCCCAGCCAACCGCCTTTGGGTTTTTGGCGTCGCGAGAGCCCATCATCACGTCATGTCCGAGCGCAACCAGCTTCGAGGCGATCGCATCTCCGACCATTCCAGTTCCCAGCACTCCGATCTTCATCGTCTGCTCCGGATCTCGACGGTCACGTCCACAATGGCTCCGGCCCCCGTCTCGGTTCCTATTTATTTCGCGTGGTCGGCCGTCGAGTGAGCGTGCTCCAGCTCGGCAGCGACCGCATCTGCACCGAGCGCAATCATGAATTCGTTGCCGGCCGAGGGATATGCCGCCTTCATCCGCTCCACCAGCGTCTTCTTCTGCTCGTCGGACAGCTTGTCTCGACCGGCGTGCAGCGCCTCCACCTCTTTGCGGTACTTGGTCAAATATTGTTTCTCCCAATTGAACAGCGACGTGTCTCCAGCCGAGCCGTGACCGGGGAACACTCGCTTGACGCCCTTGAGAGCGCGAGAGAGTCGATCGAGATTCTTTATCCAATCGGCGGTGTGCCCGTCATTGGTGTAGGCGTGCGAGCCATTGAGCACCTCGTCGCCTATGAATGCCGCGCCCACCGGGCTGGTCAGCTCCCAGTAGGAATCCGCGTAGGATTCCCCTGGGCCTAAGTCGTGGACGACAAACTCCAGCTCGTCGAAGGTGAGCTTGTCGCCGTCCTGCGCTTCGTGGTCAGCAAACTTTCGCTGAGGAGGCCACTCGGCTCCGAAAACCGGCTTCCATTGCTTTTCCTTAGCCCCGTCCCAGTCGCGAATGACTTTCGCAACCCGCGCCGTGGCGTAGACAGGCACGCTCTTGCCTTCCATCAGGTAGACAACGCCGTTGTAGTGATCCGGGTGCCCGTGCGTCAGCAGGATGGCCCGCAGGGGTTTTCCAAGCGCATCAACCTTTGCACGCAGCGCCTTCGAGTCGGAGACGGTCAACGCGCTATCGATGGCGACGAGGCCATTTCGGCCCTCCACGACGTAGCAGTTCACCATTAGTCCCTGCGTGCTGGCGGCGAATTGATGAATCGGAGGCGAATCTTGCCCCGCTTCCGTTGCTTTGACTCGCGATGAAGCCAACAAGAGAACACCGACTTGAAGTATTGAGATTCGCATGCCCCTATGATGCGCGGTGCTCCAATTGGGGTCAGCAATCTAAGGTTGCGCTGAAGTCAACATCCATTCGCCTCCAACCGTGGGTTCGTGCACATGAGCAAATCGAATGCCGACCTGTTTGCCAGCGTGATGCCCTTCGTCGCAACAGTCGAACAGCACAGCCTAACGCGTGCAGCGCAGATGCTCGGTGTGACGCCGTCGGCGGTCAGCCGCGCCATTGCCCGGCTCGAATCTGATTTGGGCGCGCACCTGCTGAACCGAACGGCTCGCACAGTGACGCTGACCGATGAAGGAACGCTGTTCTACCGAGAGTGCCAAAACGCCGTTGTCGGCATGCGCAGAGCTCGCGACGCCATTTCCCACTCGCAGACGTCGCCCAGCGGCCTGATGCGTATTTCGTTGCCACTCGCGCTCGGCGAGTCAGTGGTAATGCCTGCCCTTCCACGGCTGCTCGTCGCCCACGCGGGGTTGTCCATCGAGGCGATCCTAACCGATCGCTACGTCGATCTGGCGGCAGAAAACTTTGATGCCGTCCTTCGCATCGGTGAGCAGCGCAATTCGAATCTCAGAGTGCACCGCTTGCCGCCAGTGCGCTGGTCGACTGTCGCGTCACCCGCTTATTTGTCGCGCCAAGGCGTCCCGCACAGACCGGAGGACCTTCGTCAGCACAACTGCTTGCAATTCATCCTGCCGACGGGTGTGCCGCAACCTTGGCAATTCAAGGTGCGCGGCGGGAAGGTCGCCCGCATCGCGACTCATGGCAATCTCGCCAGCGACAATCCTCGGGGCCTTCTTCATGCCACGCTCGCCGGTTATGGGATGCTGCAGACGCACGGCTACCAGGTCGCGACCGCTGTCGTCGAGGGCCGGCTCGTCGAAGTGCTTAAGGAATTCGCTGCCCCGCCGCTGCCTCTGGCAATCCTCTTTCTCCCAGGGCGAGAGCGCTCTCCCAAAACGCGCGCGTTCATCGCCGCAATCACCGAGCTGCTTTCCGCTCTTCAGTGACTCTGCTTGACGGCGAGCGCTGGTCACAACCGCCTGCGCCGGCGAGAAGGCGGCGGGAGGATCTCAAGGGCGAGCTGTATCAGGCCATTGGCTAAGCCGGGAGGGCAAGTCGATGCGATCGGCGTTGTCAAGCCCCGGGTTGCAGAAGTCACTGCGACGGTAATGCACGCGAAGCGATCGATCCCTGCCAAGTTTTCCTCCACGAGGTTGAGAGGGCGCAGCCTCAATCTCCTTCACGCACAGACGACCAGTTTGTCCGCAAGAACTCGGCTTCCAGAGGCGAAAGGTCGAACCGGAGAGCAGCTTCGGCTAAGAGCTCCTGCAGGGGTCGTTTCTCATTTTCTAAACGTTGGCTGCTGAGCCATCGAACGGCCTGGCGCAACGCCTCCCCGTGAGGCACCAAATCCTCTCTTACTCGGTCAGCCATTTCGATCACCCTAGGCGCGCTGGACATTCATCGCGTCGGCAGCCTTTACGATGGTTTCTTGAAGGTCTTTGTTGCTGCTTGATTCCTCCAACTTCTTTGCCACGTCAAGAGCTCGCTCTTTCGCGCCCGAGAGCGTTGCGCCCTTGTTGCCTATTCCATCGACCGTGCTGGCTTGGGATCCCTTTTCGCCCTGCTCGTCGAAGAAGCGGACTTCATCCCGTAGGATTCACGCCGCAGTCGGCCAAGGCTCACCTCAGCCAGTTCCCGCGAGGCGATGTCGAGCCCTTGACACCAAGCAGGTTGTGAGCGCACAGGATGATCCCACAAACGCGGACGCGCATTCCTTGGCTCGGGGTTGGTTCTGATCCCGATGTGAAGATTGAAGAGAGGAGGCGACTATGGTTTCGCAACCAATGCCCTCACGAGTTGGCTACTCTCCAACCCAAGCGTCTGACCGGAAAGAGCGTGCACCTAGGTTCGAACGCTCTAGGGAAGTGACGCTGGTGGAGTACGTCGGTCCCTACATGAAGCGGCGGATGGCGCACGACTACCCGGCTCTCAGGAACATATTGAGCGATGTCGCTGACCTTGCACGGCGACACTCCTTCGAAACTGCCGCCAAGCGCTTCGGGGAATTCCGCCTCGGCGAGGAGCGGCATATGCATTTCGAGGACAAAACGCTTTTCCCGATCATCAAGCGATTGGTTGGACGGACCGACGCAGTCGAACAAGCCGAGGCGCAACACGAAATCATTCGGCAGCTGGCGGAGTCCGTGGCTTCTTCGCTGTCGGCCTGGAACTTGCCCGAGTTCAGCACAGCACATGCTAACCTGCTGGCTGCGCTGTCGGAGCATTGGAACCACGAAGAGGAGTTGCTGGGCGCCAGAGTCAAGCTACCCGACGAGGAGACCATCGAGGCAATTGCAAGTGCCTTAAGGCGCTGCTGACGAATTCGTGTCAACGGCGCAAATCCTTCGCATCAACCTGCAAGCGTCGGACACCCTCGCAGAATCGCGGGAGTGGTGAGGGATTTTGGAACGCGAGCCCAGCGCGATTCGCCACCGTGATGGCTTGCCCCCGACGTGCGACTCGGATAGCCCTATGGCAGCCGTGCTTAGACCGTCGCTCGATGAAAATCATCCAGACGCGTTGGGGCAGAGCGCCGCCACTGCCATTCGCCAGGCATACGACGCCTTCCATCAGGAGTTCAATCGCATCAGCCGCCTGGCGCGCGATCGGTTCGAGCGTCGCGACTGGAAGGGCATACAACAGGACGCGCTGCAACGGCTTGAGCTTCGCACGCGGATTCTTTCCGAGGTAATCGTGCAGCTGCGCGAACATCTGGGAGACCTCGTGTCCCACCGCTCGCTGTGGGCGAGCGTGAAAGGCGCGTATACAGCACTCATCGCCGGCCGCGCCGATTGGCAGCTCGCCGAGACGTTCTTCAATTCAGTGAGCCGTCGAGTCTTCGCGACGGTCGGCGTGGATCCAAACATCGAGTTCATTTCGTCCGACGTGGCGATCATGCCCGCGGTGGCCGCAGAGGCCATCTACCGGACCTACGAGCCGCGGGGCACCACAGCTGAACTGATCGAGCGCATCCTCAACGACCTCTTATTCTCCGGCCCATGGCGGGACCGTTCGAGCGATGCTCTGCTCGCCGGGCGAAAGATCGACCAGTACTTGCGCTACTCAGGAAATGGGCGAGGAATGGACGCAGTCGAAGTGTTGCGACCCATCTTCTATCGCAACAAGGGCGCCTATCTCGTCGGCCGATTGAGGCGCGGAGAAAACACAACGCCCTTCATTTTGGCGCTGCTCAATCACGAGGAAGGCATCGAGCTGGATGCGGTGCTGCTCGAGCCGAGCGATGCCTCAAATGTGTTCAGCTTTGCCCGTTCTTACTTTCACGTCGAAATGAACCAGCCGGTGGAGCTGGTCGAATTTCTCAAGTCGATCCTGCCGCTCAAGCGCGTGTCCGAAATCTATATCGCTCTCGGTCGACATAAACACGGGAAGACCGAGCTCTATCGCGAGGTGCTCCAACATCTCGAGCAAACCCAGGACTGCTTTGTTCCAGCACGCGGCGACAAAGGCCTGGTGATGGTGGTTTTCACGCTGCCAGGCCTCGATGTCGTCTTCAAAGTGATCAGGGATAAGTTTCCACTCCCAAAGACAAACACCAAACCGGAAGTAAAGAGCAAATACGCCCTGGTGTTTTTGCACGACCGCGCTGGACGACTGGTCGACGCGCAGGAATTCGAGCACCTCGCCTTCGAACGCTCACGGTTCGCGCCGGACCTTTTGGACGAGCTCGCGTCGACCTGCGGCGAGAGCGTCACCGTGACTGGAGACCAGGTGCACATCCGCCATCTCTATGCCGAGCGAAGGCTGGTGCCCCTTAACCTCTTCGTTCGCGAGATGAACGAAGCGAGCGCGCGGGCGGCGATCATCGACTACGGCCAGTCGATCCGCGACCTGGCCGCGACCAACACGTTTCCCGGAGATCTGCTCCTGAAGAACTTCGGCGTAACTCGCTCAGGGCGCGTCATCTTCTACGATTACGACGAGCTTTGCCTGATCACCGAATGCAACTTCCGCGACATTCCGCGGCCTCGCAACGACGAGGAGGAGATGAGCGGCGAGCCCTGGTTCTTCGTCGGCGAGCGCGACGTCTTTCCAGAGGAGTTCCTCCCCTTCTTGGGACTCTCCGAGCCTCTCGAACGAGCCTTCGTCACTGCGCACTCGGAGCTGCTCACGCCCGAGTTCTGGCGCCGAATGCAGGAGCTGCATCAGGCAGGCGAGATCGTCCACATTTTCCCGTATCGACAGGAGAAGCGGCTGCGGCCGGTGATCCGCTTGCCGCGGGAACAGTGAACGGCTCTCGCAAGTCGCGCGCCCGAAGCCGTTGATAGACAGTCGTCCCCAGTCTCGAGACACTCTTTACAGCCGTCGCCACTGGGTCGAACCTCGTGAAGCTGCGACAGGTGCGACTGCGCTCTCGGGCAAAATAGGATTTCCTACTGAACGGACATACTTGGTGCCCGCAACGCGAAGTAGTCCGCAACTCCCACATAGCCGCGCCAAGCGTTTCCCATGTCATCATCAGTTGATGGCTGACGCCTCGGCCTGTCCGCTGTGTTTTGCTCGGCTGAGCGGCGTTCGCTGCGCCGCCTGCGGAGCCGCCGCCCGCGCCGGAGCGTATCGAGTGCTGGGTGTGCTGGCGCAGACGCCGCACGGGAGGACGTATCGCGCTGAAGGGCCAACGGGGTTGGTCGCGCTGAAGGAGCTGGTCTTCGCTTTGGTCCCGTCCGCGGAGCAGCTCGATGCCTTTGACCGCGAAGCGAAGCTGCTCGGCTCCGTCTCGCATCCACAAGTCCCGAGGCTGATCGAATCCTTTCGGGAGGGCGAAGGTACGTCGCTGCGGCTGTATATCGCGCAGGAGCTGGTGGATGGGGAACCTCTCTCCGAACGCGTGCAGTCCCATGTCATCGACGAAGTGGAGGGACGAGCCATCGCACGTCAAGTGCTCGAGATCCTCGGCTACCTGCATCACCGCGGCATCGTGCACCGCGACGTGAAGCCGGCGAACATCTTGCGCCGGAGCGAGGGGACGCTCGCGCTGGTGGACTTCGGAGCCGCTCGTGCTTTGGAAGGAGTAACCCACGGCGCCACGCTGGTCGGCACGTTCGGGTACATGCCGCCCGAGCAACTGGGTGGCACCGTCGACGCGACGAGCGACCTCTATGCGCTGGGTGCAACCCTGGTTCATCTGATCGGTCGAAAAGCTCCCGCAGACATTTTCGGACCCAGCCTGGAGCTGAGGCTGGACCACCTAAACGTCTCGCGGAGCTTTCGCGCGTTCCTGGCTTACCTCACCGCCCGGGCACGCAGGTCGCGGCCGCACTCTGCTGCGGAAGCGCTGCGGGCTCTCGATTCAGCGTCGTCCTTGCGCCGCCCGCTTCGGACTACGGCTTTGGCCGCAGCGATCGCGCTTTTCCTGGTGACCGTCGCCTTCGGGCTGCGCCTGGCAGTGAGCTGGCTGGAGCAAGGTTTGGCGCGGCCTTCCGAGGCGGCTCGGCGTGCACGGCTCGAGGCGATCAACCGGGAGCTGGCCGCGCCGCCGCAGATCGCCGCCTCCCCCGCGACCGGCCTCAAAGCGTCAGGCCCCTCGTCCGATGGCTCGGACTACCGCGATATTTCCATTGGGCGATTGCTGAACGGAGAAAAATTGCGACAGCTCGATCCTGAGCTTCCCAGCTGCTACCGCAGCGCAGGCGTCGAGCTTGCCCGGGTTCGAGTTTGGCCCGTTCCGAATCATTTGCAAGTCAAGATGGTGCTGCACTCGCAGAACCCGCAGTGCGACTGGCTGCCGCTGGAGGTCACGGTGCGGACGCTCGGAGGCGCTGCTCTTCGTCGGCTGAGCAGCCAAGGAGATACGCCGCGCGACGGTTGGCGGGAGATTTTGTACAACTTCGCGCTTCCTGCCCGCGAGCCGGCCGCACTGGATCAGGCTGAGCGTAACGCGAGCACGAGCCAGCCTGAAACCGAGCGAAAAGCATTTGCCATCGCGGCTGTCCGGCTCGAGCTAGCGGGCCCGTCCCGTCCGCTCGAAGCGTGGCGCTTGGACCTGGATCGAGGGGAGGTTCGCCGAGTCGGGTACGCATTGGCCGGACGCATCGAGGCTCCCGAAGCGAGAATTCAGATTCCCCTTCCCACCGGATGCGCCCATCTCGAGCGCGGCGCCTTGGACAAACTGTGGATCGAACAACCTGCCGCTGGGCAAAAGCAGCTCGTGCTGCACGGTCTTTATTCTAAGCGGAAGGACAGCACCGAGCACTGCCGGCCAGGAGCACAGCTGGCGCTCCTGGAGCCCACCTCGAAGGAGGTTGCAAGAGGGCGGCTCGAGCCCGATGGGCAAGTGAGCTTCACACTGCCGCTGCCGGAAAGCCGCGACCGACTGCGAGTGGCGCTGCGCGCGCCCACCGGAGTGGCCGCCGTCCTTCGGCTCGACTTGCTCCGGGCTACCGCAGAGGCGGAGGCATTCGCTGCCGTCGCGCCATGAGCTGGTTCCGGCTCCCGTTCGATACCGATGCAAGGCACGTTTTCCACCGGAAGCCGTCCTCCGGTGGGCGGCCGTGTTGCCAAGAGCGCGGAGATCGACGCGCTCTTCACGCAGGCGAGGAAGCCGTATGGCAAGCGGCGGCAGCCACAACCAGCGGCATAAAGCGCACACAGTTGATTGTTGGTTGCAGCACGAGCGCCTGGCCGGGACGGCGGATTTAGCTCATGGCATGCCGTTACTGAAGTGCGAGGGGTGCACGGTAGTACCCGAGCGAGGCTGTGACTCCGAGGCGCGCGAGCGTCGCCGGCATGTCGAACCCGATGCTTTGGTAGTACGTGCGAACCTTCTCGCCAGCCGCCGCAATCGCTTCAGGGCTCTCCCAGACGGCGACCGTAACGATGTTGAAAGTAGTCGGACCGCTGGTTTTCTCGAAGACCATGTGACTCATGAGACCAGGGAGCGTCTCGATGAATGCGAGATTGCGGCGCATCGCGGCTTCGAATTCGGCCCGCGAGGCCGCGGGTACCGCGAAGGCGTCGATGCGGAACTGGAGGTTGGGGTGGGCTTGAAGATCGATCGTGAGGGGAGCATGCATTGGAACCTCTGTTGTCGCCATGTTTTTCATCGCCGAGCCATGCCGACAACATAGCCTCCGAATTACACCCCGGCCGTGATGATTCGTGACATGTATAATCACCAACCGTGAGCTTATCGCAGCTCGATCTCAACCTGCTTTTGGTGCTGGATACGGTACTCTCCGAGCGAAGCGTCGTCCGCGCGGCGAGGCGCCTTCACGTGACCCCGTCCGCGATCAGCAACGCGCTGGCTCGGCTTCGCTCAACGCTCGGCGATCCGCTCGTCATCCGCAGCGGTCGTGGAATCGTCCCGACGCCGCGGGCAGCCGGGCTGGCGCCGTCGCTCAAGCGCGCCCTGAGTGAGCTCGAACGTGCCGTCCAGAAAGATGCCTTCGACCCGGCAACCACGACCAGGCAGTTCACGCTCGCGATCGCCGATGCCGGCCAGATCGCTCGCCTTCCGCGGATGGTGAGGTTTCTCGCCAAGGAAATGCCACGCGCTCGGCTCCGCGTCGTGGGGATCGATACCTACCTGTCGTCGGGCGGTCTCGCCGGCATGGAGGTCGACGTGGCGATGGTAGCGGTGGCGGAAAAAGGACCCGGCATCCACATCACGCCGCTCTACGAAGAAAAGAGTGTGCTCGTTGCTCGCAAAGGGCATCCGTCCGGAGCTCGAATCACGAAAGCCCAGCTCGCGCAGCTCCAGCACGTCGATGTCCAAGTCGCCCCAGGTCGCGGATACCGCGAGCTGGCACAGAGCTACGCGCGCCTCGATATCCAGCGGGAGGTCGTGGTGGTCGTTCCGAGCTTCATCGCCGCGGCGGCAGTCGTCGCGGAGACCGATTTCGTGGCAACGTTACCGACGAGCCTCGTGGAGGTTCTCGGAGAGCGGCGCGGGCTGCGTGAGATGATCGCCCCGGCGCCGAGGATCACGACCGTGATCAAGCTCGTGTGGCATGAGCGGACGCTCGATGACCCGGCGCTGCAAGCGTTTCGAAAGATGCTGGCGAGGGCCGCAGCGTCTTGATGCCGCTTTTCACCTTATCGAGGTTGTTTCAATAACATTGCCAAGCATCTCGTCGCGCGAGCCCGTAGATGAAAGACGAGCCTTCGACGTCTCCGCAGACGCGCTAAGGGACTGAACGGCCTGTTCCGGCAAGAGCCACCAGCACGCTAGCACGCCCATCGATCCGAGCCCTACGAATGCGAGTGGCGCCAAAACCGGCGGTTCTCCCGTCTTGATTCCCCCGCTGTCGCCGGGACGCAGCGCCCACGCTGCGAAAACTTGGAGTACTCCGGAGATGGGATGTCCTTTGCTATGAAACCAAAGCCCAAGTAACCCAACCAGAAGAGCAGCCGCAAATCCCAACAGCAACACCTGACGCCCGCCGCGCTGCCATCGGGTCAATGCAACCGCTCCGAGCACGAGCATGGCGCTGCAATACACCAGTGGTATCCAGGACTGCCATGCTTCACCCAGGGCTTCCCGGTGCTCGAATCGAATTTCCATCAGGAGCAGGGAGAGGGCCCCCAACAAGCCAATCACAATCAGCTTGCTGAGGGTGGCGGGCTTGGACATCAACTGTTCGAGTGTCATTTTGCCCACCGTTGGTTCACCGGTCATTACAATTCCCTTTCCGTCGAGACGCGTATGTGTATTGGTTGCTAATACTCCGGACCCGAAAGTTTGGATGGGAAAGCGCAGCTTTCGGCGCTGCGGACCGACGAGGCCACTCTGATCTGCCCGCGTGCGCGCGAGGTCGCCGAGCTGCTCGGGCCGCAGACCTGCGCCGGGCAGGTCGACGGCGAATACGACGCCGTGGTGATCGGCGGCGGACCGGCCGGGCTGGCAGCCGCAGTGTACAGCGCCTCCGAGGGTCTGCGCACCATCGTGATCGAACGCGAGGCCCCGG
>DATFTC010000140.1:0-3877 GCA_035262305.1 Myxococcaceae bacterium | reverse complement strand
GGATCAGAGCGTCATCGCCATCGACCAGGATAGTTGCGGCTTCGAGTGTGAAGCCCCCTACATTACCACTCCAAAAGATAATAGTTTGTTTGGAATCGCGAACCTCGAGCGTGTACTGAATCGGACCAGCCAGCTTCGCGGCGTGACCGATAATATTCACCACATCCCGTACACCTTTTACGGCTCTGGTCAGCATCGGCGCATGGATTACGACATCAGTCGCGAACAGTTTGCTAAAGCTTTCGTCGCTTGCGCCCGCTTCGATGGCAACGCGGAACGGATGTTTTGACAAGGCCTATGCTCCTTTGACTGGTGCCGAGGGCAGCAGACGAAATCATCTTCAGGTGGGGTAGTCCCACATATCGGCCGGTAGTCTTCCGGCGTTCAACGCGATGAGTCTGTCTCTGAAGATTTTGAGGGCGGGAAACGGCCGATACGCGACCGTGCGCTCCAACAGCAGGCCTTCTTCATTGTCGGTCAACAGTTCCAGGCTCTCGATCTTGTGTCCCTCGACCGTACCCTGCCAACGCAGCAAGGTGGTTCTGTTGTCGAGCCTGCCCTCGAAGAGGTATTTGCCTGGATCGTCCCTGCTATGAGACGAATTTGAGATCGTAATCGCCACGAGCTCCCGCCCAACGATTGGCTTGATGAGAACGGGACTGTGCATCACTACATCCTTGGCGAGGATCGCGGTGGCCTCCTCTGGAGTCGGCGGACCTGCCTCGCGGAGCTTGCGGAACGGGTGCATGGGTTGCTTTCTTTCTCCGGCTGGTGATCTCAAGGTTGAGGCGCCGGCGGGATCGGCAGCGCGATGTCGGTCGCCATGCGCCATCCGTCCGGCGTCCTGACCCACTCCAGGATCATGAGGAACGGCTTCGGCACAGGTATTTGTCCGGCATAGGCGACGGTGATCTTGACGGGGACGTAGGTCTCGGCCACGTCGTGAGTCAGGCCCACCACTCTCTCTCTGGCGTAGTCCGGCTCGATCCTGAAAGAGCCCGCGTTGTAGAGCTCAGCGAAGTGGTGCATGACCACGTCGGTGCCCCAAAACCCTGCCCAATTGCCCTCAGCCCCTGTTGCAGTCTTGGCAACGAAGAGCGTCGAAGGCGAGTCCCACACCATCGCGCGCACTTCCTCTAGATCGTGGCGGTTCTCGGCTTCGATGAGCTTACGGTAGAGTGTTCTGATTTGGTTCAGCGTGCTGGCGTTCAGCGGCTCTGTATAACTGGGTGTAGCGGCCCTCCGAGCGTGTGTGATAGCCGCGCTGGTCGCTAATGCAGGAAGCGCTATGATGAAGAATGCGCCGACGAGGAACCGCTTGTTGCTGCGCATTAGTTGCTCTCGAATTCAAGAGAACAGAAAACGAAGTTGGTGGTCGAGCACCCCGCCCCCGCCATACTCTCGGTAACGCCCAAGAATCCGTTCCTTGAATTCCGCCGCAGTCGACGACTCATTAAGAGCACCCTCTGCGAAGTCGAGGTAGTCGATCATTCCATCGTAGAGCGCCTTGTCGCCAGGTAGACCGTGGCCCGGAAGCACGATGTCATATGGAAGTTCGCGGTATTGCTTGAGCGCTGCACGCCACCTGTCGAAGTGGCGTTCGGCGAGAAACAGATGGGTGTGGTTGTAGACGAGGTCTTGCACAATAATCGCGCCAGCATCGGGCAGCGCCAGGGTCAGCGCGTCTTCAGTCTCGGCGCCGCTCAGGAGACGATGTTCGAGGCACACGCCATCAATGATTTCTTGGCCTTCGTCGACGAGCCAGTCTGGCTGCCGCGCCTCGGCAGGGATGTCGGCGCCAGTTTTTTCGTGCTCCTCGCGCGCCACGCGGTTTCCCACCGCGCCGATTTTCCGAGCCACGTTTGCGAGCGCGAAAAGCGGGGCTTCAAATACCGCTGCTCCGAGCAAGTGATCGGGATGGTAATGTGTCACGTAGAGCCTGGTAACCGGCTTCTTCAATTCGGACGCATAGCGTGCGACCTCGCGCGCATATGAGAGCGTGTATTGCGCATCGACCACAAGAAGCTGCGATTGCAGCTCGATGATGTGCGATGTAACCAGCCAGCCTTCTTCTGGTGCCGTGAACGTATGGATTGGTGATAGTGCATTGCGGGTAACCGTCCATGTTCCCGGCATGAGAGAAATCTCCAAGTTTGCTGCCACGCCGCCGCCCTCCGCAGAGTGCCACCACGACATAACCCGACGTGTTAGGGCGCCGGGGCTGCCGTCAGGAGCGGCGCGCACCTTTCGAGGTAGTTCGCCCAACGCGTGGACGAAAGAGCGAAACCGTCCAAAAGTTGTGTCCAATCGTCCGGAGAACTAGAATGCCGAAATGGACATTCTCACGGACGTGCTTGATCGGGTTCGCCTGAGTGGCACGTTGCTCTACCACTATGAGCTTGGCTGCCCCTGGAGCCTGGCGTTGCCTCGATTCCCGGATGCGGTGTTTCACTATCTCAGCCGGGGGTCAGCGATTGTGGCGCTCGAGGATGGCCGAGAGCTCCGCATGGAGGCTGGCGATTTCATCCTAATTGCGCGCGGCGAACCTCACCGGCTTTCCTCGCCGGACTCGGGTCGGAGGGCAAAGCCGTTCCCGCTGCTCAATCTCGATCGGCGTCCGGCGCATCTCGGGGTCATTAGCCACGGCGGCAAGGGAAAGCCACCATCGACAATGATCTGCGGCTACTTCAGTCTGCCGCACCCAGCTCGAAGCAGTGTGCTGGAACTGCTTCCATCCATCCTCCACCTGAGGCCAACGGCGGACCACGAGTGGTTGGAGACGATCCTGCAACGCTTAGTGAATGAGTCGAGGATCTCGCGCCCTGGCCAGCGCGGCGTGCTCTCGCGGATCACCGAAGTCCTCTTCGTCGAGGCGCTGCGCAGCTGGATCAAGTCCCTCCGCCCGGGCGAGGGTGGATGGCTTGGTGCAATTGCAGACCCGCACATTGGCAAGGCGCTCCAGCTAATCCACGAACACCGCGCGCGGCATTGGACACTTCGCGAGTTGGGTCGGCGTGTGGGGTTAGGCCGGTCGACATTCGCGGCGCGCTTCACGCAGCTCGTCGGGCAGCCCATGCACAGTTACCTAGTCGCGCGGCGCATGGAAGAAGCCGCGCTGATGCTCGAATCGGGCGACGACGCGGTAGCTCGGATTGCGACCCGCGTCGGCTACAAGACTACATCGGCTTTCTCCAAGGTGTTCTGTCGATACCACGGCGTGTCTCCCGGTCGTTACCGGAAGGCGCCCAAGCCACAGCATTCTTACAGACCGAGGTCGCTGAGGCCGGGATGACCGTCGGGTCGGCGGCCGAGCGCCCAATGGTTTTGGATACGGAACCAGTGCCCGCTGTCGTCGTGCCATTCGTAGGCGAAACGCACGGCGATGCGGTTGTCGCGGAACGCCCATACCTCCTTGATCAGCCGGTAATCGAGCTCCTTATCCCACTTGCGCCTAAGGAACGCCTTGATGGCCTCGCGGCCTTGCAAGAACTCTGCGCGATTACGCCAGCGGCTGCCGACGGTATAGGCCAACGCCACCTTCGCCGGATCACACGTGTTCCAGGTGTTCCTCGGCCATGCGCGTTTTCTGGGCCGCAGTCTCCGCGGTGAAGGGCGGCAGTGGTGGTCTGGTCAAAAGTTCCTCCCAAAGTTTGGGAAATTTCAGCTTCCGGAGGTCAAGCGGACGAAGAATCTACCTCTAATTCCTGCGCTCTTGACGCCCGTTCATGACCCTGGTGTGTGAAAACGTGTACGGAGCAAAAATCGTTAGAATCTTTTTCCCGCATGCCGCCGGTACAGCGACCCCCTCGACACAGTGTACCAGAAAGCAAGGACGTGAGACCCGCGCCAGAAGTGTGTGAACTACGGGGTTTTCGAG
>DATFTC010000139.1:0-19987 GCA_035262305.1 Myxococcaceae bacterium | reverse complement strand
TCGACGAGCCGACCGCTGCGCTCGACGCCGAGACCGAGCATGCTCTGTTCGAGCGCTACGCCGCCGCGGCGCACAACGGCGGCTCCCGCGACGGCGATGCCGGGCGCATCACGATGCTTGTGTCACACCGGTTCTCGACGGTGCGGATGGCCGACTTCATCGTTGTGCTCGACGGCGCTCGCCTGGTCGAGTTCGGCACGCACGATGAGCTGATGGCGAAGCGCGGAAAATATTCGGAGCTGTACGGCATCCAGGCGGCCGCCTACCGCTGAGTGAGTGACGCCGGTCTCGAAGTTGTCGGGGCTCGGAGTGGATGTCCGCAGCCGCGTCGAAACCGGCGCTCCTCGTTGCCTGTTTCGACACGCGAACGGACGGCGCGCTACTTTTTCTTGGCAGTGAAACTCAGCGTGGACGCGCAGGGGAACACCTTGTAGCCGAGGTTCGTGGCTGTGCACCCCGTTCCGGTAAATCCGGTCTTCTTCACCGAGGTGTACAGCAGGGCGCCTTGGACCTGGTCGTCCGCGAGCAAGCTGCCGCTGACGGTCTCGGTAATGGTCTCCACGCAATCGGCATACTGGGGCGGTTGGAACGTGCGGTCATCAACGTCGAACATCTTCGAACCTTGGCTGATGGTATTACCCTGAATCGCCGCGACGGGATTTTTATTCGGGTCTACCGGCCCAAAGGCGAAAGTCGCGTTCGTTCCCGAGACGGCGATCTGAATGTTCGATCCATCTGGATAGACGGGGCCGACATTGCAGTCGTCCGTCGCAGCAGCGGAAGTGCTGCTAAGCCCGTAGGTCCCCGACGACAGACTGAACATTCCATGGTCGCTACCGCATGCGAGCACTGAGAGCAAAGGGATTGCTGAAAGGATGACTCTGAGCTTCATGTCGTGTTTTCCTCGCCTTGTTAGAACTTCGAGTGCCGCCGCTCCTCGGGTGTCAGCGGTGCGACCGGCGGCTGGTTGGATGGGGGCTGCTGCGCAGCGACCGGCTGCGTGGTGGATGCGGGCTTCTTCGGTAGCTTGGCGGCGACCTTCTTCTCCGGTCCAGCCTCGGCTTTGGCCGTTTCGGCGGCCGCTACTGCGCCCTGAAGCTGAGCGACCTGTGCGGTGAGCGACGCGATTTCCTGCTGGAGCGAGCCTGCCTTTTGATCCGCGGTGGCCTGAGCGGCTTTGGCGGCTGCCGCCTCTGATTGCGCCTTGCCAAGATCAGATTTGCACACGGCGAGGTCGGCTTCTGCTTGCTGATTGCAGCCGGCGAGAATCGCGCCGGCAATAGTCGATAAAATGATCAGTCTCATTTCTTCTCCTTGAACGGAGTTTCGATGGTTGGAGTTACTTCCAGTGTGAGGGGTTGGGATTGAGAGCTCTGTTTAGTTTGTGCGAGCAACTCTCGTCAAGATTGGAGCAGTGCTCCAATTACGAATTGTATGACAATTGCACCAGGCTACTGACGCGAGACCACAAAGCAGGCAGACCGCGCATCGAGTGTGCTTGTGATTGAATTTCTATCCCGCCCTTAGCGTCTTCTCTCCACATTCTGCAGCCCTTCGGCATTGCGCGAGAATGAGGTCGTCTGCAGGTGGAGGTTTGATCAGACATGCCAAATAGCTCGACAGATTGGCAGCGAGCAGCAGCCGAACGGACGTCGCGAGGATTGAGGGTACAGGTGCGTTGCTGCCGTGTGCTAGGGTTTAGCAGTTGTTTGTTCGCCGTCCCGGAGTGCTCATGATGAAAAAGATCGTCTTCCTTGTCGTGCTGATTTGTCCTCCCGCCGCGTTAGCCCAGCACTTCGTGACCGGAGTGCGGGTGGCGATTGCGCCGCCTGCCCTACGGCTGGAAGTGGTGCCCCAAGCACCAAGCCTGCGGCATCAGTGGATCGCCGGCTATTGGGCCTGGCGCGCTGGCAAGCAAATGTGGATCGCCGGACAATGGACGATGCCGCCTTCACCTGGATATGTCTGGGAGCCAGCCAGGTGGGAGAACAGAGGCGGTGCCTGGTTTTACTACGAAGGTCATTGGCGTCCCGCCGACGCGCCGGATCCGAGCTACGTCTATCAGCCGCCTCCACCGCCGGGGCGCGCGGAGATCGTTGAAATGCCGCCGCCTGCACCGATCGAAGAGGTACGCCCGGCGCTACCGTTCCCCAGTGCCATTTGGATTCCGGGTTTCTGGGACTGGAATGGAAATGGGCACGTTTGGGTTGCAGGTCGCTGGTCTGCGAGACCGCCGGGCTACGAATGGGAAGACTATCGATGGAAGCATCGGCACGACGGTAAATGGGAACACAAACACGGCCATTGGCATCCCCGCGAGGATGACGACTAGCCGTTATTTGTTTCGCTGATTTTCACTTGCTGATCATGAATTTGTTCAGCTCGGCGAAGGGCGCCGCTTGCTCGCCGAAAGTGAATGTCCCTTTGTCGGCAATCTCGCGCGCCGCGCGCAAGAAGGCGCCGAGGGCCGCACGAGACAGCGCCGAGCCGACGCTGATCCGCCGCACTCCCGCGGCGGCGAGGTTCTCGACCGTGAAAGAGCCGCCCTTTGCTCCAGCGAGCACATTTACCGGCCGCGGCGATACTGCAGTACAGACCGCTTTGACCGAGTCTAGGTTGGGCAAACCCGGCGCGTAGAGCACGTCCGCGCCAGCCGCGGCGAAGGCCTTCAGACGACGAATGGTGTCGTCGAGATCAGGGCGTCCGTGGAGAAAGTTCTCTGCTCTCGCGACGAGAACAAACGGGAAGGGAAGCGACCGCGCTGCCTCGACGGCTGCCGCGACCCGCTCGACGGCGTGAGCCTGATCGTAGATCGGGCGGCTCGGATCGCCCGTCGCGTCTTCGACGGAGCCACCGACCAGTCCGGCGGCGGCGGCCATGCGGATGGTCTCCGCCACTGCGTTGGGTTCGTCGGCAAACCCATTCTCCAGGTCCGCCGACACCGGCAAATCGGTGGCTTCGACGATCGTCCGGGCGTGCGCGAGCATTTCGTCGCGCGTCACCAGGCCTTGCCCGTCGCGGCGCCCGCGGGAGAAGGCCAAGCCCGCGCTGGTCGTCGCGAGGGCTCGGAAGCCGAGCGCCGCCAAAATGCGCGCGGTTCCAACGTCCCACGGATTGGGAATGACAAACGTTCTCGGCGCATCATGGAGCGCACGGAACTGTTTACCCTTTTCGCTTTGGCTCACGGTCATGACTGTTTCCTTTCGATCAGAAGCGAACTTCAATTATCGTCGCTGCTATGACAGTCTTTTGCTTCGCTGTGCGCGTTTGTGAGCGCGGCGTTCGATGCACAACAGTGAGAGAGTGCAATTCCCCGCTAGGGGTACAGGAGCAGAGCAATCTGGTTGCTTCCCGGGCTGCGGCCGAATCGGCCGCGAATCCACTGCGCCGATAGTCTGCGCGGATAACAACGGCTGGCCGTATGCGCGGCCTAATGCCGAATCTCTTTGACTCCAAGGTTGAGTCGGCGTCGCAGAAGAGCTCGCAAAGTTGCGCCTTCGCTGTACCCCACCCGAGCGGCAACTTCATCGACGCTCGCGCTGTCGGTTTTCAACAGATGAACCGCGCGCTCCACCCGCAAACTCTGAAAGTAGGACAGCGGTGATTTCCCGAGCACACTCTGCATTCGGCGCGCGAGCGTCCTCTTGCTCGACCCCACCGCCTTCGCCGCGTCGGCAAGCGAAAAGCCATCCCTCAGCCTCGCACGCGCCCAAGTCTCGAAGCGCTCGACGATGGGATCGGAGTGCACCAGATGATCGGTCAATGCGTACGCAGACTGCGACGGTCTGGAATCGACAATCAGGTACTTCGCCACGAGAGCAGCGAGCTGAGGGCTGATTCCTCTCACCAGCCAGAGCGCAAGATCGACGTGACTCAAGGCAGCGCCGGCGGTCACAAATCGGCCGGATTTCACAATCATGTTCGACTCGTCGAGCAGCACGTTGGGATATCGCTTGCGAAACAACGGGGCCAGCCACCAGGTCGTGGTTGCGCGCTGATGATCGAGCAGGCCGGACTCGCCCATGACAAAGGTGCCGACGCAGGCGGCGGTCATCGTCGCGCCGCGGCGAGCCCAATGTCGAAGCGCAGCAGCGGCATCCCGGACGTCCGGCCTGCCAAGAGCGGCTTCCAACGGACCGGGCATCTTGAACCCAATCGCCGGAACCACGACGCAGTCGGGCGTTCCGTTGCCGACTGGATGAAGTGGCACGCTGAGGCCGTGCGAGGTCTTGACAGCCTTTCGCACCCCCACCACCCTTACCTCAAATCGAGGCACCGCCAGCCCGGAGAGCTGGATCAACTCGTTTGCCGTCTGAAAGACATCGAGGATGGCCGACAAACCCAAATCAAAGACGCCGTCGAGAGCGAGCACGTTCACGCGCATGGCAAGAATGATACTAAATATGGCGTTCTTGCCTATGGCAAAAACAAGGCCCCGAAGCTTAATTCGCAGCCGGGCCACTCTACGGCCCAAAGGAGACTTGAAATGCTGACGGTTAGTCTGTTTGCCCGCCTAGAGGCGAAGCCAGGCAAAGAGGAAGAGGTAAGGGCGTTCCTGATGCAGGGCCTCCAACTCGCCAATCAGGAGGCGACGACCCCGGTCTGGTTCGCACTGCGGCTCGGGCCAACCACGTTTGCCATATTCGATGCGTTTCGCGATGAAGCTGGACGGGAGAAGCATCTCACCGGACCGATTGCAAAGGCTCTGATGGCGCAGGCTCCGAAGCTGCTCGCTGCGGCTCCGGTGATCGAACGGATCGACGTCCTCGGCGCCAAGGTTCCGGAGTAGACCGGCGGCTTTGGCTAGAGCGTTCGGGCATCGCCATCGCGAGGGCGGGAGCCTTCGACGAATGCTTCAGGCGTAGCGCGATATCAACCGGGCGATCGGCGGACCGGTGAGTATCACGATGAACAACCTCATCGTCTGCATCGCTAGCACGAACGACACGTCGGCGCTGCTGCCGACGGCGATCACCGCGATCGAATCGAGGCCGCCGGGGCTGGTGGCAAGATAAGCGGTCAGCGGATCGATCCCCGTCCACCGGTGGAGCAGCAAAGCGGAAACCGCGCAAAGGCCGATCAGCATCAGCGTCGACAACACGACTCTCGGCGTCGCTTTGAACATGTGACTGAGCACGTCGCGATCGAAGCTCAGGCCGACGTACCAACCAACGGCCGCGTAAGTCGCGTGCAGGAGCCACGGCGGCAAGGTGATCTCGACGAGGCCGTTGGCTTGGAGCACCGAGCCCAACACCATTGGAACGAGCAAGGCGCCGGACGGGATCTTGAACCGGCGCCCAGCCCACGCTCCGGCGGCAGCAATCGCCAAGGTCTCAGCCAACGACGCGAGCGAAACCGCAGAGCTTGCGGCGACCGCTGACGACGGGACGTTCGAGATGCCAATCAGGATCCGCGAAACGACCGAGGCGGTCAGGACCACCATCGACATGCGCAGGTACTGCATGAAGGCGACCAGGCGCACGTCGGCGCCGAAATCGCCCGACATCAGCACCATCGCCGAGGCGGCGCCCGGCGACGAGCCCCAGGCAGCAGTGGCCCCAGCCACCGTGCCCGATTTGGCCAGAGTCCACCCGACCAGAGCTGCGGCGAGCACGGTGGTGCCGACGACGAGCAGCATCACCGGCCAGTCGCGAGCGACGGAAACCAGGATCGCTTTGGTGAGCGCGCGCGCGACGAGGCAGCCGATGATCCCCTGGCTGAAGGACAACAGTGGCCGAGGAATTCGCAGCTCGACGCCGCTCGCCCCAAACGCGACGCCGCAGACCAACGCACCAAGCAAAAAGGCGGCGGGGAAACCGGCTCGGGCAGCTATCTCCGCTAGAACAAGCGAGGCCGCGATCAGCGCGGCCCATTGTGCCACTCGTCGAATGTTGGGCGCAGGCCGCACGCCCGACTTCTTCTACTTCCTGAGCGGGGTCACCTCAACTCATTGCCGCCTGGTCTTGCGACGCTCAGCGATGCTTGAGCCGCTTGAAGTTGCGCGCTTAAAAGGCGAGCAAGACTGCGGAAGGTATGGGGCCTGCTCCTCTTGCTGCGGCTGGCTCGGGGATGACGGTCTAATCGGCCACGAGGACCCGGCTTTCGACTGCTCTTGCATCCCTCAAACAGATTACATTTGCTTTTGCCGCGTCAGAGGGCAAATCTGCGGTCGATACTAATGAGCCCTCACGCCACCGACGCCCTCTGGCTCGGCTTCTACTTTTGCTTCCTGCTTTTGTTCGTGGCGGCGGCTGCTGCCGTCGCCACCTGGGTGGTCAAACGGGTCTGGTACGGCAGGAAAAAATGAGAGCGCTCCTCGCGCTTCTCATCGTCGTCGGCGGCGGCGGCTCTTCGCGTCGCATTGAAGATGCCGACGAAGAGGGGTGCCTGCGCTGAGGACTCCGAACAGCACGCGAGCTTCACCGTCGGCTGCGTCGTACTGAAGACGCCTTGCGGGCAACCCGCCATTTGCAGGGTGGTTTTTTGCACGCAAACTGCCGATCGCGATAGGACGCGCCAACGATGCGCCAGCGCCATGCTCGAGGAAGCGCGATGATCGGCTGGGCGGCGGCTTCGATCGCACTGCTGGTCTATTGCCTGACCGCAAATCCATCCGTCACCTTTACCGACTCGGGGGAGTTGAGCGCAGTGGCCACCACGCTCGGTGTCGCTCATCCCACTGGGTATCCGCTGTTCACCATCCTCGGAAACCTATGGACCAAGCTTCCGATCCCCTCTTCTCCGGTCCGCAAGTTGAATCTGTTTGCCGCTTTTTGCACCGCGGCCTCGGTCTTTCTCTTCTATCAAATCATGCTCCATCTGCTGGATGCGCTGAATGAGAGCGACCCGCTTACTCCGCGAGGGTTGGGGAACGGCAGACCGCGGACCAGCGCAACACGGGAAGCGCCGCAGCGAGCTCCGGCCGCGACGTCGCTTCTCAAGCTGTCGCTCGATTCGGGGCAACGCCATTGTTTCATCGCTTTCTGGACCGCGCTCACTTACGCATTCGCGCGAACCGTTTGGGAGCAAGCGACTTCGACGGAAGTCTATTCGCTCCATTTGGTCATGCTCCAAGCGTCCCTTCTCTTGTTCTTGCGCGCCCATCGGCCGACCCAATGGCTGCTCTGGGCGTTTTCTCTTGGGCTCGCGTTCTCCAACCACCTGACGATGATTTTGACCGCGCCGGCGAGCATTTATCTGTTTTCCAAAAGGCTCGGGCTTCGCCGCCAGACATTCTTGTTGATCGCCGGGATGGCCTTGCCTTTTGCTCTCGGTTTAAGCCTCTACCTTTACTTGCCGTTGCGCAGCCAGCCCGCGTTTCCCTTTCAGCACTTGGGGATTCCGGACTTCGATTGGGGAAGAGTCAGCCGCGGCCTCGACAAGCTGCTCTATCACGTCAGCGGTGGGCAATATCGCGTTTGGATGTTCAACTCCGGCGAGTGGACAACGCAGCTGAAGACCTTCTTCGCGTTATCACCTTATCAGCTTGCTTGGATTGGTCTTGTTCCATTCGCGTTGGGCCTGTGGAGATGCCTGGGCGTTTCAAGGCCCTATTTCTGGTTCTTGGTTCTCTTGATCGTCGGCTGCGTCGCCTATGCGATCAACTATTCCATTCATGACATCAACAGTTATTTCCTGCTCGCTTGGGTCGCATCGCTCTGGCTGGTGGGAATCGGCATCGACGCGGCCGCTGCTCGATGGAAGTCGGTCGTCGCGCTCTCGGCGGTGCTGCCGCTGACTGCGTTTGCACTCAATTTCAAGGTCAACAACCACTCCAAAGACTACCTGGTTTTGGATTACACGCGGAACCTAGTGGACAATCTGGAGCCGAATGCGATTGTCATCTCGTCGCAATGGGATTTCTTCTGTTCGGCCTTTTGGTACCTGCAGCGCGTGGAGGGATATCGGCGCGACGTGGTGATGGTCGAAAAGGAGTTGGTCCGCCGCACCTGGTATCCGATGCAACTGCGGCGATGGTACCCGGAGACGATCGCCCGGTCGGAGAGTGAACTGGCCCTGTTCGAGGAGGATCTGCAGCTGTTTGAATCAGGCAAGCCTTATGACCGCGGCCGCATACAGGCGCGATTCATCGCATTCCTGAATTCCCTGATTGACCGAAACATTTCCGACCGACCGGTTTATCTCACGCTCGATGTGGTGCAGACCGAGCCGTCTGTTGGTGCGCGCTACGGCAAGCTGCCGCAAGGTTTTGCTCTTCGACTGGCCGAAAATCGGCAAGCCCCGTTTAAATTGAAATCCAAATTCGAGCTTGCTCGATTCATGAGCTCTCCTACCGACCCGAACGATGAAATGCAGCGAGCTATCTTGAAGATGGCCGCAGCCCACGTCGACCTCGCGTCTCACTACGCGGCGGAGGCTGGAGATACCGCTGAGGTAGGTCAGCTGCGCGAGTTGGGCAAGACTCTGCGCGGGACTTTGGAGCGCTAAGCCAACGTTTAGGCCAAGTCGCGAGCTCGTTTCGGAGGCGGACCGAAGCCCGAGCCATCGCAATTGATCCATTGAGCTGCCACAAGGGTTGTGCTAGATGCAACGCGCTTTGCTGGACAT
This sequence comes from Myxococcaceae bacterium, assembly GCA_035262305.1. Classification (GTDB taxonomy): domain Bacteria; phylum Myxococcota; class Myxococcia; order Myxococcales; family Myxococcaceae; genus DATFTC01. The sequence goes on along the minus strand of DATFTC010000139.1, from coordinate 11,419 downwards.
TGGGGGAGTCGGCGGAGCGAGTTGGGTTGGGGGAGGGACGAGCCGTGCGAGGTGGATCAATCGCACCGCTAGGTTTGTTGTTTCTAGGCGCCTGCGGCGACGGCAATCAGCCGCGCTTCACTTGTGCCGTCGACCTCGGACCTGGCTTTATCGGCGCAGACCATGAGCTTCCGTGTGCCCAGGTCGACCGAAACATCGAACTGGCTAGGTCGATCATGTCCCAAGCCGCGGACGATTTTGGCGATCGGTTGATTAAACTGATCGAGATCCGCGATGTCGACAGTTGGAACGTAGGCGGCGTTCAAGCCTGGGGCACGACATTCTTCGACGGCCGAGACGCAAGCGTGAAACTGGGCCATTCGATGTGGAGCCTGGTGCACGAGCTTGGCCATGTCTATCTGTTGTATGCAACCGGTGACTCAGACCCGACGCATTCGCGCTGGGATTCCAGCGGGCAACGCTGGAGGGATGTGCAGTATCAACAAAAATTCGAGAGCCTCCCGTCTCTGGACAACTCGTGGTCAAACCGGGAAGGCACGCCGCCGAAGACCCCGGATGAGCTCGAAATGCTGCCTGAATGAATACACCGCGCTGCAAAGGAATCCCCCAGCGTTGCTTGCGGCAATGATTAAACTGTGTTCAGTGCGATGTCGTCTTGGACGCCGCGCTGCTCGGGCTGGGTTCGGGGCACGGCGCGAGATTCTCCGCTTTCCAGCGCATGGCGGCGAAGGGAAGAACACGATGCATTCGAGCTCCTGACTCGGCTCCTTGAAGACCACGAGGAGCGGTTTGCTTCGGCTCATCGAAGACCACAGGGGCGAACGTTCCCAGTTTGGCTCGGCTCATAGAAGACCATCAGGAGCGAACGTTCCTGGTTTGACTCGGCTCGTCGAAGACCGCGGGAGTTACCTTTCCAGGCCGAAGAGTCGGATCCAGCAGAAGCCCTCGGGATGCTAGTTAAGCAAGCGGCCAGAGATCAGAAGGGCCTGGGTTCAATACTCGCCCTACCGTTACAGTGGTGAAGGCTTTGGCCCTTAACATTTTTTAGATTTTGTTCAGCGATTTCAATTAATTGATAGCAGAAATGTTTACCAGAAAGCCTTCACCACTATGAGGAGCCTTCGAAGTGGCTCGCCGGCCGTTTGGCTACAGGAAAAACTCTCTTGCTCAATGGTCCTGAGCCAGCCGGCAGACCGATAGGTTCCTCCACACGCGCCACGACGCGCAGCCGAGCTTCACCCAAGACCTTTGTAGCTGTGGTTACACGTCGTTATTTAGCTCACTCGTCAGCGCTACCGCGAGCCGAGGATGTGACATGATGAGGCGCGATCGTGCGTGCATTTTGGTGGCTCAGTGCCGTGGTGTTCCTTGCTCTTCCTCGAGTGGCGGAATCAGCATCGATGCGGTGCGGCCAAACCATAATCTCCGACGGCGACAGCAGATTCGTAGTGCTGTCGAGATGCGGCGAGCCGGCCATGAAGGAAGCGCGAACGGTAGTCGTGCGCGAAAAACTCGATCCGAGGAACGAACGACTGGTGGAGAAGTTGATAGAGGAGTGGACCTATAACTTTGGTCCCTACCGACTTATCCAGATCGTTGTTTTGGAGAACGGAACCGTCGTCGACGTGAAGAGCGGCGGCTACGGCTACTGACGCCTGTCCAGTTCGTCGCAGCGCCTTTAACACCTGCTCTTCGTACGTGACTCAGAGCACCGGGCCCGGTACCGAGTCGAGCCAGTCGAGCATTTCGTTCATCAGCAGGTCGTTCGAGGAACGTGACCTGTGTCGAAGTCTCCACGGCGTTTGTCGTTCGCCAGGGCGCCTGAATTAGCAGACTCATTAATTTGCGCGCGGCGGGATTCTGCGGCAGGGTACCTCGCTGAGCGCCAGCTTGGGCGCATAAAGGAGAAGTTATGAGAAAGCTGGTGATCTCCGTCCTTGCCATCGGGAGCCTTCTAGTTGGGTCAGCGGCAAATGCCGCCGGCAATAGTGCATGCAAATTCTCCGATGTTGCCAAACTGAAGGAGCACTTGGAGAAACATGTCACTTACCCAGCGAAGGGCAAGGACATCAAGGAGGCGTGCAAGAAAGAGATGCCGGATGAGTTCACCGCGCAGGAACGCTCTTGCGTCGACAGCAAACTGAAGAGCGATTCGGAATACAAGAACGCCGGCGATGTGATGAAAGCCCTTGGCGTGAAGGGCTAAGGTCGATCACAGCCTCGCAGCTTGCGCAGCCTGCATCGCAGGACTGGCTGATCACGGTGCGCAGCCGTGGTACATGGAACAATTCCAATGAAATCCGGCCCTGCGCGAGTCGGGGAGACTGGATTTAACGCGAGGTGAGTGCGCGGCCTCGTGACCTCCCGCGTCGCGCGTCGAGCTGGCTCAAAGGCCTCGTTCGCTATTGTTGTACACAGCCGCCCGCCGCGTTCGACCACTCTTCCTGGAGTTGCCAGGAGCCGTTGGTCAAGGTGACACAACTTTGGAATCGCCACGCGCACTTATCGCCGTTCTCCTGCCCCGACGAATCGAACCATGCATTCAGATCCGGGTCAGTGATGGCCTCCATGTACTCGTGCGAGGTCACGTTCGCGAGCGAGCGAGTGCCTTGCGAGAACGAATTGCATCCGAAGAGGTTGCCAGGATCGCAGCCGGCGACCCCGGTGGTGTTCGGCATGTACGCGAATTGAATCGTTACGCCGTTGCACGTGCCGAAAGTGTGAAATGCGCAGAAGTTCACGTGCGATGGGAAGTTGGATGTGTAGATGAAATAGATGGCAGTCGAGCTCGGAGGCACACCGTTCGTATTCAGAACAGCGCAGACCTCGTTGGCGAGAGTGCTGTTGCTCGGCGATCGGCTGGGCGGGCTCGAGGAGTCGAAGAAATCGCGCACAAACGAGCTCGTCGCCGTCCCGCCTCTCATGTATTGGTTCGCCACCCCGAGGAAGCTCGTTCCGTTCAAACCGTTGAACAAAGCGTCGATGCCACTTTGGGTGTCGCTCGGCCACGCGGTCGGCGCACCCCACCAGATGGCATACGTGCTGTCGGCAGTGAGAACCGGACCTCCGTGGTCGATGAGATTGCTGCCGCCGCCCTGGTGGTGAGCGAGTCCCCGTTGCCAATGGATATGGCGGGGTCCATCGGAGTCCAGCTCCTGTGACTCCTGCGATGGCGAATCAATTCCCGTTCCGCCGCAGCCAGCTAAAAGCGCGAAGACTGCCAAAAGCCCATTTGTTTTCATGAAGCTCCCATGCGCGATGTGCGCGACCGACCCGTATCAGAAGCCGGCGGTTAGGCAACCTTCGGACCATCGGCGGCGCATCCAAGTTCCGGCCAGTTGTGGCGTCGACACGGCACCTGCGCCGTGGTGCGGACGCGGCAGTCTGTAGGTCCGAGCCCACGCCTCGATGACCCGGTGAAACATGACCTGATATTTACCGGCGCGAATTGTCGCGATTGTTTTGGGAGCTGTGGTCGTCGAACTGGCGGTTCGACGCGACGTTCGACTCCGCTCTGGCAACCAGCACCGCCGCCGCGAGATCGCCCGTCACGTTGAGCACGGTCGAGAAGGTATCGGGGATGACGTCCGCCGCGATCAGTATGCCGATTCCCTCGGCTGGCAGGCCGATCGCCAGGAACAGCGGTGTCAGCATGATGAACGCGCCGCGCGGAACCCCAGGCGCGACGAACCCCAGGAACACCGCGGCGAAGGCGATCGTCGCCAGGTCTGTGGCGTGAAGTGGGATGCGGTAGAACCACCCCACGAAGAGAGCGCCCACGGTCCACGACACCGGCGCGGCCACCCTGAAAGTGGAGACGGCGAGTGGAAGCACGAAGCCGGTGACTCTGCTCGGCAGGCCCAGTGCTCGCTCGGCACTTTCAACCAATGCCGGCAGTGACGCGACGGAGGAGCTCGAGCTGAAGGCGATGAGTTGCGCCGGGAGTGCCGCCCGCGCGAAGTGGCGCATCGGAAGCTTCGCCGCCAGCGCGACTACGGGATAGACGAGCGCAGTGAAGGCTAGACTCGCAATCGAATACAACACGACATAGAAGCCGATCGCTCCGGCGAACGCGGTTCCGGCGTGCGCCGCGAGCGGCAGAACCAGAGCGAATACTCCGACCGGAGCGATCAACACCACCCACCGCACCAGCGTGAGCATGGCGTCACCCAACGCTCGGAAGAGGCCGACCAGTGTCGTGCGGGTCTCCGCCGGGCTGCGGGCGATGGCGAGCGCGAGGAGCAAGGTGAACAGGATCAGCGGCACCATCGCGCCGGTGGCCGCGGCGGCGATCGGGTTGGCCGGAAGCAACGACGTAAGCCACGCAGAAAGTGTCTGGCTCTGGCCGCCGGGTGCGATCTGGCCCGCCGCCTCAGCGGCGCCTGGCGGCGGCGCGGCAACGCCGTGCGGCGGAAGCAGCGCGAAGAGCGGTCGTCCAAACGGCACGGCGATGATTGCGGTCCCGGCAAGAAGCAGGACGAACACCAACAAGGTTCGTCCGCCCAGGCGGCCGACCGACTTCACGTCGGTGGCCGAAGCAACACCTGTGATGAGAAGCGAGACCACGAGCGGGATAACCGTCATCCGGATGGCGTTCACCCACAGCGTGCCGACCGGCGCGATCAAGTCAGCGGCGCGGAGCAGTGTCGCGTTGCCCGAGGCGGCGATCGCGGTGCCACCGGCGACCCCCGCTCCCAGGGCGACGAGCACGCGTGTACTTTCTTTCATTGAAGGTTTCGCCCCGCTACATCATCAGGTCGCCGCCGTTGATGTCGAGCGAAGCGCCGGTGATGTAACCCGCCGCCTCGGAGGCTGCGAAGCAGATCAGATCGGCCACTTCCAGCGCCGTCCCCAGGCGCGGCACCGGAAAACCCGCCGCAAGCCGCGCGAGCTGCTCTGGAGTCGCGTTCTCGCGCGTCAACTCGGTGTCGATCATGCCGGGACAAACCGCATTGACCGTGATGCCGAAGGGCCCCAACTCTTTGGCAGCCGCTCGCGTCAGACCGAGCAGCCCGGCCTTGGACGCGGTGTAATGCGCGCCGCCGAGCGTGCTGACCATCCGGCCCGCGGACGAGGAGATGTTCACGATGCGCCCGTAGCGTTGTGCTTTCATGGCCGGGAGCACCGCCTTGATGAGGAGAAAGGGTGCGGTGAGATTCACCTCCAGCGCCGCGCGCCACTCTTCGCCTGAGAGCATGGGCAGTCGCGTCGAAAGCGCCAGGGCCGCGTTGTTGATCAGGATGTCCACGCGGCCGAATCGTTCCAGGGTGAGATGGACGATCTGGTCGGGGACGCCAGGGGCCGCGAGGTCTCCCGGCACGGCGAGGGCACGCTCGCCGATTGACTTCGCTACCGACTCGGCCCGATCGCGGTCGCGAACGTTGACGGCAACCGCCGCGCCACGCTCGTGCAATCGCGCAGCGGCGGCGCGCCCAAGCCCGCGTGCAGCGCCGGTCACGATGGCAACTCGCCCGGTGAAGTCCTTCGCCAAATCCATCAGACGATTGAGACCGATCGACCCATCAACACGGTGACCCCTGAGCTCCCGCCGGGACATGTCCCGGGAGATTTCACGCTCTCAATCACCACAGGGATTCAAACCGCTTGCAAACGCCGCATCGTTACAGTTCGCGGCCGGAAAGAGGGCCAGGAATCCTTGCACGTAGCCCACACCCGTGCAAACCGCTGTGCATCGAGTTTGGTCGGCCTCGTCACCATTTGGGTACTCGTTGTACAGGTCGATACACTGAGCAAGCGGTTCATAGTATGCGCAGATGCAGCACCTGACCCAGTTTTGTCCCCCGTCGGCGGCCTCTTCACCCGCTTTGGCACGGTTGCTTCCGATAAACCCAAGCAAAAGCCCAACAGCGAGAACGGTGAAAGCTCTTCGAAGAAACAGGATCCTGGAGTTCATATCCTTTGGCTCTCCATTCAATGCACCTTGTGGTTGCAGGATGCTTTTCCATCTAGCGGGGAGCCTGTCAACAGCGTTGGATGACCGTCCCCGGCTGATCGTGGCCTTGTTCTTTGATCAAGGCACTGGCCCATTCAGAACCATCGAAACCGATGGTAGGTTGGCGCCCATGGACGAAGAACGCATCCGAAGCGAGATGCTCGAGAGCCTCGACGATGAGCTCTACGTGCCGTCAGTTTATTGATTCAGGGATACGTGCTTGTCCTGAGCTTTTCCGGCTATCTGATTCAACGAAGAGAAAGCGAGTAGATCCCGAACTCGAAAGCGATCTCGCTGACCCAGTAGAGTCCGCTGGGCCGGATCGGGGGATGAAAGTCGTGAACCTGGTTGGGCAGCCTGCCCCTACGTTCGCTCAAATCCCTTGACGAGGCGATGGGCGAGCTAGACACTGTCCCATGCAACGCAAAAGGGGGCTGAAAATGAGGAAAATGTTGAAAAAGGCGACTGTGACTGGCGCTGTGACTCTTTTCCTGCTTGCGGTGGTGTCGAGTGCCAGGGCGGACAACCTACAACTTTTTACTACCCGCGCCGCGTTCGGGGGCGATGACATGGTGGATTGGGGACAGCTGGGGCCCTGCATGACAATCATCCCTGGTGGCTTTTTCGCGCGCTCCACGGTGTTGGGGTTGAATCTCAACGGTTATTTTGCCGGACCCGGCACGGGTGAAGTCCGAGTCCAAACCCTGTGCAGCTGGGGAGGCAATTTCGCGTCCGGGGACGTTGTGGTTTGGACCCACATGCCCGGTCAGGGTCCGTTGAATCTGCAATTCTGCGAGCCCCTGGCTGGGGCCGGAGCCCAGATTCAGGCTGATTTCTTTGGTCCCTTCACGGCACGGATTGAGGTCTTCAACGGTAATACCTCGTTAGGCGCCTTTACCGAGGACGGAAACAGCACTGGGGCCGGCGACAATTCAGCGATTTTCATTGGCGTGAAAGATCTCGATGGAGCCAACATCACATCGGTGATTTTCAGCTTAACAGTCGCCTTTTCTGATCCCGCCGACTTTGCGATCAACAAGTTGGCGCTGGACAGCGGGCGGCCTTCTCCCGCACCGGATGGCAACCCGAGCACCGCCTCTGGTGAGTGATCGCGCTCGATTGCTCTATTGGCATCCGGAAAAAAGCTGGGCTTGAAATAAGAATTCCAGACCGCACTCAGCTGCCCATGGTAAGCGCGATTTAGAGTGGGCGAGCGCTTGGGTGGGGCATAGCGCGGGGCGCGCCTCGTGATTGGAGATGAACCTCGAGGTGGTTGCTCATACCATTGCTACTCTCCAGTGTCCCTGCCGTCGCGCAGATCGCCGCTGAACCGCCGGGCGATCGGGAATTCGTCAAGATAGAGTCTCCGCTGCTCGCATTGGAGCACGTCCAAGTGATTGATGGGACCGGAGCGCCCCCAAAGTCGGTATCAACGACGTCGAACGCGTGGAGCTCGTCTTCAAAAATGGCGTTGGTTGTGACTCGGCCAAACTAATCGAATCGGTGCGCGGAACCGTAGGTTTCCAGTAATCCCAAGCACACCCCTCAGCGACGTCCCATTTCCCAAAATGGTCAGTAAAATCTTCGCAAGCTCTTGAAGGAACTAGAGAAATTCAAAAAAAAGGATCACGTGATCCCTTTTTTTGAAATTCTGCTGCAAAGTCATGGACTTGCCGATTTTTTGCTGACAATTTTGGCCTTTCGAACCTTGCCCGGTCTAGTCGAGCGGAAGATTCATCTTATGTAAGAACGCGTGCCAGCGCGGGTCGCCTCGGAGCTGGTGAAACGCGGGGTTCATTCGGACAAAGGACAGCCCGACATCGTGCTGCGCGTAGGCGCGATCGAGCCAATGAAACGCGGCGTCGCGCTCGCCGAGCCACGCGTAGGCCGCGGCAATGGTCGTCCAAAGTGTGTCGCCATAATCAGCGGTCAGCTTTTGGAGAGCTCGCCGCGATTCCTCTGCGTGGCCAAGCTGATGCTCCGCCAGCGCGGTGATTACGAGGCGGTCAAAATCCGTGGCACGCGTCGCGGCAGCCAGAGCGTCGGCCGGCCTGTGCTGCATCAGCGCCAGACAGCCCATCAATTGCCAGGACTCCGACGAGGAAGGCGCCGCAGCCAGAGAGCGCTCCAATGCGCTCTGAGCTTCGGTAAGGTGTCCCTCGGCCATGTGGAAGCGGGCCAGCCAGCGCCAACCGTCCCCCGAGAGCGGGTCGACCGCGAGCGCCGAATTCAGCGCGGCGAAAGCCTCTTTGTACCGGCCCAATATCGCATGCAGGATAGCGAGCCGCCGGTTGGTAATGGGGTCGTGTGCGTTCAGTGCAAGCGCGCGGGAGAGGTCGTCTTGGGCACCCTGCCAATCCTGCTTGCCTAACTTCCGCGTTGCACGCGACGACCACGATTCCGCTAGCTGCGGGGCCACTTCGACTGCCTTTTGCGCCGCCTCCATCGCCCGCTGGGTCAAGTCGGCGAACTCCGCAGCGGTTTTCGCGTAGCCGGACAGACCGTAATAGTTCACCGACAGGATTGCCCAGGCCGGGCCATAGTGTGGATCCAGCGCGATCACCTTCTCGAGCTCCTCCCGCGCCCTGCGATAGCTCGCCTCGTTGTTCTCATGGTGATGTTGTCTCCCCAGGAGGTACAGTCGATATGCTTCCAGATCTCCCGTGCTGTGTCCCTTCGTGGAAGGCGACTGGCCGGCGAGGAGCCTGACCTGCAGTGCCCCCACCACGGCGCGCGCGATTTCCTCTTGCACTGCGAAGATGTCAGCCAGGTCGCGGTCGTAGCTCTGCGACCAGAGATGGAAACCGTCCGCCACCTTGATGAGCTGCGCGGTGATCCGCACGCGGTTTCCGGCCGTGCGCACGCTGCCCTCGAGCACGTGCGCCACGTTGAGCTTCTGGCCGATGCTGCGCAGGTCCTCGTTTTTGCCTTTGAACGAAAACGAAGAGGTGCGGCCTGCGACATGCAGCTTATCGAGCTGCGAGAGCGTATTGAGGATCTCCTCCGCGATGCCGTCGGCGAAGTAGTCCTGATCCTTGCCGGGGCTCATGTCGGCGAAAGGCAGGATGGCGATCGAAGGTGTCGACTGTTCCGGTGGGGGCGCGGAACTCGCAGCCGGCTTCGAGATCCCGCGCACTAGGAAGTACCAAATGATGCCGGGAGCTGCGGCGACGACACCAATGGCGATGAGCAATAGCGCAAGTTGAACGCCCCTTAGACCCGTCGCCGCCGCGGCGGGCGGGGTCCGTTCGATTCGACCTCCCCTAACATCGAACACCCACGCAAGGGTGATGACGATGGGGAAGCCGGCGGCCAAACCGGCAACGACATACGAGAGCACCATTTCAGGCCAGTGCGCCCCGTGCATGATCGGCTCGATGATCTGGAGGACCGCGAAGGCCGCAATGCCATAGCCGACAAGCGCGCGGAAAATACGTCGGCGCTTCAGCTCCGCGAACCAGCTGTTCAAAGCCGCGGGTTTCGGCGGCACTCCAGCAGCTGCCGAGGTCAATGGATCGGCCAGCGAGCCAGACCCTCCAGCCGATGGCAGTCGCTGGACGGGAAATGAGCGCCCGGAATCGCCACCTCCCAGTCGTCTGAGGACCTCGCTCGCGGCTTGCGGCCGCTCAGCCGGATTCTTCCGCAGCAGCTCTGAAACAAGCTGGGCGAGCCAATCTGGAACACCGGGTACGGCGGCCAATGACGCCGGCTGATCGTTGAGAATGCGCGACACGGTCGCCGCGTTCGAATCCGTTTGGAACGGCGAAGTGCCCGCCAATAACTCGTAAGTGAGAACGCCGAAAGACCAGAGGTCGCTGAGCGCGTCGACAGCTTCGCCGCGCAATTGCTCAGGAGACATGTACAGGACAGTTCCAATCGTCTGTCCCATTTCCGTCATCGTCTGGGCTTGGGCGTCGGAGACGAGCTTCGCCAAGCCGAAGTCGAGGATTTTGACTGTCCCCTTATTCGTCACCAGGACATTCGCTGGCTTGATGTCTCGATGGACGATTCCGGCGCCGTGTGCCGCCTCGAGGCCGAGCAACACCTGTCGAAGAATGGTTAGCGTTTCGTCGACCGCGAGTCGTCCCTTTTCCAACCGCTGCCTGAGCGTTTGACCCTCATAGAGCGCCATGGCGATGAAAAGCTCGCCGTCCGCTTCTCCAATCTCGTAGACGTTGGCGATGTTGGGATGGTCCAGAGCACTCGCGGAGCGTGCTTCGCGAGTAAACCGGGCTTTCGCCGCCTCGTCGCTCGCTAGATGACGCGCGAGAAGCTTGATGGCCACGGCGCGCCCGAGCTTTAAATCCGTCGCTCGATAAAGCAGTCCCATGCCGCCCCCACCTAGCCGCTCCTCGAGGCGGTAATGGGAGAGGACCCGGCCGGCGAACGCGTCAGTCGCGAGGGCCATGTGCTCAGAGAGCGTATCGGGCTTTTCGGTTGCTGACGAGTCGCTCACGCCGGTGGCAGTAGAAGTCGATGTACCATCGCCGAACTGGTTTCTGCATTAAGCTTTGGTTGGCGCCGCTGCGCAATCCCCTAGCCAGCTTTTTACACCGCTGCAAACGAGCGCGACCTCGCCCGTACCGGCGCCGGAGTGCTGGATCCGTTCCAGCCGCGCGTGAGAGGCTCAGTCGAGCGGCAGGTTCATCTTCTTCAAGAGCGCGAGGAGGCGCGGGTCGCCGCGCAGGCTGCGGAAATGGGGCTCGACGCGCAGCAGGCGGAGCCTCAGCTCGCGCCGCTTATAGGCGGTCTCGAGCCACTCGAACGCCTGGTCACGCTCGCCGCGCCAGGCGTGGACGGCGGCCACAAGGTAGGCGACGTCGGGCTCGTCGCTCGAGACTTTCGCGACCAGCGCGTCGAGCGCCGCCGCGGACTCGCCCGCGTGGCCAAGGTCATGCTGGGCGATGGCGATGCTCATCAGCCGGAACGGCCCGTCGGGCAGCTTCCCGGCCGCCTCCAGCGCTTTCGCCGGATGGCCCTCGAGGAGGTCGAGCAGGGCGAGGGAGGCCGCGGCTTCCTGATTGTGCGGCGAGATCTCCTCCGAGCGCAAAAACGCCTCGCGAGCAGGCCCGAGCTGTCCGTCTTGAATGAGGTATGCGCCCAGGTTTGTCCAGTCGACCGCGTCGAGGGGATCGAGCTCGGCCGCCTTCCGTTGCAGCGCGATCGCTTCGCTCAAGCGTCCCGCCTTCCCGATGAAGCCCGCGTAGGCGTTCAGCACATCGGGGCTTTGCGGGTTGAGCTGAAGGGCGCGCTGCAGGTCGGCCTTCGCACCCGGCCAGTCCCAGAGGAGCCATCCGCGGATCCATCCGCGCGTGGAGAACGCTTCGGCGAAGTCGCCGTCGATGGCGATGGCCCGGTCCACTTCCGCCAGCGCCTCTTGCGCACGGCGTGAAATTTCGCTGCGGGGCGCACGGATAGCAAGGGCTCCGTGCACGCCGGAGAGCAACTGCCACGCCGGAGCGTATG
>DATFTC010000138.1:0-9982 GCA_035262305.1 Myxococcaceae bacterium | reverse complement strand
CCGGCCGCTCACGCCAGATCTTTGGCCGGCCCTTGAGGATCTCTTCGGCGAAAACGGCGCGGTCGGCGGCTGCTGGTGCATGTATTGGCGGATCGGCAGGGCCTACCGCAAAAAGCCGCGTTAAAACTCGGCGGGACTGTTTTGCAAATCGGCGAAACGGCTCCGTTCTTCTTCCCGTTCGAATCGCAGTCATCGAGTCACAACATGTGGACATGTGGACTGAAATCACTCGCCAGGAGTATGAGCGAGAGGGACAACGCTACGCAAGCGATCTGACGGACGCCGAGTGGGCGTTGATCGAACCGCATATGCTGGCAGTCAAACGTTTGGGCCGACCGCGAGAGACCGAGTTGCGCAGCGTGCTCGACACGATCTTGTACATCGCGCGGACGGGTTGTCAGTGGTGGATGCTGCCAAAGGACTTTCCGCCGTTCACCACCGTGCAGGGCTACTTTTACGATTGGCGCGACCAAGGCTTGTTTGAGAGCCGGAGAGGTACAAGCTTCCCAGAAACAACAAAATCGGTGTTAAGAAGGCGACTGCCAAGGTTACGGGCGGCTCATCCTGGTCGCTGACGAACGCCTGCCACCACCGGAAGCTCGGGCAGATCGACGCGGAGCAAGCGCTCAAACAGCCTTTCGCTTTGCCTGTGCGCCCAGGAGGTCGATCCGAGGATTTCGCGCAGCCGCATTGCTATAGGATTGGAAAGCTGCAGCCTGGTTCCCATGCGCCAGGACTGGCGGATCACGAAGGTGGTGCGGGAGCGGCGTCTTGCCTCGTAGTCGCGCAAACCCGCCTCCGGCGAGGGGGACTGACGGAGCGAGTCGGCCAGGACGATCGCGTCCTCCAGGGCCTGGCAAGCGCCCTGGCCGAGATTGGGTGTCGTGGCGTGGATGGCGTCGCCCAGCAGCATTGCCCGCCCCGCGCCCCAGATCCGCCGCGCCGGGCGATCGAAAACATCATTACGCAATATGGCGTCCTCTTCCGTTGCCTCGACGAAAGATCGAAACGGCGCCCGCCAGCTTTTGATGACTTCGAGCGCCTCGCCCCGATTGCCAAGGCGGCCGGCAGGGGAGCCGGGGGCCGCATTGACCGTCAAAAACCAATAAAGGTGTCGCTCGCCGCAATGAAAACATCCCGCCTGCGCGCCGCGCCCGATCACGACCATGGACTCGCGTTGGGGCAAGGGGCCCGCCCCTTTGGCGATGCCGCGCCACGCCAGATATCCGCCGAACCGCACCCTCTCGTTGCCAAAGAGCTGTTTACGGATGGTGGAATGAACGCCATCGGCGCCGATCAAGACGTCGCCGCGCTCTTTCGAGCCATCGGCGAAGACAGCGGCAACGCCGGCGGCATCGGCTTGGAAACCGGTGCATTCCCGGCCGGTCTGCACCGATCGCGGATAATCGGTGAGCGCCGCGTCGAGGAGAAGGCGCTGAAGCGCGGTGCGGTGCAGGCAGATGGAAGGGGCTTCCGCCTTCTCGCCCAGCGCCGCGAAATCCATGCTCCCGAATGGTTTGCCGGTGGAAAGGAACGTTCGCGTCCGTTCGATGACCGATCCCGCCCGCAAAGCCGCCGCTTCCAGACCGAGGCGCCGCAATGCAACCATCGCATTGGACCACAGCGACAACCCGGCCCCGACCTCGGTGATATGCGGGGCTTTTTCGAACAGCGCGACGTCGATGCCGACCCGCTGCAGCGCGATCGCAGCGGCGAGCCCGCCGATGCCGCCGCCAACGATCAGCGCGCGAATGGGCGCCTGCTACGGCTCGCGACCGCGAGCCGGGCTCGTCTTGTTTGTGCCCGTGGCGGCCGACTCGCGGTCAAAGGGTTGCTCGCAAATTTCTCTCGTCTACGACCATGTGCTTCTCCCTGCATTCTACCGCAACGACAAAAGCGCAGTGCTGCATGGGAACCGAAGAATGACTGGAACGTTCCCCTCGCACCGCTCCCCCGAAAGTCCGACAAACTGGAGTAGCGAACATGAGCAATATCGATACAACGAAAATAATCATGGAATCGTTCCGGCGTGGAGATATTGAACATCTTCTGACCCATATCGCCGATGATGTTGATTGGGAGCACGGCTCCACTGTCGATGTGCCGTGGTATCGGCCGCGCCATGGAAAGGAGGAAGCCGCCGGATTCTTCGAGTCTCTGGCCACCAGTGTCGATATTTTCAAATGGGAGCCAAAGACTTATCTGGGTGCGGGCGATCTAACTGTGGTCATTCTCGACTCGGATTACTCTATCAAATCCACGGGTGGGCGGGTAATCTACGAGGACTGTGTCTTGGTGCTCCGGTTCAACGCTGCGGGAAAGGTGGCCCGGTTCGCTCATCGGGTCGATCTGCATCAGGCATGGCTCGCCTATCATGATCAGCGGTGAGTCTGCAACGAACCGCGCGGCAGCAGCAACGATGTCGAGACCGGAAAGGCCGCACAAAGGCTCGATGCTTGACCCGGCGCACGCAACCGAGCTCGCGATAGAGCGCCAAGGTCTGCCGAACCCCGTTTCGGCCTCGGCCAGGTTGATGAGGAGCGCGCACTCGCTCGCGTCATAGCCGGGCGGCACAATACCGCCCATCCACATCCCCTTCTGTTCGAGGCGGCGATATTGTCGCGGATCCGCTCGCGGGTCACCTCGAGCTCAAACTGAGCAAAGGACAGCAGCACATTGAGAATCAGCCGGCCCATCGAGCGGGTCGTATTGAACTGCTGGGTCACCGAGCCAAACGACACATGCGTCCGCTCGAGCAGGAAGACGACCTCAGCGTATTGCAGGGTCAAGGTGTAGGAGACCGTCCGCTCCTCGCGCCAGGCGAAGACGTCGGTGAGATCGCTGATCAAGGAATTGCAGCTTCGCGGAAGCAACACGATTGCCGCCGGCAATGAACTGCTGCCGGGGATCCTGCGACGTGTTGGCGCACAGACTGTCGATATTGAGGGCGTGCAGGGCCCGTCCGAACTGGGTTTAATGCAGTACCGCGCTTGCGGTTTTTTCTCGCATCAGCGCGATCAGACCGCGTACTTGACCGCCATTGCGCTGTATGATGGAGCCGAATTCGGAGCGCTGGGTAACGGTCATGCTGACACCCTCGACAATCACATCATTGACCTTGTAACGGCTATTGTCGTTAACCAGCCGCCAGTCAATCCTGAGCGGCGACGCGGTGCCAGGGCTAGTGACGTCGGTAGAGACGATGGCCCCGTCGCCGTCGCCTCGGCTGCCGCGAATTTTGAAAGTTTCGCCGCCAAAATTTGCGAGCCGAGCGGTGTAAACGATCGCAACATAGTCTTCGAAAAGCTTTACAAACTCTTGCCGCTCGACGTCGCTTGCGCTTCGCCAATATGCGCCGAGAACAAGTCGGGCGATACCAGGGCCGTCGAAATCCTGTTGGAACAGCTGTCTGAAGCGAGCTTGCCTTATGGCGGGATCGGTTTTGTTGTTCATCAACTCGACTGCCTGATTCCACAACCGGTTCATAACGGCGACGGCGTCCGCTGGGTTTACTGTTGATGTCCCCGACGCTGTGTTGGCAATCAAAACGAACAAGCTTATCAGTAGCGAGCGGCGCATCATATCCGCAGGACCTCCGACCAAATCGTGCGTTGCATCGGCAACTCATCGAACGGGATGGGTGAGAAAACGTTCATTCCTCTACGAACCTGAAAACGACTTTTTCAGATTAATTCAGCTTTTTTCAATGGAATTATTGGACGCAGGCGCTTTGCGCACCGCTGAGCAAGCGGCCCAATATACCGCTGTCTTCGTCCCGCGCGGTGGCCTACCGTTCTTTTATAAGGTGGCCATACACGTTCAGGGTCATGGCCGCATCGACGTATCCGAGACGCTCCTGGATCGTTTTGAGATCCCCACGATCTCGCAGGTCGTCGACTCCGTGCCCGGTGACCTCACCGATCAGCCCCTCAGTGTGATCGCGACGCCACCCGCTTTGCGCCGTACGGGCATACTGGGCCCGCAGCGATGTCCTCGTTCGAGGCGGCGTTGCTCGAGCGCCCGGGAACAAGGGTGCTCATTAAAGCACGCCGCTGCCCTGAGAACAGGGTTTATGATATGCTATGCGTCATGGCCTATACCGTGGATTTCAATACTGTTTCGACCGTCGGTCTGGAGTCGTCGCCGGTCGCGGCCGCGCTGGCTGGTCTGCGAGCGCACGAGGCTCGCTACTTCAAGAACAAGTACGACCACGTCTTCACGGTGGAGCCTGCGAGCAACGCCAAGAGGACCATCGCCTGGGTGCACCGGATCCTCAAGGAAGAACGTGACATCGTCATCTCGTCTCGCCCCCTCGAGGCTACGGCATTCCAAGTCGAGAACACACGAATCGCTTACGTCTTCTATGACAGCGGTCTGTCGATCAATGTGATGTATACCGTCGACGATCCCAACAGGCGGGCGGTCGGGTTCAAGCTTTCCGAAGGGATGGCAGTCCCCGCGGAGCTCGCCTCGCGGTTCAAGTTCGCGAGCCAGAAGTCGAAGCTGGCCGGTACCATTCGAGGTTCCTACTTCGCGTTTAAGAACGAGTACTGAGTTCCGGACCAGCTCGGTGGGACGCTGCCGACGGTTTGAAAACCGACCGTGTGAACCCGGTCCTGTATCTCGGGAACGCGACCTGGAACCCACCGGGACGATGATTTCCCAGTGCCCAGTTTGGCCTCGGTTGGTCCTCCTAACCCGGACTCTCGCAAAAACCCAGGCTTTCCGCCGCTCCCCGGCGCCGCGATCTTTGTCGAGTCCGGGTATGTCCAGGCTAAGCCATTGAAAGACCGGGAGTCCGGGTAGAGAGGGCACTTCAAAACATGTTCGTTCTGCCATATGCCACGAAGTGGCGCATCGGACGACGCACCGATGCGCCCAAAATGGCGACACGCTGGTGGCCACCGGGAGCCGTTGAACATGAAGGTCAAACGAATCGTCGCCAATGTGGAAGTGCTGACTCCTGCGGCAGCCAAGCGCTTCTACCAGGATGTGCTCGGGCTGGACTTATTGATCGACCTTGGCTCGATCGCCACTTACGGCTCAGGGCAGAAGATGAACGTCCAGATCAGTTTCATGTTCGAGGGCGGATCCGATACGCCCACCCGATCTGTCGATAGAAGTCGACGATCTGGATGCTGCGCTGGTGGGCATGCAGGCGGCCGGGTTTCCGATCGAGTATTGGCCGGCCGAAGAGCCCTGGGGCGTTCGGCGATTCTACGTGCGCGATCCCTTCGGGAGGCTCGTCAATATCCTCACTCACCCCCTTAAGTCGCGGATCAGTTAAACCCCGGCGGCAGGGGCTGAGCGTGAAGCGATATGATGCGCGTCAAGATAATCAGCTATGCGTCCCGCTTGAGATGGAAACGTGGCGACCGCGATATAGCCTTCCGGCCTTAGAAGGACCACGGCATTCCGAGATAAACCGGCGCGAGACATGTCATCGCCCCAAGGAAAGACATGCAGCCTCAGAACACGGTTGGCGCAGATTTTTCGCAGGTCGTTCGTGGCCTCACCATAGACATGGACCTGCCAGTCGAGGGCGGTGAGTGGTGCGAAGTTGTCTGTTTCGTTTAACTTCACCCATGGCAGGCGGCCACCGCCATGGACGGAGCCAACCTGTCCGGCGCTCAAGGGGCTCGTGCGGTAATTGACGTCGGTTTGGGAGACGGTGCGATACAAAAGGCGGCGCATCGGCCCGAATGAAAAAAGCAGAGGCAGCACGGCCGGAACGATGTCGAGCCGCACAAACCTTGCGATCGGTCCGCTGCTGGTAACAGCGGTGAAAGCCTGATCGGTCGTCTTGACCAGTCTGCGGGCAAAAGCAATGCGCTCGGGCTCATAGCTCTCAAGGATCGATTCATCGGCCCGGCGCTGAAGAGCCCAGGCTAGTTTCCACGCGAGGTTCACGGCATCGCCAATGCCTGTGTTCATACCCTGTCCGCCGACGGGGCTGTGAATATGGGCGGCATCCCCCAGCAAGAATGCACGCCCCTTCCGGAAACGGTCCGCGACGCGGTGGTGAACGTGATAGGTGGAAAACCAGTTCACGCGCGCGACCTTGACCGGCATCCACCCCATGGCAAGGGTGTTGACGTCATCCCATGTCAGCGTCTGGCGCTGTATCAGGGCCTGATCGCTCACGGTGCCGACCAGCCGCGCGCGTCCTTCGTCTTTGAGTGGAAAGAGAGCCAGAAAATCGCTCCTGTCTAGCCCGACATGGATCTCCCCGTTCATGAGCGAGCCTGTCGCCTCGACATCGGCGACGTAGAAAATGTGCTCGTACGTGCCGCCGGCAAAGCCGATATTGAGGGCCTCGCGCACCCGCGAATGGGCGCCATCGCACCCGGCAACGTAAGCGGCCCGGCATGTGTCTACGGTTCCAGCCGGTCCCTTGATCCGTGCCACGACCCGGTCCGCCATCTCAAAATCCAGCAACTCGGTCGAGCGTTCGACCTGCACACCAGATTTCGCCAGACTCTCGAGCAAAAGGCGCTCATGTTCATCCTGCGGAAAGATGACCGGATAGGGATAAGGGCTGATGCCGGCGCCCATATCCCCGAATGCCAGATGCGCGCGCCGCTTGCCCGTGACCCAAAGATTAGCGGCGAGCGCCGCCCGGCTGCGCTTGACCACGGCGTCAGCAAGCCCGAGCTGATCGTACAGTTCGAGCGTGCGCGCCTGTACCGCGAGCGCCCGCGATGTCGTCCCCGGCTCTGCTGTCTTGTCGATGATCCTGACTCGCACGCCCAAGCGCGTGAGCCAAAGGCCCAGAACGAGGCCAGTCGGTCCGGCCCCGATTATGAGCACGTCAGTTTCAGCGTTGGCGGACACAGCCATGTCGCATGCTAACAACCGGAACGCCATCGCGCCAAAGTGTTCTCATCCCGATGACGATGCGTGGCGGCCAAACATATTGACATCGCTTCCGAAATTCAGGTTCGAACTAGACTCCCGGCTGACGGATTCGAACTCGCGGTCCCTCCGTGAAGGGAAAGGCTATGGGGAGCCAACCTAGGCCATTGCCGTCTCGGGCCTCAACGTGTAGGTGGCTCCGCCAGTCATCCTGCCGTCTCCGATTGGCAACGCCCAGAAGAGCCTTTCGCAGGAGCGGGACCGAAAGAAGAGCCTTTCGCAGGAGCGGGACCGAAAGGTTCGAATACGGTGCCCTCCAGCACGGAATCAATATCAAACCGCTCGGGACCGAGTTAAGCCCAGTGCACTGCGAGCAAGGCGCCGCAAGGAATCGTGCTCAATCTACGAAGGTGCATGGGAGAGGGCGTCCGCATGAACGAGATACGATCCTTCGTGTGCAGAAGGGTCGCCTTTATCGTCCCTTGTATGCGTAGATGGTGCCGCGTTCATTGCAGAGCGGGCACTCGACCTTCTGGCTCCCGCGCGGATCGACGATGCACTCCGGGCCGCTGGGATTGATCCCGAGAGGCCCAGCTATCGCGATCTGTGGCCGTACGACCAGTTGCACAGCCGCGGCATCGTGGCAACGCGCGAGCATGCAGAACGCGCGCACATACAGACCGGCTGTACGTGCTTGCTTGCCGATAAGATCCGATGCCATCCCTGTCTCCGCTGGCTGTTGTGCGCGCGATGCGGAGCGCCGAGTATATTTCAGCTGACGCGGCAGCCCAAACATCGAGCGCGGCGCGCAGGCGATCTGGGCTCGCGCCGGAGCCAAGCGGCGCGGGGCGCGAAGTTAGCCAGCTCGAAGCGCCGTCCCGCGAGGTAGGCGTCTGGCTGTGACCAGCGAACTTCGAGCAATGAGATCCCTTTGGGAAGGAGCTAGCAGTCCCAGCGGTTGGCGTTCTTCGGGAAATCGGGACGCTGCACCCGGACGATGCAGAAGCGTTGACCGGATGGCGCCTGCATCACCACCCAGCGCTCCAGGCGCTCTACCACCTTGGCGCCCAGGTTTTCAAGGCGCGCCACTTCGGCAGGAATGTCGTCGGTCTCGATGTCTATATGGACGCGGCTCTCGTGGTCAACGCGCTGGATCTCCACGATTAGCTCTCCTGGCGGGGTCTCCAACATCCGGTAATTGCCGCGGCTGCTCGGATGGTTGGGGTCCACGGGCCGACCCAAGGCCTTGCCCCAGAAGTGGGCAGCCTCGTCCAAATCGGGGGTCTTGCAGTCGATCAGTACCGCGCATAGACGGGAATGGTGCATCTCAGTGCCTTTCATGCGAACCCAATGAAGTTCATACGAGTGTTCAAAGGGATATTGAGGCAAAAAAACGTAAGCCGGGAAAGGGCCGCGCCTTCTGCCAAGGGCGCTTTCTAATCTCTCCAGCAGACGGGTACTCAGCTCGCGGGCATCGGCTCGAATGAACAGTTCGTCTCGGCTCATGCCAGCATTGGCGAACGACAGCTAATAGGTTACACCGCAGGCTCCGATCGCAGCTGCGCGAACGGCAGAAATCGCCGCAATTGAGCCGCGGCGTGCCGGCGTTCGGAATGCGTTCTGATGCGAAGGGTTTCGGTCGCCGGCCCATGACAGTTCTGTCTTCCCGGCCGGGCCGGCGACCGAAAGCCTCCAAGGTAGGAACCCGCGGCGCGTTGCGGAGGGCGGTCTATGGCGATTTGACATTGGGACGGCGTGCGCGAGTGACGCTGGTCGTCTTAGCCTGAAGCGAGCTCCCGTTCTTTCCCTGACGCAGAGATCGTGTCGAACACTACGACAGACGCTCCGAGCGCGTCTTCACATCATCGCTCAAATGCCGCACGATCTCGGCGGTCTTACGGATATCCGTTTCGCTGAGAGCGACGCCGATGGTCGAGGCGATCACCAGGAGCTTGGCGTCGAGTTCGCGGTAGTGCGCATCGCCTTTGGGTGTCAGCTGGACAAGCTTCGAGCGCCGGTGCTTTGGATTGTCGATGAGTTTGACGAGGCCCTCGGCCGCAAGCTCATCCGCCAGCCGCTGCATGCGCTGACGGCTGGTGGGTCGCATCTGGGCGATCTGCGGCACGGTCAGCGGACCAAGCATGGAGAGGCTTCTCATGAAGCCGAACGCACCGCCGCCCCAACCAGTGATGAGCCCTGCCTTCTGGCCAAGAGCTCTTATCCTAAAGAAGCACTGGGCCACTTCGAGCATCAGTTCGGCGATCGCCTCGGCTTTGCTGTCAACGATCGGGCTTGCCCCCGTCCTTCGGCCCACCTCGGTCGTGTGTCCTGCCGATCCCATCGCCTCCGTTTCCTTTGTCTGCCCTATCTGCAGCAATCTCCCCAGTTGACACCTTTATTGTCAACTTCTAAGATGACACCCTGGTTGTCGTTTCTCGGACGACTCTCGGCTTTCGTTGCCGCCAGCATCCGTGGAGCGGACATGGAAACAAACTCGGCTGGGCGACAAGTAACCGACACTCGAACCCCCGGCGTCATCGCGAGACCACCCATCCTCTTTCTCGCCGCTCTTCTGCTCGGCTTCGTCTTGGATCACCTGCTGCCCTTGCCGTTCCCGGTTGCGAGAATCGGGTCGATCCATTGGATCAGCGCCATAATCGCCGGCTCCCTGACCCTTACTGGTATCGCGGTCTTTGCCGCAGGCATTCGCAACTTCTCCAGTGCGGCGACGCCTGTTCAAGGGACCAAGCCCACCCGAACGCTGGTGACGACCGGAATTCACGGTTGGAGTCGCAATCCCATCTATATCGGCATGTTTCTCGTCTACGGAGCCATCGGCTTAGCCGTCCGCAGCCCGTGGATCCTGATTCTCGCGCTAGCGCTCGCAGTAGCGATCCGCTACGGCGTCGTGGCGCGCGAGGAGGCGTACCTGGAACGGCGGTTCGGCGATGCCTATCGCGACTACAAGGCCCGCGTGCGCCGCTGGCTGTAGCCGTCGGATAACAGCACCGTCCGGCAGGGCTAGCGCCGGAGATCAATCGAATTGCAGTGCCTGAACTCGATCTCTAAGCCAGGAAACCGCTGGGTCGATGATGTAGCGAGGGCTCCAAGCAAGGGCAACATCGAA
>DATFTC010000137.1:0-11662 GCA_035262305.1 Myxococcaceae bacterium | reverse complement strand
CGAGACAATTCTCCTCTCGGCTCCACCAGCCCGATCAGTTCTGCACACCGGCCGGCCACCAGAAAGCAGCATCGTAACCGGAATACCTAAACGCCCGAATTCGAGCCTGTGTCGCCGGCGCCAACAGATACTGCTCGAGGGCGCGAGCACCCTCCACGTTGACTCCCTTCACTCGATCGGGGTTGACGACTACCGAGACCATCATTCGCTGTAACATTGAATCGCCGATGCACAGCATCTCTTCCTCGATGGGATGAGTGGCGACAAACCGCACGAAGGGATCCACACCCCAAATCGTATAAGCGCCGTTCTGAGATGCCGCCACCACGGCGTCCTGATCCGAGAGGCCAAGATCGAAGAACCACCCGTCGAGGTCGGGACGTCCGGCGCCCTCCCAGAGGATGTCGACGAGGTAGGTCAAGACCGCTAGATCGTTGGCAATGAATGGCGCGCGCGCTTTGGCAATGCGGCGAAATGCCTCGACGGCGTCGGACAAGCCGCGGATCTGCGCTGGGTCGCTGGGCGGCCCCAAAATGACAGACTGATTCGCAAACAGCATTCGCGGCCACAATCCAAAACCCTGCTGCACGAAACGCTCAACCTCATCAAAGCCGTAGTGTGAGATGACCAGGTCGGCTTCTCCGCGGCGAGCCCGCTCGTATAAATCGGCGGTGCTCGAATGCGCCTGGACGCGGTAACCGGAAATCTCCTCGAAGTGCGGCAGTAAGTCGTCAAGCAACCCGCTCATCTGCGCGGTTCGAACCACCTCCAACCGGATGAGCTTGGTTTGGCTGAGCGTCTGGCTGCTGAGAAATCCAGTGAAGCCATACGTTGCGAGGAAGCAAATGCCCATTCGCGCCATAAACCCTCCCTCGTCGCGCCGAGGCTGCGCCAGACCGAGTCTCTCAGGACCGAGTCTCTATTGCCTGGACACCCGGCGGTCGCCGGCGTTGCGAAGTGAACAGGCCTGCATCGCCGTCAGCGGCGCGCTTTCACCAGGACCAGCGCGGCGCGGGCGCTTTCCTTCACCGCCGAATCTCTGCTCGCCGACACCGATTCGAGCGCGTTGATGCAGGCTTTTGTCCCGATGCTGCCGAGCGCAGCACAGGCGGCCACGTACAGGGCTTGCTCCGCTTCGCTCAGACCCCGCAGGCGGGCCTTTAGCCCTGTCGGAAGCTGTGAGAGGCACTCGATCAACACGCCTTCCGCCCGCTTCCCACCGGGCAGCGGCGCGCCGGCGACCTTCGTCAGTGCCGCCGCGCATGCCGCCCGCATCTTCGGCGCAGCGCTGCGATCGAGAAGGGTGGTCTGATACTTGTCGAGGACATCCATGCGCCTCGATCCCACGCGCGCCAAACCCTCGATCGCTTTCGAGCAAACCTCCGAATCCGGATCGGCCATCGCGCCGACCAGTCGCTCCTCTGCCACGGTCTTGCCGAAGTTGGCCAACGCCTCGACCGCGTGGCGCCGCACCGCCGCCGAGCGATGCGCGGCGAATTCCAGCAGCGCGGCCAAGCACCCGGCACCGCCCCGGGACGCCGAGGGAAGCAGCGCTTCGGCAACCGCTTGGTCAACGTCCTCGCGACCGAGCGCCGCGATGAAGACGACGGTGACCTCCCGCTTGCCCATCGCCGCCATCGCCGCCCGCAGCCCTTGTTGATTGCCGACGGCTTCGACCTGCAACAGTCTTCCGAGCTCCAGCGTTCCCGCTTCCCCGGCGCTGCCCAGCAGCGCAAGAATGGACGCGCGCCGCGCCGGATTCTCAGAAGGCGTGGAGCGATAGACGTTGGTCAGCCCGGAGAATGTCTGCTCGGCCAGAGCCGCCGCCACAATCGCGCGCGCCTCCGAGCCTTCCGCTCCAAGCGCCGCCGCGATCGAGGCCGCTTCGCCGTAGCGCTCGCGGCGCAGAAGCTCGGAGAGGACCGGCCCGGCTTCCTGCTGCATCTTCGGGTCGCGAAGGCTTGCCAGTCTGCGATCGAGGTCGGCGAGCCAGGCGTCGGCCATTCGGCGCGACTCCAACGCGCGCCTGAGCGGCTCGGGGAATCGGCTCGCTTCGACGGTGCCTCGCGCCGTCACGCGCTCCGCGAAATCGACCAAAGTCGCGGCCGGCTTTTCCTCGCTGAGGGTGGCGCAAAGAGCCTGCAAGAGATCGCGCAGGTTCCCGTTGGATTGCTCGGCCGCGGCAAACCGCTCATGCTCCTGCTCGACCCGCAGCGCGGTAGAGAACCGAAGCACAGGCGACACGCGCGCCAGCAGTTCGGGCACCGTCAGGGGACGGCTTCCCTGCACATCGACCAGGTCGAGATTCAAGAGAATCTCCGAGAACAGCGCCGGATTGCTCGCCGGGCGCAGGACGTCTGTGAGGATTTGCGCGCGAATTTCTAAGATGTCTGCCGCTGAAACATCTTTGTAGACAGGAAGAAGCGCCAAGTCCTTGCTCAAGCGAGAAAGCGCCAGCGCGGCGGCCCAAGACAGCTTGCGTCCGCCTCCGACGATGTCCTTGTGGAAGAGGACGGTCACGTGTCGAATGTTTCGCGCCAACAGCTCCGAATCGAGGCGCTTGACCGATTCAGCATGCGCGTCATGGGGCCGAGCCATCAGCTCGAGGAAGGCGAGGAACTGCGCTTCGTCGAGAAAACGCCCGAGGGTGAACGCCACAATGTCCGCGCGATTCATAAACTCGAGCAGCTTGGGCGCGAACAACTCCGCCGCGGCCCGGCCGATCACTCTCGAAAAAGGAACATCGTCCAAGCCGGGAGCGGATACGACGATCGACGGCTCCTGATTCTGATGCCACAGCGCGAAAAAGCGGAGATCGCCATCCTGCACCGCCTCGCGCCACCGCTCGAACAAACCGGCTACAGTTCGCCGCGCTTCCTGATGGTCGGCGGAGTAGTAATTGGTCCGCAGGAGCGCCTTGACAAACTCGACGATAAAGGGGCCCAGGCCGCTCAATGCAATGCTGAAATTCTAGTGCAGTCGCCCGCCGGGCCTCAAAAATACCATCTCCGAGGTCATCCTACCTTCGGGGGTGAGCCATCCACTCGGGGTGCGTCGCGAGCGCCGTCCAATCGCTCACGGAGGGATTCGCCGCTGCTTCCTCCCATCCTACTGCTCCACTGCCAGCCAGGCCGGCCGGTTCGTGTCCGAGGTCCGACAAATATGGCTCGACGCGATTGAAACCCAGAAAGCTGCGTAAACTCCCGGGTCGGGCGTCTCAGCATAGGCCTGCGGAGGCGCCATTGGTGCACGACAAACATTGTTGCATTGACGTTCGACGCGAGGAGGCTTAAAGGCTCCCTAGGTTCGGTGCGAACGCGGCCGGCACGGGGCGGATCCTGCGGAGGCCGACGAAAGGAGCCATCCGGTGAATACCCTTTGGATCGTCGTCATCGGTGCAGTCGTCATTTATCTGGCGTACAACTTTTACGCGAGGCGGATCGACCGAGATGTCATCCGCTCTGACCCGAAGCGGTCGACCCCTGCCAAGATGTACATGGACGGCGTCGACTTTATGCCCACCAGCAAGAACGTTCTTTACGGGTACCACTTCAAGTCGATCGCCGCCGCAGGTCCGATCGTGGGGGTGATCACCGCGGCGAACATCTGGGGCTGGTTGCCTTCGCTGCTCTGGCTCGCCGTCGGCGTGAGCTTTATCGGATGGGCGAGCGACTACTCGGCAATTATGGTCTCCGTTCGCAACGACGGGAACAGCCTGAGCGCCATTTCCCACAAGCTCATCTCGCCGCGGACGCGAACCATTCTCTTCATCTTCATTTTCTTCTACCTTCTGTTGGTTGCCGGGGCATTCATTGGAATTCTTTCCGCCACCCTGGCCGCGCGCCCCGACGTGCCCTTCGCCATCTTCGTGCTCGCGCTGATGGGCTTGCTCGCCGGACAGATGATGTATCGCTGGAAGATGGACATCATTACGGTAACCGTGATCGTGGTGCTGGCGACGCTGGCGGCAATGGTGCT
Organism: Myxococcaceae bacterium; assembly: GCA_035262305.1. GTDB lineage: Bacteria > Myxococcota > Myxococcia > Myxococcales > Myxococcaceae > DATFTC01. Next base: position 7,684 of record DATFTC010000137.1, on the reverse strand, counting down.
CGGCCCGATGGGCCAGCACAAAGACGACAAGGGCGCACTTGTCCAAGGCCCGGTCGGTGGAGCAGTGGTGGCGTTGAATGGCGCGGTCGACAGCCTCTCCGGCAATCAGCCGCTGATGAGCGTCGCGGACCCAACGTTCGCCGATCCGCGCATTCCACTTCCGGGCAAGGACGGCAAGCGCCCAAGCACCCCTTCGTACGACGCCAGCTCTGGGCTTGTTAAGACCCTTCCCAGCTACCTCCTGTGGATGGTCTTCCTTTTCGTCTTTTCGTACCTCGGAGCGAATCTCCCCATTTGGCGTTTCGCCCAGCCGGTAAACTACATCGGGTTCTGGGTGATGCTCATCACCATCCTGCTCAGCGCGGTTGGCGCGCTGGTGGCACCGCTTAGCGGGGCGAAGGATACGACCGGCGCTGCGATCGGCGCGTTCGCTCTGCCCGCGGTGAAGAGCTTGGGATTCGCGGCGGAGGCCGGAAAGGCATGGCAGCCGCTTTGGCCCATGCTATTCGTCACCATCGCGTGCGGCGCCATTTCGGGCTGGCACGCGCTGTTCGGCTCGGTGGGAACTGCGCGCCAGCTGGAGTACGAGACCGACGGGCTACCAGTGGGCGGCGGCGCGATGTTTGGCGAGAATACACTCGCCCTCTTGTCGCTCATCGCGGTGTCGATCGCTGGCGCAGGCGGTGGAGGCGGCCGCTTCGCTGCAGGCGTGGGAAAGCTCGTCTACGCAGGTACCTTCGGCTTGATCCCTGAGGTCTTCGGGACCGCTCTGGGGTTCGGTGCATTCGTGGTGATCGTGCTCACGGTGACTCAACTGGTCTTCCGCGTGATGCGGGTCACCCTCAAAGAGTGGATCGGCGAGGCAGTGCCGGCGGTGCAAAACCAGAACGTGGCGAGCATCATCTCGATGCTTTTGACCGCGGCGCTCGTCCTCACTGGCACCTGGGTCTACCTGTGGCAGCTGTTCGGCTCGTCGAATCAACTGATGGCCGCCTTGAGCCTGCTGGTCGTGACCGTGTGGCTGCGAGCGGAGCAGCGCAACCCGAGCTACGCGCTCTGGCCGATGGTCTTCATGTACGGCACCACGATTTTTGCGACGCTGGTGACCATGCGCAACCTCTACGTCACCATTGCGACGAACCCGAAGGTGAGCGGGCTTCCGGTGGCGGGCGCCTGGGCAATGCTGGTGGTCGCCGTGCTGCTGATCGTCGCCGCGGTGCTCATCGGATGGGACGGGTACAAGGCATTTCAGCGGTATGGGGCAAAGCCTAGCGCGGCCGTGCCTCGTCCAGCGGCGGTGTGATGGGCCGCCGCGCGTGATCTTCGAGCCGAGCGGCCACCGCTCATCGCCCTGCGCCCTCGCCAATCCCGCGGAGTGCGCTGAAGAATCCTGCTGCGTCGGCGCTGCGTGGCGGCAGGTCCACGTGGAGCTCAAGGTGGGGCTCATTGCACCCGACCGAGAGCCGTCGAACTCTCATCCCAGCGCCTCGAGCGAGCTCGAGGAGCGAATCGCCCTGAGCTCCGCCACCCTTCCGCTTTACGAGGAGGGAAACCCCGCCCGGTCCCGCGCCTTTCAGCTCCGACCAGCCATCGCCCTGGACGCCCCGAAGCGCCTCGCGCCCCGACCAGCTGCGGCGATCGAGCACCTCGAGCTCGCGCTCGGGTGTTTGGCGCAGACTCGCGCGGACAATCAGCGTATCGCGGCGGCCTCGGCTATGCGAAACCGCCCAAAGCCACGGGACGTCGCGCGGCTCGAGGAACACGACCAACACCACCTGGGCGAAGGGTGGCTTCGCTTGCTGGATGGCAAGCTCGACCGAGCTGGTGCCGAGCCACCGAACCGTGGTGCGCTCGCCCAAAAGCGGAAGGCCGCCCTGCATCCAGCGCATCGCCGCGCTCCCCTTGCGGATGTTCCAGATCATCCCGCCGGCAAACCAGGTGACGACAGCGAGCACGATCACCGTCAAAATGGGCGTCACGTGGAGCCTCCGTTGCCGTCGCGGCGGCGCGTAGGATTCTCTCGCGGCGAAAGGCGGCTGGCCAGCAAAGGGAGATCGCGCGATGAAGTTTGGAGCCGGATTCACGAGCAAGCTGCGCGAGTTTCTCTACGGCATGTTCGGCTACGAGACCGCCCAGCAGGCGCTCGAGCTGCGCTCCGCGATGGAGACGATGTTCATGCTGGTCACGTTCGGCGACATGGTTGGGGTGCCGATCATGCCGCCGTATTATGCGCTGCGCCTTTTGCCGCACGCGGCGGGGCTTTTGCCCAGCTGGAAGCGGAGGGTGCTGCGCGAGCGCTCGCTGGGTGATGATCACGAGCATCACTTGCACGGAGTCTGATCGCGCGCAAAGTTTGTTTCATTCAACGAAAGGAGACAGCGATGGCGGAGGATGAGAAGAAGGCGGGCGAGAAAAAGAGTTTTTGGCGCGGCATCCGGGAGACCATCTACGGAATGGCGGCTCACGACATGAGCCGCGCCGCGCTTCGGACGCGCGCCTCGATGGAGCACCTGTTCATTCTGATTACGATGGGTGACCTGCTGGGCGTCCCGATCCTCCCTCCATATTACAGCCTCCGGCTGCTTCCTCACGTGGTGCCGCAGATCGCCACTTGGAAGCGTCGCATGCTGCGAGAGAAGGACGCGGCGGACGCGATGTTCTAGCTGCGCAGAGAAAGTCAGCGCGGAGCGGAGATTTAAGCATGGGCATGAAAGAGGTTTTTGAGAAGAATCCGGACCGCCGCTACATCATGTTCGGCGGCAAGGGCGGGCTCGGCAAGACGACGTTTTCAGCCGCCACTGCCTACTGGTTGGCCAAGCAGGGCAAGAAGGTGCTCGTCTTTTCCGTCGACCCGCAGGCCTCTCTCACCGACATCTTCGAGCGAGACATTTTCGGGAAGGGCCCGGTGAAGATCATGGACAACCTCTGGGCCCAGGAAATCGATGCCGACAGCCACATCAAGGCGTACCAGGACGAGATCCGGAAAAAGATCCTCGACATGTACGGGATGCCGGCCGTCCCCGATGAAATCGAGCAGTACATCCAGGCCGCGAGCGCTGAGCCGGCGATGGAGGAGAGCGCGATCTTCGACGCGGTGGTCGACGTGGTGGTGAAGGGGGACTACGACTACTATATCTACGACCTCGTCCCGCTCGGCCACGCGCTCTATTACTTGTCGATGGCCAAGGTCTACGACGAGTGGATCAACAAGATCACCAAGCTCCGAGAGGAGATGCGCGAGTACGAGGAGATGGTGAGTCGCCTCAAGCGGCAGAAGGAGACCGAGCAGGATCAGATTCTCAAGGAGCTCCTCTACATCAAGGGGCGGATCAACGCCTCATCGTCGATCCTGACCGACAAGGAGAAGACGGCGTTCTTTTTCGTCGTCGTGCCGGAGCAGATGATCATCACCGACACCGAGAAGGCGGCCAAGCTCTTCGCCCAGTTTGACGTTCCGATCGGCGGCTACGTGGTGAACAGGGTCATTCCTCGCCGGCTGCTCGAGCAGCAGATCCCCGAGTACCTGCGCAACCGGATCCAGATGCAGGAAAAATATCTGGGCGCAATCCGGCAGAGCTTCGGTGACCGGGTGTTGGCGTCGGTGCCTGAGCTGGAGCGAGACGTGACCGGCCTGCCGATGATCGAAAAGCTGGCCAGCATCATGTACGAATCCTGAATCACCGAGCAGCGAAGGAGCCCGGACGGCCATGGGAGAGATCGTAAAACCGATGCGGCAGTACGTGGGAGAGCATTCCGGGATGAAGTACGTCTTTTTCGGCGGCAAGGGCGGCGTCGGCAAGACCGTCTTTGCCGGAGCCACCGCGCTCTGGTTCGCGCGACAGGGTCGCCGCACCATGCTCGCTTCGACCAATCCGGTCCACAGCCTCTCGAGCCTGCTCGCGCAGGACGTTCTCGGCAAGCACACCCCGGTGGCGGACGTCTCGAACCTGTGGGCCTACGAGATCGACACCAAAGATACGATCGAGCGCAGCAAAGTGGAGATCCGGGACAAGATCAAATGGTTCCTCAAGTTCGCCGACATCTCCACCAAGGCGGAAGACTTCGTTGAATCGGCCACGATGAACCCGGCGTTCGAAGAATCGGCGATGTTCGAGAACATGATCGATCTCATGTTCAAGAACGAGTACGACGTCTACGTGTTCGACACTGCCCCTACCGCCAACGCGCGCCGACTGTTGGGGATGTCCAAGGTCTACTCGCTGTGGGTCAACAAGATGCTGAAGAGCCGCGAGGAAGCAAGGACTCTGCGCGAGATGCTCTCCTTCACGAAAAAGAAGGAGGACGATCCGCTGATGACCTACCTGCTTTCATTTCGCGATCGAATGGAGCACGCGCGGGTGCTCCTCACCGACCCGAACTTGACCTCGTTCTTTTTCGTCACCCTGCCCGAGGCGCTCCCCATCGCCGTCGTCACCCGCTTCATTCAGTGGTTCCATGATTTCGGCATCCCGGTGGGCGGGGTCCTGGTGAACATGCTGATTGACCAGGCTCAGGCGGGCGCCAATCCGGCCGAATTTGTGAAAAACCGCATTGCGATGCAACAGGAGCACATGGAGACGATCTGGCAGAAGTTCAATGGCACCGTGCGATCGATCGTGCCGCTGTTTGAGACCGAGATCCGAGGCGTTCCCATGCTGGCGCGCCTGTCCGAATCAGTCTTCGCATAGGGGGCGAAGCAAAGCTCTTGCGGCAGGCCTCGGCCTGCACGGAGATGATCTGGGCGCAGGGTTTAGAAGAAATCGCTTGAAGCTTTCGCTTTAGCGCAGTGCTCGGCCAGCGGCGTCGGCAGTCGCGTTCCAACGTTCGAGGGGAACGCGGTCGAAGACAACGGTGGTGTTGCCGCGAAGAATCACCGCCGAAACGAGTCCGTCCTTCTCCTCGATCGCGAGCGCGTCCGATCGCCGCTTACCGCCGACCAGCTTGGCATAGAAGGCGGCGAACGCCTCTGCTTGGCGAGCTTCCTTGAACGCCACCGCCCAGGCGGCGCTCTGCGTCGCGCCTCGCCGCACAACTTCTAGAACATCGCCTCGCCAGCCGTCGCTGACGGAGTCGGCGCCGTGAATGCGGGCCAGCAAGTCGATGTTCGCGCGCCCGAGCGTCGTTTCGTAGATCCTCTCCGCGCCGCCGAGCAGCGCTGACAACCCGATGGACCCTCGCAGGGGAGTCTCGTTCCGCCGGTACGCCGCCGGATCGAGGACTTGTGCGGTGCTGCTGGGCAGGCGCGACAGAAGGCGGCAGGCGGCCGGATCATCCTTCGTCGCCAGCGAGTGCACCAATTCCCCGCCGGCGGCATAGGGGAAACTGAGCTGGAGAGCCAACCACGGGCTGGCCCCGCTGGAGTCGGCCGCCAGCGAGGCGGACACGGCGGTGCTCTCGGCGACCAGTGCCGCCATCATTCCGTCCTCATCTGCCGAATCCGCGCTGATCACCGCCGCGGCGACCGCCTGAGCATTTCCCTCGATTGCCGCCATCAGCGCCAGCTGCGCGTCCTCCGAGCGCATCGCCTCGCGAGTAGCGCGCTCGAGCCCCAGCTGCTCATCCTGGACCGCATGCGCCAGCTCGTGCGCGATCACCAATTGCTGCACCACCGCGGGTTGATCCGCGAGCAAGTACAGCGTCCGGTCGTGCGGGTCATAAAAGCCGCCCACATTTGCCGCGTAGAGCGCAAGCGCCTCCTTTTCCAGATCCACTCCAGGCTCGACGAGATGGACGGCTTTGAGCGCGGCGCCGAGGCGAGCCAAGCGATCGCCTGGATACTCCCGCTCGAGCATCGCCTTGAGCCTGCGAGCTGCTTCGCCTCGAGAGACGATCTTCGTCGAAAATCTTCGCGGCACGCTCGAATGCATCACCTTGGCGACGCGCGGAAGCGTCTGGTCTACCGCCGCTCGCAGCGTTCGCTCATCCGCCGAAGCGACCTGCGTGAACGCCTGGAGGTCCTTGAGCAGCTCCTCGTCGGATTGCAACAGGAACAGCATCAAAAGGACGGTTGGCACGGATGGGAATGCTATCTCGTCTGCAGGTGGGACCGTGCCACACGTCAAAACAGACCAAGAGGAGTGATGGGCCTTCGGCCCACCTCTGAGAGGTTAGGAAGCGATCGCCATCGGCAGAGTCAAAGTAGTCTGTGTTCTAACTGAATGTTTGTATTTGGATGTCTTTGCCGGAGCGTCAATTGCTTCATACCGAACGCGGGCGGCGGAAATGCGCTGTGGCCGACTCCTTCACGTCGTGCGGAAATTTGGGAAGCCGTGACTTTTTCAGTGCTCTCTGCTTTCATTCGACGCGGCGACTCCTTCGCTCACCGCCCGGGGTTTAAATTGCGCCTGCTATGTCTGTTGGTACCGCTGCTGGCAACTGAAGCGGTGGCCCAGTCTCCTCTTGTGTCCTCTCCGACCGACGCCGCCACACCGTCCAAAACGGCGCCGCCGGTGGAGACAGCGCCGCCGCCAGCTCCCGCCGCCGCTGCAGGCATCGAGCCCGCACAGGTTCCCACGATCGAACAGGAACCTTGGTACTCTCTCCACAAGGGCAGAAAATTCGGGGTCCAACTTGACCTTGGTGGTCCCGATGGCGGTGGGCTCACCGCACTCTTTCGGCCCTATTGGTGGCTACGGGTGAACGCGGGCCTTGCCTACAACATCATGGGCGTTGGAATTCGAGGCGGGCTGACGGCGATACCCGTCCGCTGGGTGGTGACTCCGTCTCTCAACTTTGACTTGGGCCATTACTTCAACGGCGACTTCACCAAGTTCGTAACGCCATCCAACGACGCCGAGCGGGCCCTGCTACAGGACACCGCGTACGACTTCTGGAGCGCCCAGATTGGCTTGGAGTTCGGCTCCCAGGAGGGATTCGCCTTCTATGTGAAGGGCGGGATTGCGCACCTCAGCGCCACGGTGCCGGGCTCGGAGGTCAGTGCATACATGAATTCCAAGGGCACCACGTCTGGGACGGTGACGGCGGCCGATGCGCACTTCTCCGCGCTGCTGCCGTGTTTCAGCCTCGGGTTTACCTACTTCATCTTCTAGAGAGGACCAATGATGACGAAGAATGCCATCGTCCCCCAAGCGTGGATCCTCCTAGCCTCCACTGCGTTCGTGGGCTGCTACGCGGAAATTGAGGACGGCAGCGTCTCCTATCGCCAGGCCAATGTCTGCGGCACCCCCTCTGTGTGTACCGGGAACGGCATGCCGCTGAGCCTAAGCAGCGTTTTTATTCCGCCAGTGAACGTCAACCTCGGCGACTCAGGCGTGCTTACCAGCAGCGAGTCAAAGCAGGGACCGATTACTTTCAATGGCAGCTTGATACTTAACAAGGTGACCATCACGGTGACGACGCCGCAAACGGGCGACTTCAGCGGAATCACGTCGGTCGATCTCCGTGCGGCGCTGAACGGTAACAACTGCGCTCAGATCGGCGATAACTGCAAGAGCGTCGCGAGCTACGATTCAACGCGCGACGGACCTGCCATTCGAACGCTGGTGACCAACGGTGTCGGGGCAAATCTTCTCGATTTCGCGAGCGGGAACAACAAGACAGTCAGGATCATCCCCAAGGCGACGGGAAACGCGCCAGCGCCGGTGTCGTGGAACGGAGACATCGACATGAACACCGCGATCAAAGCGCGCGGCAGCTTTCCATAGGCCTGTAGTACTGCGACTCG
>DATFTC010000136.1:0-2130 GCA_035262305.1 Myxococcaceae bacterium | reverse complement strand
GGGACTCGCCGACGCTGGGTTCGTCGACGGACGGAATGTGGCCATCGAATTCCGTCTAGCGAATCAAATTCCGCCGCTCGCAGGGCTCGCTGCCGATCTGGTGAGCCTTGATGTGGCCGTGATCTTTGCAAACGGTTCACCATCCGTCGCACTTGCGGCGAAGGCCGCCACGTCGACAATTCCAATCGTCTTCATTAGTCCAGAGGATCCGAGGAAGTACGGCCTCGTTGCCAGTCTGAACCGACCAGAAGGCAACCTCACAGGAATAAATTTCCTTGTTGCCGAGCTTGCTGGTAAACGACTCCAGCTCCTGAGCGAACTCATCCCGCAGACGACCACGATTGCCTACCTTTCTGGCCCTCCAAACTCGTCGCCCGTGAAGAACGTTTCTGGCTGTTTGGATTAGGCAAAGTGTCGCCCCAATAGGGTGCACCGGAGCAATAGCAACAGGACGCGCAAAAGCTCCTCGAACCAGCGCAGGAGCAGGCTGAAGTTGTAGCCGGCGGCGGCGAGGACGGCATTGATGCGGTCGCCGTCGCGTCCCTTGAGGTAATTGCGGCCCATGCGGTGATCTTCCTTGACGTGGCCGATGACGGGCTCGACGGCTGCACGACGGCGCATCTCGCGGCGAATGGACTTGGTGACACGTCGGACCTGGCCGCTGATCCAGACCTTGAAGCGATCCGGAGAGTTGTGGCCGCGATAGCCCTTGTCGGCGTGGATACGGTGGACCGCAACGCCTGTGAGCTTTTCGAGATCGGCGATGACAGGACCGAGCGTATGGCCGTCGTATGGGTTGCCGTGCAGTGCCTTGGCGTGCAGCACGAACTGCCCGCCCTTGGGGGCAGTGACCGGCGTCGCGATCGAGACCTTGCAGCCAAACTCGTAGGGTTTGCGGGCCTTGCCTTTGCCGATGCATTCGACCTCCGGCGCGTGCAACGAATAGACCTTCGGCCCGCGCTGGCGCTGCTCTTGATGGCGCACACGCAACGCGAGATCGAGCAGCGGGCCAAAGCGATCTTCGAGCGCTGTATTGCCCGCGATCTTGCGCCGGATGTCACGGATGATGCGGCCAAGCCTGGTGCGGAGGAACTTGAGCTCGCGTCGGGCGCGTTTGAACTGGTGGGCGTGGGTGTAGCGTCCGACCATGATGGCGGCCCGCTTGGCAAGGCGTCGATAGCTCTGGCGCAGCTTGACGCCTTCGCGTTTGGACAGATCGACCAGCTTTTCGATCGCGCGGTGGGTGAGCCGCGCGTCGGTCGGATGTGCGATCGCCTTCTCCTGCACGGTGGTGTCCACCACCACCCGCTCGAGATCCTTGGTCGCGATGGCGCCGGTTCGGTGCGCCACCGAAAGGCTCTCCTGCAGCAGCGCGGCGAGCTGCTCTTCACCCAGCCGCTGGCGCCAGCGCGTCAGCGACGAGCGATCAAACGGCAGCGCGTGCCGGAACACCATTTCCCCGCAGAAGTGTTGGTAATACGGGTTCTCCACCCACCGATCGCACAACTCCTCGTCAGAGAGGCTGTGCATGTGTTTGAGGATGAACAGCCCGGCTACCAGTCGCGTCGACAACGGCGGTTGTCCAGGACCCACGCTGCAGACCGAGCCGAAGCGTCTTCCCACAAAATCCCAATCCACCTCCCTCGCAAGCCGCACCAGCGGATGGCGAAGATTGATGATCCTCTCCAGTGACGGCTGAAACAGATCGTCCTGACGATCGTCACGCGGCTGGCTCATGGGTTACTCCCCGACAGCGAATCTCGCCGTCGAGGGAATCATGAGCGGCCCAAATCGGGAATCCCAAAACGCAAGAAACCCACATCCACACCTGGCTTTTCTTGCAAAATCGAATACTTGCCCAGGCCAAATCAGCGCGCTTAATCAAGCGCTTCCGAATTCTTCACGGGCGACTCTAAAAGCAGTGAAAACCAGAACACCAACGGCTAGCCAGACGCGCGGCTAAGTCTCATCGCGAGTACATCGCTTCGGTCTGGCCCCAACACCGGAAGCCTCGTCGTATCGCAGCAAGACGTCGGTCAGGGCCAATTGCTGACACCCACCGAGCTGCGGGGTATTCTCGCCGCCGTGGACGTTAGAAAGGACTGGTGATGCCGAATGGCGGCTCGGACT
>DATFTC010000135.1:0-11105 GCA_035262305.1 Myxococcaceae bacterium | reverse complement strand
TCCAGCCGAGCACATCCACCTCACATCGGTGCGGCGGTGAAATCGAGCAGCACCCATTTCTTGCTCGAACGCGCCTGCTCGAGCGCTGCTTCGAGCTTGTAGCTCCAAGAGATCGCGCCTTTCTCACCGGCCATTTTTCTCTCCTGCTCCCAAGAGTCGCCTCGCGATCTGATTTGCACTGATTGCATGCCCGTCGGTAGCTGGATTGTCGCGGCCTGTGCGCTATCCGACAGGAGAAAGCGCCGAGGCGAGCCGCGCATGGTTGCGCCTTTCTGCGCTCGGGGCGGCTCACGGATGCTTCATGAGCTGGAGCGACCCCTCCGCAATAAACTGAACGGCGATGGCGGCGAGGATGAGCCCCATCAGCCTTTGCAATATGGCTACTCCGGATTCGCCGAGCGCCCGCAGCACGATGTGCGCTCCGCGAAGGGTGTAATAGGACGCCACGAACGTAAGGACGATCGAGATCACCACCGGGACGGCAGTCAGAATGCCTGTTCCTCGCGACATCAGAACCATCACCGTGGCGATCGAGCCCGGACCGGCAAGCAGCGGCATCGCCAGCGGCACCACCGCGACATCTTCCTTCTGCGCGCTCTCCAGCTCCTCCGCAGGAGACGTCTTGGTCTGAGAGGTGCGTCCTCGAAGCATGTCCAGCGAGGTGATCAGCAGCAGGACGCCACCTGCCACTCGGAATGCGCTCAAAGTGACCCCGAAGACCTTGAACACCAGTCCGCCGAAGAGGGCGAAGAAAATCAACAATCCGCCTCCCACCAAACAGGCGCGCAGGGCCATCTCACGCGCTCTCTTCGCTGAATCGCCCGCAGTGATCGAGAGAAAGATGGGCACCACGCCGAACGGATCGACCACGAAGAAGATCGCCGGCAGCGCAACGATGAACGTCGAGAAGAGGTCGGGCATCATCGGCGTTGCCTAAACCGTCATTCGAAGCTTCCAGACCATCGCCAGCGCCTCGAGTGCAATCCGCCAGCTCATCTTTGACTGCCCCACCCGGCGATCTTCGAAGACGATGGGGACCTCCAGCACTTTGAAGCCCTTCTTGATCGCGCGGTAGGTCAATTCGATCTGAAAGGCATACCCGGTGCTGTGCACCGAAGCCAGGTCGATCGATTCGAGCACCCGGCGCCGAAAGCACTTGAACCCACCGGTGAGATCGCGCAGGTGGAGACCGAGCACGGTCCGGGCATAGAGCGAGCCGCCCTGGCTGACGAGCTTTCGCATCCGGCCCCAATTGACGGTTCCACCGCCGGCCACGTACCGCGAGCCGAGCACGAGATCGACTCCGGCTTTCGCCTGATCGAGAAAGCGCGGCAGGTACTTGGGATCGTGGCTGAAGTCGGCGTCCATCTCGAGGATGAACTCGTAACCACGCTCCAGCGCCCAGCGAAAACCATCGAGGTAGGCTCGCCCCAAACCCTCCTTGTTCGGGCGGTGCAGAACGTGGGCTCGCGGCTCGTTCGCGGCGAGCTGGTCGGCGATCCTTCCGGTCCCGTCCGGGCTGTTGTCGTCGATCACCAGCACGTCCACTCGGCTGTCGGCGTCGAGAGCCGCTCGCGCGATCGCTTCGACGTTGTCGCGTTCGTTGAAGGTGGGGATGCAAACCAGCGCCGGATTCATCTCTAACCTCGAATGAGCGCGACGATCTCCTCCGCAGCGCGACCGGCGGCGCCCTTGCGGCCGAGCTTTTCTCGGACCTGCCGCAGCGCCGCCAGCAGCTCCTCCCGCTCCGGTCCCGCATTCCACAGCCGGCGAACCTCCGCCGCGATCCTCTCCGGCGACATCCCGTTCTGGATCAGCTCCGGGACAGCGGGCCTGCCGAGGAGGAGATTCACCAGCGAGACGTAGCCGACCTTGAGCAGCGCTCGACCAACCAGGTACGACACCGGAGCGACGCGGTATACGACGACCAGGGGGCGTTCCATCAGCGCAGCCTCGAGGACGGCTGTTCCCGACGCGACGACCGCGGCATCGCTGGCTCCGACTGCCTCAGGCGCCTGACCCTCTACCAGCCTCGGCTCGATGCTCCCCGCAAATGCGGCCGAAATTTCCCCGCGCGGAATGGAGGCTGCCACCGGCACGACAATCTGCAAATTCGGGCGATCGCGCGCCAGCTCCCGCACCGCGCCCGCGATGGCTGGCAGGATGCGGCGCACCTCGGTGATCCGGCTGCCGGGGAGCAGCGCAAGCGTCGGCCGTTCAAGGTCCAGGCCGAGCTGCGCTCGAAAGCGCGCGGGTTCTGCCGCTGGAGGAACCCGATCGACGACTGGATTGCCCACGTACTTCGCCCGAACGCCTGCGCGCTGATAGATCGGCTCCTCGAACGGCAGGATGCAGATCATCAGATCGACCCGCTCGGCGATCGCCTCGATCCGGCTGGCTCGCCAAGCCCAGATCATCGGGCTGACGTAGTACACTACCGGAATGCCCAGCCGCTTGAGCTTTCGCGCCAGACGCAAATTGAAGTCTGGAATGTCCACCAGAATCGCGCAGTCCGGGAGCCGGCGGGCCGCCGTTCGCTCCAGGCCGTCGAGGATTTTGAGGACGCGAGGCAGCTTGGGAATTACCTCCGTGATTCCCATCACCGACACTTCGTGCGCGCCGTAGATGAGGTCCACCCCGCGCGCGCCGCACAGCGGGCCGCCCATCCCGAAGAACCGCGCATCGGGGAGCCGCTTGCGGATCTCGGCCACCAGGTCCGCCGCGAGCCGGTCCCCCGAAGCCTCGCCGGCCACGATCATGATCTGCAGAAGCGCCATCGAGGTAGTGGGTCTGGCAGCTGGACCCCGAGAGCCGGCAGTATAGGGTTCCCAGGTCTTGAAAACACCGTCTTCATCTCCAGCCATCGACCGAAGCCAATCGCGGCGCGGTAAAGCCATTGCCAGCGACCGAATGCCTTCCGTGCTTAGGCGACTGTTCGAATTCGCCCGGCCGCATGGAAGGATCCTGATTCCGGCGTTCGCCTGCATGGCCATGCTGGGCGCAACGACCGCCGCGTACGCGTATCTCACCGGGCCGGCGCTGGGGTTTTTGTTGTCGGGCGGCTCGTCGGGACTGGGAGCCGTCGAGCGGTTCCTCCCCGCGAGCGCGTTCTCAAGATTCCGCGACGGGCTCTGGTTGCTTCCGGCGGCGATCGTCGCCATCGGAGTGCTCAAGGGCCTTTCCTACCTCGGACAATTCTACTGGATGGGCCTGTTCGGCCAGAGAGTGGCGATCGACCTTCGCCGAGAGATCTTCACGCGACTCTCCGGCCTCTCGCCTACCCAGCTGTCGCGGCAGATGACCGGGGATCTGCTCAGCAGGTTCTCCCTGGACGTGGCGGCGGTCGAGACGGCGGCGACGTACGCAGTCGGCTCGTACGCGCGGGATGGTCTTCAGATCATTGCCCTGGTTGCCGTGGCCCTCTGGATCAACTGGCGGCTCGCCCTCGCCGCTCTGCTCATCGTTCCGATCGCCGCTTTGCCGGTGTCGCGGTTGACGCGACTTCTCCTTTCCAAGACGCGCGAGGGCCAGGCCAGGCTCGGCGACCTTGCCGCGCAGGTCAAGGAGGGGCTTGGCGCGGTGAAGATGATCCAAGCCTTCAATGCCCAGAAAGCCGAGATGATCCGGTTTGAGGCGCACTCCGCAAAACACCGGCGGGCGATGACGCGCGCCGGTTGGGCTCGAGGCGGCATTCCCGCACTGATGGAGGTCCTGGCCGCGATCGCGTTGGCCGGCGTGCTCGCATTCACAGCGCTCACCCAATCCGTTTCGCCGGAGAACCTGATCTCCTTGCTCACCGCGATGGTGCTCATGTACCAGCCTGCAAAGGACCTCGGCCGCGTCGGTCAATTTGGAATCCAGGCGCTGGCGTCGGGCGAGCGGATTTTTGCGCTGCTGGACAGTGTTCGACGCCCAGTGGACGCAATCGACGCCAAACCGATCGCTCCTCTTCGCGCCTCGCTCAGGCTGGACGACGTCTGGTTCTCGTACGGAGATCGAGCGGCGCTTCAGGGGCTGACGCTCGAACTCCCGATCGGCAAGGTCACCGCGCTGGTCGGGCCAAGCGGTGGCGGCAAGAGCACGCTGACCTCCTTGCTGCTTCGATTCGATCGGCCTCAGCGAGGCCACATCTTGATCGACGAATTCGATATCCAGCAGGCGACTTTGGACAGCGCCAGAGCACAATTCGCGCTGGTGACACAGGAAGCCCTGCTTTTTTCTACATCGGTGCTCGAAAACATCCGCATCGCCCGACCGGACGCGTCGAACGAGGAGGTCATCGCGGCGGCCAAGGTCGCGCAAGCCGACGAGTTCATCGCGCCATTGCCGCGGGGTTATCTCACGGGCGTAGGCGAGCGCGGCGTCGTTCTCAGCGGCGGGCAGAAGCAGCGACTGTGCCTGGCGCGCGCGATATTGGCGAACGCGCCCATCCTCGTGCTGGACGAAGCGACCAGCCACCTGGATCCGCAGAGCGAGCGCGAGCTTCAGGCCGCGCTTAGGCAGCTACTGCCGGGGCGCACCGCGCTGGTGATTGCGCACCGGCTATCGACCATCGTGGATGCCGATTGCATCCACGTCCTCGACGGCGGGCGCGTTGTGGAAAGCGGATCGCACACGGAGCTGCTGCGGCGGGGCGGGCTCTATGCCCAGCTCTGGGCGCTGCAGAATAGCGATAGCGACGGATCGAGCGCGGACGGGGAACGGGCGCGATGAGCAGCTTCGGGCACGCGTCAAGAAGGTTCGCCCTTTGGGTCGTTCGGCTGTTGCTCGCGCTCGCCGCGGCGATATTGATCTGTGCGCTCGTGTTTGCGCTTGGCGCGCTTCGGGTGACGTACCCGCTGCGCGCAGCGACGAAGGCGGCCTCGGACCCGCCCGCGATGCGCGAGATACGGGGCGCGATCCACATCCACTCGACCCTTTCCGATGGGCGGGGCACGCCGTCTCAGATCGCGCTGGCGGCCAAGGCTGCCGGTCTTCAGTTCATCATCATGACCGACCACAACCTGCGCACGCTCACCGAACCGACCTACGAGCACGGAGTGCTGGTGATCTCGGGCGTGGAGCTGTCCACCAAGAAAGGGCATCTGGTCGTGATCGGTACGCCGCGCGGGTTGGCTCGCGCGGATCCGGATGCCGTCCGCCGTTCTCAGGAGCTCGGCGGGATCGCCATCCTCGCGCATCCGGTCCAGCGCAAGGCCCCGTGGACGGACGCGAGGAACGCGACGAGGGCCGACGGGATGGAGCTCTACTCCGCGGATTCATTGTTTCGCGACGCGCTGCACCGACCGTTTACGCTCTTGGCGCCCGCGGCCATGGCCTATCTGACAAACCCGATCCACGCGCTGATGATTCTCAATCGCGAGCAGCCGGACGCGGTGCGCAAGCTCCTCGAGATCAGCGCGCGCCGGCCCAAGTTGGCCCTCTGCGCGCACGACTCTCATGGCTTTCCACCTTACGAGCTCGCCTTTCGCAGCTTCTCGGTCCACATCCCGCTCACCGATAAGCTTCAAGGTGGGCTTCCCGCCGACCCGAGCGAGGCTGCTGGAGCAGTGATCGATGTCATCGCTCGAGGCGGCTCCTACTGCGCTTTCGATCCCTTGGGACCCGCGGAAGGTTTCGCGATCGACGGCTTGCGAGGAGAATCGCGCCGCGCCGCGGTGGGCGATCGCTTGACCGTCCAAATTCCCCCGTTGGCAGCGGCGCCGGTGCGAGTTCAGATCTGGGGAGGCGCGCGCCTCGAGCCCGATGGACGCACGGTAGTCATCGAGCGCGGCGGTCCGCTGCAGATCGAAGTTTGGGTCGAAGCGCCGGCAATCCTTTTCGGGACAACCTGGAAGCCGTGGATCGTCCCGAGCCCGGTTTTCGCCTCTATGGGGACGGCGAGCTCCGACTCGACGACGGTAAGCGGAGAATCTTCCGCCTCGAGCGGTTCGCCGGCAACGGGCGACGCTCCCGGGACGCGCTGACCCAATCGGCCCCGCTCTTCGTCAGCCGGCGATCAACAAGACGGCGATCAGCGCGAAGCCCAAGCCAAAACCCTGAAGCAGGCGAATGCGCTCCCTCAAGAGGAGCCGCGCCCAGATGATCGTCGCCGCGGGGTAGAGCGATGTGATCGTCGCCACCAGGCTCAACAGCCCGCGCTGCGCGGCGAGCGTGTAAAGCACGTTGGCGCCCATGTCGAGGACGCCAACCGCGACGACTTGGGGGAGCTGTGCCCTCGGCACCGTGAGCCGACGTCGGCTGAGAATTCCGATGACGGCAAGACCGCTGGATGAAACCGTTCTCGCGGCGAGGATCGGCCACGCCCCGGCGGCGATGCGCGTCTGCTTGAGGCAAATGTAAAAGCCGCCGATCGCGATCCCGGAGATGAGCGCGAGCACAACCGGCTTGGCCAGACGGATGCGGGGGAAAGCCCGTTGGGCAGCTGTTGGCTCGCGATTTTCGGCGTCCTGGGCGACCAGGACGATCGCGGCCAGCGCAAACACCAAGCCCACCTTGGCGCGCAACAGCGGTCGTTCGCCGATCGCCAGGCCTGCAATGACCGGAATGGCGACGGCCCAGATGCCGGTCACCGGAGCCACCGTGCTCATTCGACCGGTTGCGAGCGCCTCGTACAGAAGGAAGATCCCCAGCGTTCCGAAAGCTCCCGCCGCTGCTCCCCAGCCGAGGTCCACAGGGCGCGGATGCGAGGGCGGCAGCATCGCCAGCGCCGCTGCCAGCACCGCCAGCCCTGCCGCCTGAGAGATGAGCACAACCGCGAAGGTCGAAGAGCGGCGCGCGGCCAAGCCGCCGAAGAAATCCGCTGTGCCGTAGAGCGCCGAGGCGCAGAGCGCCAATGCGACCGCGCTTATCGAGGGCGACGTGTCGGTCAATCGCTGCTGTTACCTACCGCTCATGCTGAGGCCGCGAATCAAATCGGTCTCATTCGGGGAGTACTCTTGAAGCAACGTCGCGACCTTTCGTTCCAGGGCTTCGCGATCGCGCAAGTGAAGCACGCTCCCACCGCGTTGCAAGGCGGCGCGCACCTTTTGCTCTGACAGCGGTTTCATCCCTTTCTGTCCAGCCGCCGAGAGCTCAGCATTGACCTGCGACGCATCGACGCGCTCCGGCAGCTCCGCGGCTCCAAACCAAATGAGCGCCTTGCTCAAATCCAAGGCCACTTCACCGCGCGAGTTGGAGGACGACGGAACGAGCACCACCAGTCGACCTGAGACGTCGCCGGCATTGATGCGCTCCGCCGTTTGATCGCCGACATAGAGAACTGGCTCGGCGAGCTGTTGCGGGCGGACAAACTCCGGATCGACTGCCAAAACCAAGACGTACCCAGCCGAGACTTTCGGTTGCTCTTTTCTCCAGGCGTGAGTGTATGGTTTGTCGAGCTGAAATGCCTGCGCGAAGACGATGTCTCGTACCGGGTTTCCCGCGTCGGATGCTGCAGCCGACGTAGGAGAAAACAAACAAAGCCAACCACCGCAGATCGTAAGGCAAACTTGATTAAAGGCTTTCATGAAAAGCTCCTCGCATGGTGAGCGGATCAATTCAAAGTGAACTCTACGTCATCCATACCGAGGCGACCGGCGCTGGAGCCGTAGGAGGGCCCGAAAAGAAAGAAAATTGTTCCCACGTTGCTCAAGTCGAGGCCTGACCCGTTGTTCAAGAAATCGCTCAGGCGAATGCGAACGGTTTCGAACTCATTGCCCCAGCCGGCGCCGGTCCCACAGCCCGTTCGTTGATAAGGCGCCCGGATGCCTCCCCCATAAGCGCCTACGCTGATGTAGCTGCCTCGCCCGGCTCGGTCGTAGAGACTGACCATGAAAGTACGCCCGGCCACTTCCTGGACCGTGAGCGGATGGCGCGTTCCCTGAGCCGCGCGGAAGGAAAGATACTGAAATGAGGTCAGGTCGCTGTGCTCGGGCATAACTTCAAACGCCAAAAAGCGATCGACGTTGTCCCACTCAAAGACAATCCCTCGCGTCGTGTCGTTCGCTGCACCTTCCGTCATACCATTCATCGGATCAGTGGGTAACCAGGTGAAAATGGTGTCATTATCGTGGAGAAGGCCCTTGGACAGGTTATCCACGTCATACGCAACTTCGCCGCCCGAGCTGCTGACCGTCGTTGAATCGGGCGACTGGAAGTTGTCGACAACGAAATTCCCAGACGCAGAGCCCTCGTTGTATTCCAAATTCACCACCGCGCATTCACTCGTTGGAACGCCGTTGGGATGAAACCGTTCGTAGAGACGCCAGAGATAATCATTCGCCGGGATGTTGCCTTCGACGTACCGCTTCACGAGCGGAAGCAAATACCCGAGCATGATCTGATGCGTCTCCTCGCGAGTGAGCAGGCAAGGGCCGTCCGCCACCAGCCCTGCCGGCGCATAGTTATGAAATGAGCCATGTCCAGTTCCGTAGATCGAGGTCGATTGCCGAGTGCCCGTCGCACGGTCGAGAAGGTGATACGACTGGCACAACGAGCAACTCGCGCATCCATTGACATCGGCGTCGGCCGCTCCTACCCAGAGGTGGTAATTGATGCCGTGCGGGTTTGCTTGAGTGGGCCCCAGGAAATCGGTCGGCGCGATGCTGGAGATGAGAATGATGTCTTCGAGCTGGAAATAGGTGGGTTGGTACGTCCCGGTGAAAATGCGATCGTATGCTCGCACCACGCCCTCGCCCCCGCGGCTGTGGCCGATCCAGGTGATGCGGTGCGAGTCGATATGGCCGTCCATCACGCCATCGGCGATCGTCGACTGATTGCCGATCAAATAGTCGGTATTGGTGAGCGTCGTGGTGGACGCGGTTTCGATTCCCGGGCCGGTGTTGTTCTGGTGGCTCATCACGATGTATCCGTAGGAAGCCAGGTGATTTCCGATGTGGTCATACCAAGTGTATTGGTGACCATTTCCGTGGCTGACCACGACGAGCGGCAGCTGCCCCATGGATGCGACGTCCGCCGGGAAGTAGGCAACCTGCCCGAGGAACGAACCGCCGCTGTAGAGAGCTGAGCTGACGGCGAGCGGTCCGGGCAGTTGAGTGGGCGCGACGACGTAGACGCCCGCTTCTTCACCCAAGCCGTCGATATAGTCGCCTGCATCCAAAAGAGCGTCGCCGTTGAAATCGAGCACCACGTCGTAAGGAACGCCCAGCCCAATCCCGGCGAAGCCATCCAATGTGCCGGAGTCGACGAGAAATGTGTTGTTCGTGATGTCGATGTCACTGAAGGTCACGGTTTGCGGCTGCCCCCGCACGTCGATCAACTGCGGATCCGCCGCCCATTCGGCTTCGCCCTTGTGCGCGACGAGGTAGAGGTCAGCGGTCTGTCCGACGACGCCGGGGTATTGAGACGGATCGACGGCAACTTCGACCGTGGAGCCCTGGTTGAAGGCTCGGACGAACTCGAAAAAAGGATAGTCGCCGAGCGAATTCCCGGCCAGCTTCAAGCGCACGACGCCGGAAAATCCGGCCCGACTTTCAGATTGCGGGGATGGCGCAGCGACGGCTGAGCTCGAAACCAAGAGCCCGAAGGACAGGACGGTAGACGACACATTCATGGACCCCTCCGTTTCGAAGACCGATCTGTTACAGCTTGGCGGTAATTCACTGCAAACTGGGTCTTCGCCGTCTAGCCGCACTTGGCGGTGCAAACAAGAAGAAATTGGCGGCGCCGGCAGCCGCGGTAGCTCCGCACCGACTTTGCAGGACTTGCCGACGGTGAGTTACGCCGATGTCGAGGAGTGCGCTGAAGCGCTCCTCGACTGCGCTCCGCTACGCTCCGGTTGAATGGAAGCGCGGACGTCCGAGTTACTCGCCTTCGTACTTGAACGAGAGGCGCACTTTGGCTCGGTAGACGCGTTTCTTCCCGTCGATGTGCATGTCGAGCTGAATGATCTCCGCGATTCGCAGGTCTCGAAGGGACTTTGTCGCCCGATTAACCGCCGCGTTTGCCGCCATTTCCCACGACTCGCTGCTCGTCCCGACGAGCTCGACGATCTTATAAACGCTCTCTGGCATCGCTTCCTCGCTTTCTACGTACCCGCCACATCCCTCGACCACCTGACCCGCGCCCGCCATATCGCACTTCTCGCCGCAGTTGGAAGCGAAGTCGCTGCGAAAATCAATCCCGCTCGAGGCCGCACCGGCGCGCTCTCATAGACTAGGTCCAGAAGTGGACGCTCGCGCTGACTGCGCCAGCTCCCCCAGGCGGGTGCTGATTCCAAACACATCCGTCGTCTCGAGGTTGTTGAGCAGTACCACCGAGATCTGCTCCTGAGGATAAAAGCCGTTGGACGACTTGTAGCCGTCGATACGGCCCCAATGGTACACGTATGAATGGTTCGATTCGTCGGCGATGAACCAACCGTAGCCGTAGCCTCGGTCGGTCGAGAGTGCGCATCCGCCCGATGGGCAGGGTACCTGTGCGCTGGTCATCGCTCGCAGCGAGTCCGGCGACAGCAGACTCCCCGCGAGCAGGACCTGATCCCAGCGATACAAATCCTCCACCGTCGAATAGAGCGCGCCTGCCGCGTAAACTTCGGACATGTCGAAGTGGACCGGCTTGATCCCCGGGCTGAGATATCCCGTGGCGTGGTTCAAAATCGGCGGGTCATTCACGTCGTAGCCGGTGTCCATCATCAGCAATGGAGCGAAGATATTCTCGTTTAGGAAGTCCGCGTATGCTCGCCCCGAGGTTTTCTCGATGATGTAACCCAACAAGACGTATCCGGAGTTGCTATAGCTCCAGCGCGCCCCAGGGTCGAACTCCAGAGGACGCGACTTGAAGCGGTCGATCAGGCCTTCCACGGTGACCGGAGTATCGATCAGCGACGGAAAGTCCGCGAAGTCGGTGTAATTCGGAATGCCCGATGTATGTGTTAACAGATGAAACAGGGTGATGGATTGCCATGCGGTTGGGCAATTCGAGACATATTGACAGAGGTTGTCGCGTACGTTCAGCTGTCCGCGGTCCTGGAGCATCAGGATCGCTGCCGCGGTGAATTGTTTGGTGTTCGAGCCAATCCGGAAGCGGGTGTGCGGCGTGTTCGGGATGCGGTTTTCCTCGTCCGCGAGCCCGTAGCCCGCGCTCACGAGCACCGCGCCCCGGCG
>DATFTC010000134.1:0-11094 GCA_035262305.1 Myxococcaceae bacterium | reverse complement strand
ATTCCGAATCCAAGAAGAGTCAGCCCAATCCGAGATAGAAAGGGCAGGATCAGCCGACGAATGTTCGCGCTCATGGGGGCGAACCTAGTAACACCCTTCGATGGCTCGCAGCAACATATCGCCCGCGATCAGTTTGCCGTGAATTCTGAGAATTCAAGCAATGAGAGTGCTCACGCACCTTGAGAACTTAGCAGTGGGATCGAATCTTGCTTCACGATCCGAAGCAGAGTCGTCAAAGACTCACGCGATTGCGTGGACCAAACCTTCTTGTAGATCCCCGCGCTTCAAATAGACCCGCCGAGAGCAGACGCGTTGTCTGGGCGGCCAACTTGAAAGCAGAAGCGTTCGCCGACCAATGTTTGTGTTCATCGCGCGAATCTCGTAACACCTTTGGTGCCTTGTAGCGATGGAACGCGTTGGGCTCGAGCGCATGTCGAAACGCGGTGAGCTCGATGACGCGCATCATCAGGATCGCGGCTGTCGCTCGGAGCTCTGCGTTTTTTAGGCGAGCGTATGCTAAGCGGACGGTATAGGCTTCGTGCGTTCCAGGTCCTTCAAAACGATCATCGAACCGTTCCGAATCCACTCGGTAGAGGCACTGAAGATGACCAGTCCGGAGGACCGCCGAAAGGCGCTGCGAGAAGCGGGCTTCAATCTTTTCGCTTTGCATTCAGAGAACGTGCTGATCGACTTGCTCACCGACTCCGGCACCATTGACAGGACCGAGAGTGTAGCAATATGGTCCGCCGCGCGTTTGACAAACTAATCAGTCCGTGGGAGGGGCACGAATGGTATCGGGTGACAATCGCGTCGCAAGCGCAAGCGCTGTCGAGACAGGCGGATTGCTTCTTGCTCGTGAGGAGTCGGCGATCCCTCAGGCTCTCGTGTCTTCAGGATTGGCCACGATCTTCCGGGGAAAGTTTTGCGAAGCCATCCTACGGAACCGAAAAGCGACCACATTTCGAAAGAATGAGATCCTCTACGACGTAGGGGACAAGGACGGAAGGTTCTTCTTCCTGCAGAGCGGCTTCGTCAAGCTGGGAACGGTCACTCGGGATGGTCACGAGATCACCTATGACGTTCGCAAGAGCGGTGACGTAGTGGGGGAGCTCTGCGCGTATGAGCTTACCCGCCCCGATCGAGCTGTAGCGCTTGAACAAACGGACGCCGTTCCAGTTCCATTCTTGGAGGTCATGGAAGTCTTGCGCCACCAACCCCAGTTGCTGGTGCAATTGATAGATGTTTTCTGCCGCGCGCTGAACGAAGCCTATGTCCAAATCGTCGCTCTGGCGATTGACGATACGCTTCATCGTCTCGCCAAGGTGCTGCTGAAACTGGCCACAAGTATTGGAAAGCAGTCTGGGTTGTGGGCGGAGATTCCGACCTACCTCACGCAGGAAGAGATTGCGCAGATGGTGGCTGCGCGTCGAGAACGGGTTTCGACCGGGCTGAACTTCCTTCGCCGTCAGGGACTGATTCAATACTCGAACCACGGACACCTGATGCTCCAGGTTAAGGGGCTGGCAGACTACTCTTCACGGTAGTGAACAAACCTCGGCTCGCTTCGCCGGCAAAAGCATCGCCGGTGTTACCGACGTAACAGACTCCCCCTGGCGGAACTGATAACCGCAGCGCGCCAAAACGACGGGAGGGTTTGCGATGAAGAGAAGTCTGGCTTTCAAGTCCCTGCTCGGTTGCGTTCTCCTTTGCACCGCGCTCGGGAGTCAACGGCAGGTCGGAGCACAGACCCAAGCACATAAGAGCTCTGCGTTGGATGCGGCGACCGACGCGCACGCGCGACAGATGATCGAGAGCGGAAGGCGCATTTTCCGCGATGACACTTTTGGCAGCGAGGCTTTCTGGGGTGATGCCCTGCAGCTGCACACGGCGATTGCCGGCGAGAAGAACGGCGGCGTTGGCGCCGGGGTGAGCCCCAAGACCGCGCTTTCGGTTGGTCTGAAGGTGGACGCGGACGCCTTGCCCGATTCGTTAAAACAGCAGATCAAAGGGGGGAAGGTCAACCTCGATGATCCGGCAACGACGCTGGCATTGCTGAAGCTCAATTCGGTGGTCGGGGTGAAGGGACTCTTTGACAAGAGCGGAAAGCTTCGCTCGATGGGCATTCAATGTGCCTTCTGCCACTCCACCGTTGATGATTCATTTTCTCCAGGAATTGGTAAAAGACTGGATGGGTGGGCCAACCGCGATCTCAACGTTGGCGCTATCGTTTCCCTCGCACCCAACCTGAAGCCTTTCACAGACCTGCTGGGCGCGAGTACCGAGACGGTCAAGAAAGTGCTTGCGAGTTGGGGTCCGGGTTGTTTTGACGCCGAACTGGACAAGGATGGGAAAGCTCTCCGTCCCGACGGCAAGCGAGCCTGCACTTTGATTCCGCCAGCATTTGGATTGGCCGGCGTCAACCTGCACACCTGGACGGGGTTCGGCTCCGTCACCTACTGGAATGCATTTGTTGCCGTGACCGAAATGCATGGCTCTGGCACATTCTTCGATGCCAGGCTCAGCAATCGAGAACAATATCCGGTATCGGCGAAGAGTGGCTCTTTCAACACTCGCGGCGTACCGGATCAGGTGACGTCAAAGCTGGCAGCTCTTCATTTCTACCAGTTGGCAATTCCGAGTCCGAAGCCTCGCGAGGGGAGCTTTGACAAAGCGGCGGCAGAGCGCGGCAAGGAACTCTTCAATGGCAAGGGGAAATGTTCGGGTTGCCATGTGCCACCGCTTTTCACGGAGCCTGGAAACAACCTTCATTCCCCAAGCGAAATCGGCGTGGATGCTTTCCAAGCAGATCGCTCACCGACCCACATGTATCGCACGGCGCCGCTCGGTGGGCTGTGGAGCCACGCCAAAGGCGGCTTTTATCACGACGGTCGTTTCGCGGCATTGCGGGATGTGATTGAACACTACGACAAAGTACTTAATCTCGCCTTGAGCGAGCAGGAAAAGGGGACGCTGGTGGAGTATTTGAAGTCTATCTGAGTCCGAAGACGGAGATCGATGAGAGCACGGCCAGGAACCTGATCGCTGAATTGAGAAGAGCAGCCGCTTGGCGCCCGGGGAGCTGGAACGGTCCGCGCTTAACCTCGCGCGCACGCCCGGGTTGAGAGGCAGTTGCTCGGCTGGCAGGGGTATGCTCCACTGTCACGCTCTTGGAGGAACGCGATGGTGCTCGCAACAGGTAGGACGGTGGCAGTGCTCGCCTCCTTGATTCTGGGCACGAGTTGCAGCCGAACCCCGACGGCGACGGCCCAGTTGCCGCCTCAGCTCAGAGCAAGACCTTCGCGTCAAAACGCCCAGTGCACCCGCTTCAGCTCGGAACGAAATCTGTATTTCGGCGATATGCACGTGCATACCTCGTATTCCTTCGACGCGTTTGGATATGGAACGCGTACCGATCCTTTCGGCGCGTATGATTTTGCGCAGGGTGCGCCCGCGACGCTGGCGTCTCCTTCTGGACACCCGCCGCGAACGGCTCAATTGGCGAGACCGCTCGACTTCGCAGCGGTGACCGACCATTCGGAGTACTTCGGGGAGTACCCGCCTGGAATGTTCACTGGAGAGAATCCGGCCAGAGACGCCTGGGCGCACGAGCAAATGGCTGCTCAAGCGGCGAACGATACGTCGCCGGACTGCTCGTTTACCGCTCTCATTGCGTACGAGTGGACGGGGGCGGTGAGCGGCCATTGGTGGCATCGCAATGTGATCTTCCGGAACGAACAAGTTCCCGAGCTCGCCATCAGCTCGCGAGACGAGACAACCCCTCAAGGCTTGTGGGCTGCACTGCAAGCCGTTTGTCTGGACGCGGGCACCGGCTGCGATGTGATTTCCATTCCTCACAATCCAAACTACAGCGATGGCCGGATGTTCAACATTCCAGACACCATCACTCCCGACGAAGCCAGCACCCGCGCGGCAATGGAGCCGCTGGCAGAGATTCACCAGGCAAAGGGCAACTCCGAGTGCAAAATCGGTGTCGAGACAAACGATCCGCTCTGTAATTTTTATCAAAAGTTCCCTGTTGATTGTGTGATGAATCCCGCTGCTGCTCAGTGCTCGCCGGCAAACTTCGTACGGAACGCTCTTCGGCGCGGAATCCAGGTGGAAGGACAGATTGGCGTGAATCCGCTGAAGCTGGGAATCATCAGCGACACCGACACGCACAACGGAACTCCCGGCGACACCGATGAGTTCGCCTACCAAGGACACAAGGGTCGAATCGACGGCTCGCCGGAGCTGAGGCTAAGCACCACCGGCGGCGAGGCGTACAACAATGGCGGAGGCCTGGTGGCGGTTTGGGCAGCGGAGAACAGCCGAGACGCGATCTTCGATGCGCTTCGCCGGCGCGAGACTTACGGCACCAGCGGGACGCGACCGAAGATGCGATTTTTCGGAAGTTGGGGCTACCCGGCCGATCTGTGCGACCAGGCGGACTTAATCAGCACCGCCTACCGGAAGGGGGTTCCGATGGGCGGCGACCTTCCGCCGATTGATGCAAACGCCACTTCTCCAAAGTTTCTCGTCGCCGCACTCAAGGATCCGGGAACCGACGATCATCCCGGGACGCAATTGCAACATGCACAGATTATCAAAGGGTGGATCGATCCTGCTTCGGGCCGGAGCTTCGAGAAGGTGTACGAGGTCGCCGGCGATCCCAATAACGGCGCGACGGTAGACACATCGACCTGTGAAACGAGTGGGCCCGGAAGCGATTTGCTCTGCGCAGTCTGGCAGGATCCTGATTTCGACCCAGCGCAGCGAGCTTTCTACTACGTCCGTCTTCTAGAGAATCCGACCTGCAGCGTCTATCAGTTCGATTGCAACAAGATCCCGCCAGAGCAGCGACCGGCCACCTGCAGCGATGGTTCATTCCAGATGGTCATCCAGAACCGGGCCTGGAGCTCTCCGATCTGGTACCAGCCGTGAGCTTCAAGAGCAAGCCGTTCTTCGCCTCGACTCAGCGAGCACTAATAGCGGGCGACCGCAACCGTCAAGGCGTGGTTACGGACAACTCGCTCCCGATGGGAAGAAACCACCATCACCGTAATACTCTGGCCAACACCCTCCTGGAGTTGATCCCAGTGTGTAGTTAATACACGCGGTCTGATCGCAGTAACCGGCGGTCCATTTCAGGGACAACTGCGTACCGACGCGCAGCGGAGGATTGAAATCAACATTGACTCCCCAGAGGTCCGACTGCGGGAAGCTTAATGCCGCCGACAGGGTTCGATCGAACGTTCGACAATCGGCATCACTGAAGATGTCGACCGAGACGAGTCCTGTTCCAAGGGACAGCACGACCAGCCGACGGGCGGGAGAAAAAACGCCTTCGCTTTGCTCCGTTTGACAATTGATGATCGTTGAGCTCGTGCAACAGATGGTTGCTTCTTCGCCGGCGCCGCCGAAACCATGGGTTGCAGGATTGGGAGTCAGACTGAAAGTAGCGACGGATTCATGAACCCCTCCGTCCGTCCCGCCATCGACGCCACCATCCAGCCCACCATCGATGCCACCATCCGTCCCGCCGTCGATGCTACCGTCATGCCCGCCGTCAGGTCCACCGTCGACGGGAAGGTCGTGCGAGTTGTTTCCACCGCAAGCGCAAAACAAGAGTGCCGCTGCTATCAGTGGCTTTTTCATTCTCAACCCCCGAGCTATTCGCCCGCCCCTCTCGCGCGCTTATGACTGCACTCGCCGTTATGCAAGCTAAATCGCGTTCGCACTCTTCTTATTGTCGCTGCTTTATTAAATGACTCGTGACAATCAGAAGGACTTCTTCCGGCCGGGTTCCGCTTTAGATTTCAAGCGGTCTGCACGCGCGCAACGGCCTTCTCTGCCTTGAGCCGATCCGCGGTGCGGCGAACGCTCTGCCGCGTCAGGCCCATCTGACAGGCGATCGGTGAGCGCGAATTAATGCGTCGCGCACTGTACAGCCTCGGCCTGCGCGAGTTTAATCGCTTTACTCCGCCCAGCGTGCGTGGCATAGGGGGTCGCGGTCGCTGGAGGAGCCACCCATGTTAACCGATCTCGCTCGGAATTGGTGGGTGCTGGCGCTGCGCGGCGTCGCCGGCATCCTCTTTGGCTTGGCAGCGTTTGTTTGGCCCAGCGTCACCCTTGCGGCGCTGGTGCTCGTCTTTGGAGTTTACGTCTTCGTCGATGGCATCTTCGCCGTAGTCGAGGGCATCAGGATGCGCCGGCTGCTGGACCTTTGGTGGCTGGTCGTCCTCGAAGGCGTGCTCGGGATCCTTCTGGGCGTGCTGACGTACCGCTCGCCCAGTACCACCGCGCTTGTGTTGCTCTCATTCGTCGCCGCCTGGTCGATCCTCACCGGCCTGTTTGAGCTTGCGACGGCGGTGCGCCTTCGCAAGCTGATCCAGCACGAGTGGTTGCTGATCTTTGCCGGCATCGTCTCGATCGTTTTCGGCGTCCTTCTGATCGCGCGCCCCGGCCCCGGCGAGCTTTCGCTGGTCTATTTGATCGGCGCGTACGCGCTGATCTTCGGGATCCTCACGCTGATCCTCTCGTTCCGGATACGCGGCCTGCGCGAGACCATACGTCACGCGGTGACGGGCGCAGCGTAGCCCGTCGTTTGTACCGCGAGCAGGTCCACGGTGCAGCGAACGCTCAGCCGCGTCAGTCCCATCCGGCGGGCGATCTGCGCGACGGGTGAGCGGCGAATCGGCGATCGCTCCCATCACCTGCCACCTTGCTGAGGTGAGACCGAGCTCGCTGCCCAGCTCGTCTCCCGCGGGGACCCGCTCGCCGTTGAGCCGAAAGACTTCGGGGACACCCACAGCGCATATCGCATGTGAGTGGTCTGTGCTTTCGACCAGTGAAGACGGTCAAATTTACCGGGGCGGCTCGCTTAACCGAGGGCTCAGTTAAGGGTAATGATCGATGTCTGTGTGATAATGTGCTTAAGCACTGCCTACTCTGACTCGGCGACGCCCCAGCGAAAGACATGACCCAGCAGCCGGAAGATACCACCGTCCCCGGAGTTGTTCCGAAGTCGAAGTCCGGGGCAGGCGCGGGCGCGTGCCTCTTGGTGATCAGCGGCAAAGCGATTGGCAAGATGTTCAGGCTCTCGAAGCCCGAGATGGTGGTCGGGCGCAGCGGCGAAGCGGACATCATGATCAACGACGACGCGATCAGCCGACGCCACGCACGGTTCGAGACCATGGCGGACGACACCGTCTGGATTGAGGACCTGGGTTCCAAAAACGGCACTTACTTGGAAGGCGAGAGGGTGACCAGGGTCGAGCTCCATGACGGAGACCGCGTGCTTCTGGGGTCGAGCACCATCCTCAAGCTGACCTATCAGGACCAGATCGAAGAGCAGTTCCAGAAGCAGCTGTACGAATCGGCTACCCGCGACGACCTCACCGGGCTGCTCAACAGGAAGTTCCTCCTCGAGCGCCTCTCCGTCGAGTTCGCGTACTGCGTGCGACACAAGGTGACCTTGTCGCTGTGCATGTTCGACATCGATCACTTCAAGCAGATCAACGATCGCTGGGGGCACGTCGCCGGTGACGCAGTCCTGAGCCAGCTGGGCAAACTCGTCAGGCGGATCACGCGGCCGGAAGACGGCGTCTGCCGCTACGGCGGCGAGGAGTTCGCCGTTCTGCTGCGCGAGATCGACAGCGGCAATGCACGGCTCTTTGCCGAACGGATCCGCGCGCGCGTGGAACAGGCGGACTTCTCGTTTAAAGACGAAAACGGCCGCAAGCAGACGATCCGGATCACTATCTCTGTTGGTGTCGCGACCGTGAGCGAAACGGAGCGGTACGCGACAGTGGAAGAGTTGATCGCGGCCGCCGACAAGCTGCTCTACGCTGCAAAGCAGGCCGGCAGGAATCGTGTCGCACCGCCATCGTAGCAAGCCGGGATGGCTAAAATAGCCCCGGCTTCCATCACAAGAGGAGCGAGAGTGCGAACGGGCCGGTGAGCGAGGTGAACACGGCCGCCACGCCCATCGCGACCCCGGCGACGGCACCTTGCAACTCTCCTTCATGAAGAGCCTCTGCCGTTCCCATGGCCATCGAAATCGTTCCCAGGGCGAGGCCCCGGGCCAGCGGAGCGCGAATGCCGACGACGTTCATCAGCCAAGGTCCGAGCGTGGCTCCGATCAGCCCGGTCGCAACGACGAAACCCACAGTCAGCGTCGGATCGCCGCGAACGATCGGCGCAAGCTCGACCGCGATCGGAGTGGTCACCGACTTGATGGCGATCGAAGCGACTACGACGGGCGACAATTCAAAGAGCTTCGCCAGGCTGGCCGCGGCGATCAGGGTGGAGAGCGAGCCCGCTGCCAGGCCGAACAGGGCAGGGAGCGCGTTTTCGACCAACGTGCGCCAGTTTTTGTGGAGCGGGACGGCCAGCGCGACGGTCGCTGGGCCAAGAAGAAACACCATCACGTCCTTGGCCGGCTTGTAGTCTTCGAGGCGGACGCCGGTCGCAAGCAGCGTCAGGATGACGAGCGGCGTGCTGAAGAACACCGGCGTGGTGAACGGGGAGGGGTGCCTCTTCGCAACGAGGCGGCTCAGCACATAGGCGACCAAGGTCACACCCACGCCGAAGATGATGAGTAGCAGTCTCATCTCCCCTCCTTGCGAGGCGTGAGCGATGCTTCCCGGCCTCTCATGTTTTCTCGCCAGTGAACGAGGGCCTGGGCGAGGAAGCCGCTGGCGCAGATTCCAATAGCGGCGCTGCTCAGCAGCGTGCCGATCACGGCGACGCCGCTATCCGCGAGCAATCGTGAATAGCCCATGAGGCCGACGGCCATCGGGATAAAGAAGAATGCGAGATGGCGCGTCAAGATCGAGGACGTCTCCGCGATCCACGCTTGAGGGATCAGGCCGGACCGCAGCAGAGCGAACAGCAGCAGCATGCCGACGAGGTTGCCGGGCAGCGGGATGTGCAGCGCCGTTGTTGCCAGGCATCCGGCCTTGCTGATGCCAATCAGGCCGCCCAGCTGCGCGCTGATGATGAGCAATTTCCGGAGGGCATGTTTCACAGAGCCCCGGTCGCTGGAAGCCATTGGTTCGGCGCTCCTTTCCCTGCAGTAGTGCAAGGAGCCGGTCGGAAATCGCACCGAGCAGTCGGTGCAATCTCGCCGCCAACCCTAAGCTCTGCTTTTCCCTCTAAAGGCGCACGAGGGGCAGACGCCTCAGGTTGCCTTCAACCAACAAGGCCGAAGCCTCGGTTGCCATTTTGTAACCGGAGCGCAACGACTTGGACAAAGTGCGCGGGTGAGTCGGTCACTTTCGGCGCGGCCAAGAGGACGCGCAATGCCAGACAGAATCTGGCACTGATTCAGCGGTTTCAGGTCAGCCACATCACCTGGGCCTCAGGAGCATACCGGCAGTGCCGGCCGGTCTCGATCGACGCGTCCAGATGCCGGCCGAGCTCAGCATGCACACGCGCGATCCTGCCTATCGCGTCCCGAATGCGCGCCGAGACCGCCTTGCGAGCGCGCTCGTCAGTGCTTGGCATTTCGCGCGGGTGGCCGCCGCGCGCTGCAGCAGTCTGCAACTCGCGGGCCAGCACTTCACGCTCACGGCGAAGCGCCTCGAGGCGCCCGAGATCATGGTAGGCCTCCGCCTCATCGATGTCGCTGTCTAGAGCGGCGAGCCGCCCTCCGATCTCGCGCCGCGCACGCGGATCAAGCACGGGCTGGAAAGTCACCACCGGCTTCGACGTCCCATCTACCGCGCCCGTAATTAGATCGAGGGCATCGATCATCCGATGAGGACACGCGAGTAGAACGGCCAGGTCGGCAAGCCCCTTAGTGTGCTGCAGATGAACCGTTCGCCCCGCGAATGTGACCTCCCAGACGGTCCCTTGGCGTCGGAGCGCCCCCTCGAGCTCAATGCGCCCGACATCGCCCTGAATGGCGGGGCGCTCGATCGGAGCACCCAGGAACTCGAGTGCCCCTTGAGCAAACGCCCGGTAATCTCCCTCCCACGGCACGTGGCTATTTCCCTCGAGCGGAAGGAAGGTGGCACCGGGAATCGCCGCGGCTAGCTGGCGTCCGCACTCAAAGGGCACGGTCATATCGCCTCGACGGTGGATCACGATCGTGGGCACCCTCACGCGAGGTGCCGCTGATCGCGCATCCATGGCAAACGTCAGCTCAAGCAGCCGGGCCGCGGTTTCGGCCGAGGCGCTCGCTCGCTGGCGCCCGCTCCAGCTATGAATCTCCTCGCGAGGGAGCTGAGGGGCAAACAGGTCGGCGATGGTCCTCGAGCCCAGCCCCCAATGGGCGCGAACGAGGGCGCTCACAGCGCGCTGCACCTCCGCAGTCCCGAGCTGCGCTCCATCGACGAAAGAGCCATAGAGCACCAGGCGCTCGACGCGGTCGGAATGCTCTGCCGCATACAGAACCGAGGGTGGTCCGCCGCAGGAAAGCCCCATCAGGGCGAAGCGTCGATACCCGAGATGATCGACGACGGCCTCGAGGTCTCTCAGCTCCGATATGAGGTCGAAGTGTCTACGCTCGCGGTCACTGAGCCCGACTCCCACGCGATCGTATCGGACGACGGTGCGATGCTCTCCGAGATAGGCGAAGAGCTCCCGAAATCGCGCATCGGCGTAGTCCTCCTCAAGGTGACTGACCCACCACGCAGCGCATACGAGCGGGGGCCCGCTGCCGTGGGTTGCAAACGCGATTCGCTGGTCGCCGCTGCCGGCGCAGAAATGCACTGCGGGAATCATCCGAAAATGAAACGTAGCGGCAGCGCCTGGGACACTCAAGTCCGCCCTATGAGGCGCGCCACGGCCAAACGCCACTCAAGTTCGCCATTTGCCGATGATCGAGATCCGCATTTGCCGAAAGCGCGCTCAAGCAGACCGACGCTCGGTACGCGGCACCCAAACTTTGCGCCCACGCGAGCCGTTTAGAGGCCAGTAGGCCGCGCAGCAGCACGCGGCTTCGGCGCCTCTTCACGAAAACCAACACTTGCCCTTCGACCCTAAAAACGGATGCGGATTTTGCGCCCGACTTATGAGATTCGACTGGAGGGAGCGCTGGACGGCTCCGAGCATCGGTGACCGGATCTTCACGCGCAGAACCGGTCGCCG
>DATFTC010000133.1:0-3573 GCA_035262305.1 Myxococcaceae bacterium | reverse complement strand
GCGTGCTTCCCCACTCGATGAAGCGCGCCGTGTTCACGACGACGCTGGTCGACGTGGTTTTCCCGGGCCTGGAAAGCCTTGGAGTTCACGCTGGCCCGGCGCGCAAGTGGCTGGATACGAAAATGGCCGCTTCTGCGCCGCCCTCACCAGGGTAAGGCCCGGCTCGAACCGTCCGGCCCATCTCTGGAAGGCGGAGCACCGTACTCCCGCAGCAGAGCGAAAAGCTGATGCGGATGAACAGGCTTGGCGAGGAAAGCGTGGGCCCTGCACTGGCGCCGGAGCTGGGTCGTGAGGTCCGCGCCCGAGATTGCGATCACCGGGATCTTTCGCAGCTCGCGGTGGTTTTTGACAATCTCCAGGAACTGCCAGCCATTCATGTCGCTGCGCAAGAGCAGGTCGAGAAGAATGGCCTTCGGCCGCGGACCTGCCTGGAGAAACTCCAGCGCCCGGCTTCCCCCATCGAAGATGTCAACGTCGTAGCCCCGCCCGCGCAGCAATTCGGCGAGCAGTTCGCGCGTTTCTATCTCGTCATCGACGATCAAAATTCGGCTTCTTAACGCCATTGTCCACCGCCTTGCGCGCAACATAGGCATCGTCGGTATGACCGGGAGCACAGCAGCGATCTCTTTGCGCGCGGCATTCGTCGACAGGTAAACGCGTCCCTAGTTCACTGCCTATCAATCCATTGGTTGCGTTGGAGAACCTGGTCCGCTGATCACCTGTTATTGAGGTGGCAGATAGGTAACCGCGAGCGTCGGCTGCACGCTTGCGTCCGCGTTTTCCTTGGTGTCGAAACGCTTGCCGGTCATCGGCTGGTACTCGAAATTGGTAGCGATGATGACCCAGCCGAAGTTGGTCTCCGGCTGATCGAGCCACCCTTGCACGTCCGCCACCATTCCATCGCTGGACCAGATGTACGGTCCGACCTGGTCGACCGTCGTGGTCGCGCTGGGAGCCGAGATGAAGTCGCCTCCTTGCGCGTTCCACAGCTGGGTATCGAAGAAGGTGTGCAGCCAGGTCGCGTCTCCGGGGGTCGCTGGACCGCCGGCGCCTTCCTCGCCAGACGCCACCGACGTGCCTTCGCCCCAATCCTGAGTGGCTGGACACAGGTCTACGTCGACCGCGCTTCCGCGCGTCATCGACATGTTCAGCGTCAGCGCGACGCTTTGAATGGTCGAGCCCGCCGGAATGTTGTCGGCGATGTCGAAAGCGATCAGCGCTCGACGGATCAAGCCGCTGCCCGTGGTGCCGGCGAACATGTGCTGACCGGCCCCGTTGCTGAGCATCCCCGAGCTGTCCTCGTACAGGGTGTTGTCCTTTATCGACGGGATGCTGATCGCGCCGCCAGTGGTGGGCGGCGTGTAAGTCACCGAGAGCACCGGCTGCGCGGTTGGATCCGAGTTTTCTTTCGTATCGAAGCGCTTGGCAGTTCGCGGCAGGTGCTCGAAGTTCGTGGCGATCAGGCCCCAACCAAAATTGGCGGCCGGTTGGTCGAGCCATCCCTGCACGTCGGCGACCATCCCTGGGCTGGACCAGGTATACGTCCCAACCTGATCCACGGTGGTGGTTGCGCTTGGAGTCGCTGCGAAGTCCCCTCCCTGCGCGTTCCAGAATTGCGTGTCGAAGAAGGTATGCACCCAAGTTGCATCTCCGGGGGTTGCCGCGTCGCCTCCGCCTTCTCCTCCAAACGCCATTGAAGTTCCTTCACCCCAATCCCGGTTCGCAGTGCGGAGGTCGACGTCGATCGCGATCCCGGACGTCTGCGACATGTTCAACGTCAGCGCGACACTCTGGATCGTTGAGCCGGCAGGAATGCTCCCGGCAATGTCAAACGCAATCAATGCCCGTCGAAGAAGGGCGCTGAAGTTCGTAGTGCCGACGAACATGTATTGACCAGCGCCGTTGCTAAGCAGCCCCATGTCGTCCTCGTACAACGTGTTGTCCTTCATCGAGGGAATGTTGACCTGCTGGTCCTGTGCGATTGCAACCGCGCCGGTGAACACCACGAAGAGGCACGCGAACGACCGAGCACACCTGCGAAGCTTCATTTCTCCACCTCTCGAGTCGATTAGTCTGGCACCGCCCCCAACCAACAACTCTGCATCGACCTAAACAATCGAGGTGCGCAGCCGTTAAAAAGCAAAGCGCCATGTCCGATCCGCCGGTTCAACTACAGCGGGTGCGTTTCAACAGCGGGCAAGTGGAACCTGGAGTGCTCCCATGACTTATCCCCCTCGGCTGTCCCATCTCGCTACGCGAGCGGTTCTCGTCGCGAAGCTGCGGCCGGCGTTTGCCGAAGCGCACGGGCTTGGAGACGAGGAAGCCGCTCAGCGTCTCGATGCGGCCCTGTCCGGTCCGCTTCTCACCGAGCTGCTTGAAGCAGCCTGGTCGGCAATGAAGGGGATGAAGCCTCGCTTGAGCGAAGGCGAGCTGCTCGATCGCGCCGCGGAAACCCTCGGCAACCGCCCGCTGCGGCCTGGTCGAAAGCCCAAGGCGAGTCCGGCCTGGAGCGCATTCTTCGTCTTGGCCGACATTCAGGCGGGAATTGCGAGCGACGCCGCACGGCGGGTGATGGAATCCGAGCAGGGTCGAAGAATGGCTGCCGAAGGGTTGGCGGAGGCGGGTCGCCACATCGCAGCCGAGCTGCTGCGCGGTCGATAGAGCCTTCAGCCCGGTTCAGCGCAACTCTTCGACATAGGTTCTCGGCTCCGTGCCGCTGTCCTCGACGACGGTGAACCGGATACTGCCCACTTCGCGGCCGTCGTCCGTCTCGACGTCTACCTTCCACCGGCCAGGAGCGAAATGGCGCTTGTACGCAATGCCGCGCCATCCCTCTTCCTGACCGCCCGTGATGGTGAGGGGGATGGCATCGGTGCGTTTCCAACCGGATCTCGGATCATCGTACGCCCAACGAACCTTGACGCCGTCCCGGAATCTTCGAGGGGCGAAGATGCGCGCAAAGCAGAACACGCGATCTCCCGGACGGGCGAAGAACGTTTGATCTCCGTGCTCCCAGAATCGCCAAGGGGGTCGCTGATGCGAAACGCGGACCCGCTCGCCCTGTCTCTGAGCGTCGTGGTAGATGCCGATCCACTTCAGCGATAGCGGGACCGGCGGGAGCACGTGCGCAAAATAGAGAAGCAAGAGGACTCCCTGCACCGCCAACGAAGGAGCGACCGCTCGTCCGAAAGTCCAGCTCGCATCAGGCGTCCACTTGGAATAGAGGCGCCAAAGCGCATAGGTGACCGCCGCTGAAACACAGGCCGCCAGCACGAACAGGTATGGGCTCAAGAATCCTGCGATCACCGGCAACAGGTAGGCCAAGTACGAGGTAACGGCAAAGCCGTGCAGAGCGACGCGCATCGGCGGCCCGAGGCGGCGGAACTGCGGCATCTCGTTCGCCAGCAGAACCGCGCCCAAAACGACCATGAAGGCGAATGCAAACAGGCCCGAGGATGCTTTGAAGTAGAACACGAGAAAGGCGTTCAAGAGCGTGCCGAAGAGGAAGTGAATCATCTCGTGCCGGAAGTGGAGGAGCTTTCCCCAGAAGCCGTGCCCCAGCGCGACGCGGTC
>DATFTC010000132.1:0-12365 GCA_035262305.1 Myxococcaceae bacterium | reverse complement strand
CGCTAGCACGCCCATCGATCCGAGCCCTACGAATGCGAGTGGCGCCAAAACCGGCGGTTCTCCCGTCTTGATTCCCCCGCTGTCGCCGGGACGCAGCGCCCACGCTGCGAAAACTTGGAGTACTCCGGAGATGGGATGGCCTTTGCTGTGAAACCAAAGCCCAAGCAAGCCAACCAGTAGAGCAGCCGCAAATCCCAACAGCAACACCTGACGCCCGCCGCGATGCCATCGGGTCAATCCAACCGCTCCGAGCACGAGCATTGCGCTGCAATACACGAGCGGTATCCAGGACTGCCATGCTTCACCCAGCGCTTCCCGGTGCTCAAATCGGATTTCCATCAGGAGCAGGGAGAGAGCCCCCAGCAAGCCAATCACAATCAGCTTGCTGAAGGTGGCGGGCTTGGACATCAACTGTTCGCGTGTCATTTGTCCACCGTTGTTTCACCGGTCATTACAATTCCCTTTCCGTCGAGACGCGTATGTGTATCGGTTGCTAATACTCCGGACCCGAAAGTTTGGATGGGAAAGCCAAGGGAACATTCGAAGTAACGAGGCTAATGAATCGGGCGTAGGCTCATCGACACCGGCGTCCAAACGAATATTCGGATTGGCCAGCGCCCATGCTCGTCGATGGTTGTCGACGGCGCGGCGCCTCTACTATTTGCTCCGGTTCGGTTAAGCTGCGCGGTGCTGGTCGACGTCGGCGCGCAGGCGCGAGACCGCATCGGCGGGCTGCAGGGCATCGTCACCAAGCCGGGCAAGCCGCGTTGTCTGGTCGTCGGGCATCGCTTCGACAACGCCTGCCACCGCCTGCGCAACTTCCTCGGGCGAAACCAGATCACCTTCGAGTGGCTGACTCCGGACTCGGCCGAGCTGGCGAAGCGCTGGCCGGACGCGCCTCTCGAGCAGCTGCCGGCGACCGGACCGACGAGGCCACTCTGATCTGCCCGCGTGCGCGCGAGGTCGCCGAGCTGCTCGGGCTGCAGACCTGCGCCGGGCAGGTCGACGGCGAATACGACCGTGGTGATCGGCGGCGGACCGGCCGGGCTGGCAGCCGCAGTGTACAGCGCCTCCGAGGGTCTGCGCACCATCGTGATCGAACGCGAGGCCCCGGGCGGTCAGGCGGGGACCTGGTCGCGCATCGAGAACTGCCTCGGCTTTCGTCCAAGCGGCGCCGCGCGGCGAGAAGACAGCGGCGGCGTCTTCGTCTTCATCGGCGCCAACGCGCAGACCGCCTGGCTGCGCCGGGATCGCGCGGGACCGTCACGGGTACGTGCTCACCGGCGATTCGGTGCTCAAGGCCGGGCGATGGAACGGGCACCGCGATCCCTACCTGCTGGAGACCAGTGTCCCGGGCATCTTCGCCTGCGGCGACGTGCGCTCGGGTCCGGTCAAGCGCGTCGCGACGGCCGTCGGCGAAGGGGGCATGGTCGTCGCGTTCATCCACCAATTTCTCAACAGCACCGCCGGCTGAGAGGATTTGGCCGGCGGCGCTCGTCCGCTCAAATAGGTGGAACCCTCTGGCATGAAACACGAGCTGGCGTTAAGGTTTCCCCCTCCAACGTGCAGAGGAGGAGTCATAATGGCTTTGCGTATCGGCGATGAGGCGCCAAACTTCACGGCACAAACTACTCAAGGCCCGATCGATTTCCATCAGTGGATCGGCAATCAGTGGGCGATTCTTTTCTCCCATCCCAAGGACTTCACTCCGGTGTGCACCACCGAGCTCGGCTACATGGCGCGCATCAAACCGGAGTTCGACAAGCGCAACACGAAGATCATGGGCTTGAGCGTGGACTCGGTGGACGACCACAAGAAGTGGTCGAAGGACATCGAAGAGACGCAGGGCACCGCGCCGAACTACCCGATGATCGGCGACGCGGATTTCAAGGTAGCCAAGCTCTACGACATGCTCCCGGCCTCGGTCTCCGGGGATGCGAAGTCCCGCACACCAGCGGACAATGCCACAGTGCGCGCGGTGTTCATCATCGGGCCCGACAAGAAAATCAAGGCCATGCTGATGTACCCGATGACCAGCGGCCGCAACTTCGATGAGGTGCTGCGCCTGCTCGATTCCATCCAGCTCACGGCGAAGAACAAGGTCGCGACCCCAGTCAACTGGAAGCAGGGACAGGACGTCATCATCGCGGGCTCAGTGAGCGACGAAGACGCGAAGAAGCTGTTCCCCGGGGGCTGGAAGGCACCCAAGCCCTATATCCGCATCACTCAGCAGCCCAAGTAACGAAGCACCGAGAACGTTGAGGGACGCGGCCGGCGCGTCGGCGAGCGGCGCGGCTCGCCTGCATGCGTCCCCTCGGGAAGTCCAGATCGGCGCGTGCTGGGCTCTGGGCGCCACGGGCCAAGAGACGGTGGCCTTCGCAGGTGCGAGCGGACGGTTGAGCTTGGCGTTTCCGGCTCGGCGAGGCATGCGCTCAGGACGTCCTCCCGCCTCCAGCGTCAATGCCCTTGCAAAATCTCAAGTTGGTTGGCTTTTAGCCCTGCCGCGCATCGCCCCGTACAGGATCACGTCCACCACTCGCCTGAGGTATTCCTCGTCTGGAGGTTCGTGATCGATGTACATTTTACTGATCAGCACGCCTCGCAACAGGTCCAAGATCACCATCGTCGATTCGACGTCGCCGCTGAACTCGCCACGTGTTTTCGCTCGTTCGAAAAGTCCTCCATACATGGCTCCACGGTGAGCCTGTAATGATTTTCCGATTGCGATCAGCTCGGGGTCAGCTTGCTCTGCCACGGCGAAGCGCAAGAGGCTCTGCGATTCCGGTGTTTGTAAGCTGCGAATTCCGAAGCGACCCGCCGTCAACAGATCCTCTCGGAAGGAACCGGTGTCAGGTAAAGCTTCGAAGGCAGCCATTTTTCGGTCCATGAGTTTGAGGAGCGCGGTTCTCACCAAGTCCTTTTTGGTGGGCCACCTTCGATAGACGGTCGTTTTGTTGACCTTCGCTCGTGCGGCGACGTTCTCCATACGCAAGCTCTGATAGCCAACCTGAGCCATTTCCTCCAGTGTGGCACCCAACACTCGGCGCACGACGGGGTCGCCTCGTACGAGTCTCTTTTTTCGACTCCTAGATCTCAGGACTCCCACCGCCATTCCGCAAGATCATCCCTGTTCTGAAGAATTATAGCAACTACGAGTTGCGATGCATGGCGCAGTGGTTTATAAGCCCATCGCAACACGTAGTGGCGATTGGACAGGATCCGATTTGGCCGGTGGAGGCGTTGCTCGGCATAAGTACAATAAAAGAATAGACACAGTTCAGACAGGGCACAGAGATGCGCGATCACTCACTGCTCTCAAGAGCACAAGACGGGGACGTGTCTGCCTTTGAAGCGCTCGTGGAGCGCCATCGGGATGACCTCTACAGCTTCGGACGGAGGATGACGCGGTCCGAAACGGACGCAGCGGAGATCGCGCAAGAGTGCTTCCTCTCTGCCTACCTGCACTTGTGTGAGTTTCAAAGCGAGTCGGAGTTTATTCTGTGGGCGCTCCGGATTGCTGCAACCCACGCGTCGCTGAGGTTGCGGCTCCTGCCGAGGGCACAGGCCTCGGAGGAAGCGCTGAGGTCGCCAAAGTTCCATCCGAGCGGAGTCCTGGCAAACTCCCGCGGACCCGACTGGAGCGGTAGAAGCGACCAACGGGCGTTTAACCCCGAGCTGAGACGCGCTATTGAAGATGCCACAGACCACCTTCCCCACGGCTATCGCGAGGTCTTGCTGCTGAAGGACGTGGCAGGCCTGAGCTACGACGAGATCGCCAACATCACAGCCCAATCAATCGCCGCGATCAAAGACCATGTTCACCAGGCGCGGCTGAGTCTGCGAGAGACAATCGATGCGTTTTACAGAGAGACATAGCGATTCGCTTGTGGAGAACAGGACGTCTCGTCTGTCGGATCCTCTCTGTGGCGGCTCTGCCAATGGTTCTCGCTGGCGCGGTGGTGGTGGCACCCCGGCACCAGGAGATGTGGCCCGAGTGAGTTGGCCGGCGAATCAGTTTCGCGGCCCCATTGAAAGAACAGCCGGCGGATTAGCAATGCCAATGGAGCCAACGAGACTGGATGGCCTGGGTTAATTAGGCACTCGTCTCGTCAGGGTCGCTCGGTCGGCGGCCTCTTTCCCGGTCCGGGCAATGGCCGATTGCGTCCGCCTTCTTGCTCGGCAGACAAGAGTTCCTCCAACGAATCGTAGCGGTAGATCACCTGCGCCTGATTCTGAGACAGACCGCCGGTGTCCGCGGTGGGGCCGTAGGTCGAGTAAAGACTACGGCCGAGGAGCCGCAGATAGACCGTGAGCTGACCGCGGTGATGGGCCGAGTGCGTGAAACGGCGCAAGAGGATCCAGGCACGCGTGCGGCGCACGTCAAAAAATGCCGCCTCTTCTTCAAACCAGGCCGGCTCCTTAGCCTCGAGGATGTTCAAGCGCCGCGCCGATGCCGCTGCATAGTGCTCTAAGAAGGCGACGCGCGTCTCCGGCGAGGGCAACGGCGGCAGCCCAGCATCGATCTGCAGCATTGTCCGCATCCACAGGTCTTCGGAGACGCACTGGTGCACCATGTGTTCGAGCGGGGTGCGGGCGCGCGGCTCGGGGCGAAAGCTCAGATCCGCGTCCTCGAATTGCGACCAGACCGACAGAGTCTTGAGTCGCTCGGTCGAGTACGTCTGGGAAAAAAAGGAGAAGGCGTGGCTCATTGTTCATTCCCTCCGTTCCACATCAACAGCGGTTGGCGGTGCGAATTCGCCAGGAAGCAGGCGCACGATCGCACGATTGCCCAGACGGCACACCATTACCACAGCTCACGATCGTCGCTTTCAACGGAGTCGTTCGAACTCGGTTGGCGTCTTTCCCACCATCGATTTGAAGTCGCGCGCGAAGTGTGCTCGGTCAGCGTAACCGAGCTCGGCATTCACGCCCTCGGACGCCCAATGCTTCATCTGCGCTTGAGTGGCTCAGAGTCAAAACACACCCACCCTGATGAAAACCAAACGGCGCTTCTCATTCTCAACAAGAGTGCTTGACGATGCCAGCCTCAGCCATGTAT
Organism: Myxococcaceae bacterium; assembly: GCA_035262305.1. Classification (GTDB taxonomy): domain Bacteria; phylum Myxococcota; class Myxococcia; order Myxococcales; family Myxococcaceae; genus DATFTC01. Next base: position 7,306 of record DATFTC010000132.1, on the reverse strand, counting down.
CGGCTTCTGCCATTCAGCAGTGCCCGTCAGGGGGAACCTTTCAGGTGGCGTCATGATCCCGAGCAACCGGCTCTTCTTCTCGACTTGTACAGCGCTCACCGCATCCGTGTTCATCATCAGCGCCTGCGGCTCCTCTCATCCAACGGTTTCGAACGGCGCCGAGGTTTCCAGCGCCAGCGATGCTTCCATCGATCCATCTCGAGAACTGCTGATAACCGATTTGAGCGTGGTTAACGACAGCAGGACAGTCTACAACCCGAGTGGCGGCGACAATCAAGGAGGCCAACAGGGCGGCGACCAGGTCAACGACTCGTGGAGCTTCGGGCGACTGATGGAGAACATGGCCGGAGACCACCCGGTCTCCGATTTTGTTCTACGGTGGTTGCGGACCTGGGAAACCAACCAGTATGTCAATGGCTTCACTGCGCCCGCGCGCCCCAACATCCGAAGCATCGTCATCGACCCATGGCGAGTGGCGAGCGGTTGCCCTCGGGGCAACAGCCCGTGCACGCTGGACTTTACCAAGGCCCCTTTCCGACTGCTGGCAATAGTCTACCGACCGGACCTACGCACCTTCATCAATGGCCGCGGCAATGCGGGACAGGGTCGTTTCGTCTTTGGCACTCTGGACTCCATCGGCAGGAAACTGCTGTTCACCGTCATTTTCGAATACGCCCTCCTTACCGATGATCAGGACGGCGTCTTCGCTTGGGCGCAGCGCTTCCACGAGCTCAATGGCGTTCCATTTGGAGCCGAATTCAACGACAAGCTCCAACAAATTACTGACGACTTTGCCGGGAAAGATGTCAACGAGCGCGGGGTAAACCACAGCGCGCTCTTACAGCTGAGGACGAATGAGGTCGCTCTCGTCCTGTCGCCTTGCACCAGGGATGCAGATTGTCCGGGAAGCAGTTGCAATCTCACCCTCCGGTTGTGTACGTCGCGATCGCGTTGGGAGCTGCGCGAATTCACGCTCTCGCGCTCCACCCGATATCTACAGCAGGCGACGGTGAAACAGACGCCGGACCTTTCCTTCAACCAGGGGGGGCCAAACGCGGCCCGATTGGTGAGCTTCCTCAACGATCCTTCCAATCACGACGCTATCCTCAGTGGCACCGCTCAGCTGCCTGCGAGCTTCTTGGGCGCCTCGGCGATCTTTTTCGGCCCGCCCCTGTTCCCTCCCCCCAACTTCTCTTGGAATGCGCAGGGCGTGAACGAGGATCTGCGGCACGCTTTTGCCCTCAACACCTGCAGCGGGTGCCACCTAAACGAGACGGCCACGCGCTTCCTCCAAGTAGCTCCGCGCGATGCCGGCGTCGCTGCGACAATCTCAGCGGTTCTCAGAGACGTCTTCCTTCCCCAGCGTTCTGTGCAAATGAGCCAGCTTTTGGCAGGTCAGGATGACGAAGAGTCGGGAGATCACCAGGGCGGGAGCGGCGAGAACTGAACCGAATCATTGGTAGCGCGAGCAGCGCGGCCGGTAAACCCGAAGTATAGTTTGTCGCTCGCCTCGGAGAGGAGCTCCGAAGCTGATGCCCAATCAGGTTTCGATTCGGAAAGCTGCGCTCAATGACTCGAAGCGGCCCGGCGTAAAAGCGCGCTCTTTTACGCCGAACCCGCCAGCCTAGTGCTCACTCGTCGGTGGCACCCTTGGGCGTCAGCGCGTCCCAGAAATCGCAATTGTGAATTCGACCGATCTCCGCTACCGACGCCGCCTGACTGGAGCCGCCGGCGTTCAGCGACAGGACCTGGCCGTCCGCGAACCGCGGCCAGATGGGCGTGCCGTCGGCGGTCGGGTTACCCGTTCGTGCGAACGCCGATACATGGGCAATTTCCTCGTCCTGCAAGACCTGCTGGTTGTTGTCGAGCCCGCCCGGCAACGTCGGGCTCGCCTGTACCGGCGTGAGCGCCCACGCCCGGACATGCCCCGCCCCGGAAGGAACGCCCGTATAGGCGGGCGGCCACGGTGCCGCGTATTCGATCAAGTTCGTGTAGGTCGGCATCCACTGCGAGAAAGCCCGCGAAGTGCGCAACAGGCTGCATACTGTGTATGCGTCGGCTGCGATGGTGCGCCAGGCGATGCCCGGCGACGCGAACCGGTTCAGTGGATATCTCTCGGTTACCTGACTCGCAAACGTCCCGAACTGCGCTTGGATGAGGTCCGCATAGTCGGCCGCGGTATTAGCGGTGCCTGCCAGATTTTCGTCGCGGTCCGTGCCGGGCATGACGGGAACGCGATTTACGTCGCCCGTCTCGAGTAACCGGGGGAGCGAGGCCACGAGGGTCGTGCCGTTAATCGTGGGAGCGATGGTGCCGAATCCACCGTACTGATACCCGAGCCCGGAGACGTTGAAGACGGTCGCCGCGTTCACGGCGCGCATGCAGCCTGCCACATCCGGTCCCGTGCAGCCCAAGGCGGCGGCGAATTCGTCTCCGATCAGCTCCGCCAATCCCAGGGACGGCAGTCTCGACTTGCAGTCCTGCACTTCAAGTGTCGTTCCAAGCGGACCTGCGGATTCGGGCGTTTCGTAAATGGTGTTGTATTGGCCGCTGGTGGGGATGCCCTTGTGGAAGAGGCCCGCCGCCGTGGGGGAGGCAATCTGATCGCACACGCTGGAGCCGCCGGCCGACTCGCCGAAGATGGTCACGCTGTTCGGATCGCCGCCGAATGCGCTGACGTTCCGCTGGACCCATTGAAGGGCGGCCTGCTGGTCCTGCAGACCGTAATCGCCCGAGTTCGGACCGAACGCGCGGTTGGCAGCAAATCCGAAGATGTTCAGCCGATAGTTCAAGCTGACGACAACGACGCTCCCCGTCCCACTGAGCAGCGAATAGTCACCCGCCCCCGAGCCACTGCGAAATCCACCGCCGTGAATGTGAGCCATTACAGGCAAATTCTGCGCTCCCGGCGGTGCCCAGACGTTGAGGTACAGGCAATCCTCGTTGCCCATGGGAGGGCCGGTCTGCGTGCACGAGCTGGCGAAAGCAGTGGCCTGCAGCGTGCCGCTCCAGGCGGCCGCCGGCTGGGGCGGCGCCCAGCGGAGATTCTCGATGGGCGGCGCGGCGAAGGGAATTCCTTGCCACGAATTGATGCCGTTGACGACGATGCCGCAGACGGTCCCCCTGTCCGTCTGCACGGTCGTGCCTGGCTCGCACGCCGCACCGAGGTTGACTTTGACGCTGTTAGGCTCAGTCGGATCTTCGACGACATATTCTGTAACTTTTGCCTCACTGGCGGTCGTGACACATATCGCCAGCAAGACGCTCGCAGCGAGCATCCATGACTTAGAACTGGGCACGGCAAAGAGCACAGCCCTCCGCTTAAATCGTGACATTGCTTTCCTCCCCTTGTCAGACGGTTCTGCTGCGCGAGCGTACGTGCAACGCTGCAGCGACGGACACCAAGGGCTTGCTGGAAGGAACAGATTCTTGCGAAAAAAGGAGGCGGGCTGAGCGTGAGCGGCTCAGTATCTCACGTGCCTACGGACTGCGATCGCACGCGGACATAAGAACTCCGATACTCGTGCGGAGACACGCCCAGCGCACGTCGGAAGGCACCGGCAAAATGGCTCTGGTTCGCAAATCCGCAGCGGAGCGCAATGTCGGAGATCGGTAGGTACTGCTCTCGCAGCAGCGCAACTCCACGCTCGATCCGTCTCTGCAACACGTACCGATGCGGCGCGAATCCTGTTGTTTCCTTGAAAACGTGCGCGAAGTGGAAAACGGACAAGCCGGCGACGTTGGCGAGCGTCACGAGCGAGACGGGACGGTCGAGGTTCGCCTCGATGTAGTCCGTGACTCGACGCAAACGCGCCGGTGGAAGGCGATAGCGTTGCTGCCGCACGTCAAGTGGAGAACCAGCGTACGTGTGCAGCACATGCGCTGTGAGCGCGATACCAAGCGTCTCTCCGAAGAGGCTGCCCCGCGGGTTTCCAGCCTGCAGCTCGTCGCGGAGCGAGAGGGCGAGATGCGTGACGAAGGGATCCTTGGCCGCACTCGCGGGCCTCGGTTCGAATTCGCCGGGAGCAGCGGCGCTCCCGGTGACGGCGACGAGCGACTCCGGACGGAGCTCCAGTACGAGTCCCTTCGCAGGTCCAGTCCAGCGGCAAGAGTACGGCATGCCGGCGGGATAGACGCTGATGTCTCCCGGTTCCTGGCGCACGTTCTTCCACCCACCAGCCATCGAGACTTCGGCCACGGTTTCCGGCGCGGACAGGTTGACCGCCACCACATGCGACTTGAGGTAGCCCTCCGGGAACTCGCCACTGGAGCTGAAGCCGACTTGAACGAGCCGAATACTTCTCCAGAGATCTCCGCTGGAAAGCTCTGGAGTATAGTGGGCTCCGCCGATCGGTTCCGCGCGCGTTTGTCCGAGCCGCACCCATTGAACGCGAGGTTGTGGCGGCATTTCAGCCCCCCGTCGATTGGACGCTACGCGACTCAGAGGTTCGGGAGGTCCGACAAATGGCAATTCCGTTTACAACCAAGCAATTTGATGATCACGCGAGAGCAGAGGAAGCACTTCGAGTGCAAAAGAGTAATCGCTGGTTGCGTGCGACTTCTCGCAGCGCAACCAAAACGCAGCGGCTCCTGCTGCCCAGCGAGTTGCGGGCAAACAATGCTCTAGCCCATCGTGCGACGCTTAGGAACCGACGATTTTGCCGCTGGACGTTGGGAGTGAGCATCGAACCGCCCAGCGCCGAGCGCGGTTAGACGCCTCAGTCGGGCATCTCCTTGACTCGCTCGAGGGTGCTATCGCCCGCGCGGAATCGAGACGCAGCTGTTGGAGCCGCTGCCGTTCATTCGCTGTCCTCGTCCACCTCGAGACCCGGCAGCTCGCGCGTTTTCTCCACGCGCACCGAACGCAGCGCACCCGGGTCGAGGCCTAGACTGCGCAGGATCGTGGGCGCAACCTGCGAAGTCGCCACCGGCGTCTTGATCACCTTCGCCCTCAACTCGGGATTGGAGACGATCAGCCCCACGTTGGTGTCGCCAAAGCTGAAGCCGCCGTGCTCCGCGTTCTTCTTCCCCGAGTGGGTGTAGATGGTCCCGTACACAGGCTGCACGATGACGTCCGGCGTGCGGCTATCTCTCAGCGGATTGTTGAAGCGCAACCTGATTTCATCTCCCGCCATCACTTGCTCGATAAACAGCGCCCCGGCGTTCACGTTGAGGTAGTGCCGCACATCCTCGGTCTGGCGCTGGTTCCCCAGCCAGATGAAAGCGACGTCGTCGTCCTGGACGAATCCCGGGCAGGAGTCGGTGTCGCAAGCGGCAGCGTCGGCAATAGCCTGGGCCGCGGGATTTTTGCTGGCATCGGGTAGGGTCGCGACCAGATCGGCAAAATGTCCGGCCTTGTTTACCAGCGTCCGATTGATGGGCGACTGGCCGTGCTTAGCACTGACGACGAACAGCGTTGACTCGTAGATTCCCTGCTGCCTCAGCGCGGCGATCATGCTGGCGAGAGCGGCGTCGGTCTGATCCAAGCCATAGGCAAGGACGTCGGTGGGAGTGCCGTCGCCGTCGAGATATCCACCGTGCTGGCCGGTAAAGGGATCGTCGGTGCAGTAGCTGGGATCGGTGACGGGAATGTTATTGTCCGTCACCAGCTTCTGGCCAACGCTCACCGCCTGGAAGTTCATGCCGAAGATAGCCGGGGTGACGCGAGGGCCGGGAGATCCGTCGTGACGAAGACCGTGGATCTGGTTGAGGATTGCCTGAACCTTTTTCTGGTCGTTGCGCACCGTGCAAACCACGCTGAAGGTAGCGTCAAAACCATCCACGTTGGTGATTTCCGGCGTGTAGAGATCTTCCACGCCGCGTCCAGAGGGACCATTCACCAGGTCATAGGCGGGGTGCTTGTCGGCCCAGGCGGTGTGCTTTCCCGCCGCCCGCGCAACTTCGAAAATCGTGTTGGTGCGCAGTGCTTCGTGCGGAAAGAGGGGAACGCACTGCCCGTTGACTCGGTGGCGCGGTAGGGCGTCGGGATCAATGACATCCAGCGAAACATGTTGGGCGTCGTACCTGTCGATGCTTTCATCGAACACCATACTGAAGCCCGGCCGGTGGGAGCACGTCGTGTCGGTGGGCGCGAAGATCGTGCGGTCATAGCTGACGTCGTAGAAAAGCCCGGTGGTCACGGGCGAACCACCGGTCACCAGCGCCAGCAGCCCAGGGAAGGAATCGGAATTGGCGGGCGTGCGCGCGTTCGTATAGGTGATGCCATGGCGAGAAAGCTCGGCCAAAGCAGAGCTGGGATGGTCGTGGACGTATCGGGTGACGTCGAGGGCATGGAGGCCGTCTACACTGATCAACAGCACGTGTTCGACGCGGTCCTTGGCACGCGCCGCAAGGGTTGGAAGACACACAAGAAACAAAACCAGGCACAGCATCCTTTGACAGCGCATTCAGGAACCCCCTTTAGGTTGAGGCTTCCTTGTAAGTGAGGAATCCCGATTGGGACGTAAACAGCAGGTGACAAGCGTGTAAATTCCTGAATGGCCACACCCGCAGTACCAACTTTGGCAACACGTGCAGCTGTGGCCGTCCGCATCTCAAACGCACTTCGTGCCGCCGCCGGGCAGCGCCTCGGTGATCGCCCGAGACACCATGGGCCTCGGGCTGGGAGGCATCCGATTGTCGGAGCTTGCAGTGCCCACCGCTTTCAACGTGGGCTTCAACAATGGGCCGGCGCCTGTCAACGATCGGGCTACTCCGTTCCGTTTGACGTCGGGACGCTGGACGATCTCTACCCAGCCCACGAGCGCTACGTTCAGCGGTGACTCGGCTGACCCAGGACAACGTTCGGCGCCGCTACATCCTCGAGCGCGACGCGCAACAGACCATCCGCGAGGCGGTTGAGTCTCGCGTCGGTGGAAGGGATGACGGACCGAGCGACGAGGACGATTAGCGGGCCGCAGCCGTAGAGGCAGCCGCTGGCACCCAACGATGGAGGCTGGCCTAGGCTGGGAATTTCAGCTCCCAGTTTCGGTACATTCGTCCAGTCACTGAGGTCTCAACGCTCCGAGCAGATTGTAGCCGGAATAAGTAGTGCTCGATCGAAAGTGCTTCTTGATAAAAAGAAACCCCCCGTCTCCTTGAACGTCCATCTCGCTCATCAGCCTTCCGTCCGGAGACTTCTCGTTGAACTCAATCCGAATGTGGAGGCGATCGACGTGCGACGGGTTCTCGGAAAGGTGACCCGACAGCTGGACCACTTCGCCCTTAACCGGATCGACGATTGCTTCGCCGATCATCAGTTTCTCAGATTTCTTTCCCCCCTTGGGTTCAATGTGGATTCGCAACA
>DATFTC010000131.1:0-10511 GCA_035262305.1 Myxococcaceae bacterium | reverse complement strand
TTTTCTCCGTCGCCAATCTGCATCACCAAAGGCGGTATCGAAATCCCTCCCACGTTCATGCGGGACAAGGTCTTCGCCTCGTAGAAGGGTTGCATCTGAGCAACCAGCTTGGTGTCAGACCCTTGGGTCTTGATCAACGCTGTAATGTAAATTGTTTCACCATTGGAGTTTCGGGCAACCAGGCGGTGAGGCAGATGCTTATCTGAGAGGGATTGGCCGGTAAGCGTTTCAACGGAATGCTCCTGAACCAGCAGCCACCGATACCCACAATCGAGGAGAGCCTTAACATATTCGAACAATGTGTCAGGATGATTCGGCAGCGCCATTTCTGGCGGCGAAAACCCCTTCACCCGGCCCAGGCTCTCCCAGCCAAAAATCGAGGCAAAGTGTTGCTGCCAGGCCTGGATGTGAAGTTTGATATCCGGGTTGGGGGTGGAAGGGACCACTGCGTGGCTCCACATGGTTCCAAGCCACTCCACGTAGGGTTGGTAAGCAGCGTCAACCGTGATGCTCTTGAGATTGTCGAGGATGTCTCCCCTCCCCATTTGCCGCAATCCCCAAAGAAGATTGCCCGAGTAATCCAACATCACGCGAGGGTTGCAGCCCTGAGCCACCAGCTCGGGAATGATCTCTGACATGCGGGCGTAGCAGTTTGCGAACGGACCAGCATTGTGATTGTCCCGTTCGTGTGGATGTTCGAACATGTACTGAAGGTGTCCGATAAGCTCTCCGTGAGAGCCGGCAGGAATTGTCGGCTGATGCATGTGCAGGCCAACGGCGAACGCCGCTGTAATTTTCTCCAGCCGGATATTTGTGTTTGGCAAGAATGCAGACCCGCGGCGCTGGGCCACGGCACGAACCTGCGCCGCCCAGCCAGAGATATTAGGTAGCCCTTCCACTAATTCGGATAGGTTGGGAAGACCCGATGGCGTTGAGACAGTCACCTACGCCCGATCGACGAGTGCGAAGACGCACCCGATGTCCGAATGCACATCCACGTCGACGCTACCGGCGCTGGACACCGTCGCCCAGCCTGGACCCAAGCGACGCCCGCCCTGGATCAGCTCTCCTTCCAAAATGAAAATGAACTCGGGCAGCTCGTGCTTATGCGTGGGGAAGTGCGCGCCGGGTTCCAAGCGCACCACTTGCATCTCCCATTCGCCGGTGATCGCAACGTCCTTGACGAAGACGCCTTGCGCGAACGTGGATGGCCTCCACGGCAAGTCGGCTGTATTGACGGACACAGCCGCTTTGGGCTCCAGCTTGGTCATAAGAACTCCCTGAGAGTCTCGAAGAGTCGACATCATACGGCAGTCTCGTCTATAACCTGCATCAGAGCATCGTCCCCGAAGGGCATGGCCCAGCCTCCGTGGGTGAACCCATACCTCGGATCCTCCTCGGGGCCGCCGGGCCCCTGCATGACGCCATCCACGGTGACTTGGGTGATCGCGATGATCTTTCGCATGATTTCTCTCCGGTTTTAGCGATTCATATACCTACGACGAACCACCGGCGCTTCTTTCGACACAATCCTACGAACATTTCTATAGGGCTCGAACAAATCGGACCTGAGCCGTCGATCGGTGCAAGCGACCTCGTGCTGCGAATTCCAGCAGGGCTATTTGCTCGGAACGGAATATTCGCTCGCCGGAAGCCGATGTCGACATGATAGACCAAGCTGCTGTTGACCAGAGGACGCCCCGCTTTGCGTCAAGAATTTGGAAGACACCCAACGCGGTAGCGTCGAAGGGTACGGGTTTCCGGTTCCCGCACAAAACCGAAGGAGGGAATATGAAGTGAGCCGATATTATGATTACACCCGCGCGTGCACGGATGGATCATTCAAAACTGGTCAACGGCGCGCCCAACTCGAAGCGGATGCCACTCCGATGTTGAACACTGTGCCGAGCCCGGAATCATACATTCCTTGATTGCCGCCGGAATAGCCACTGCCAGCGCCGCCGCTCCCGCCCCAAGTGGTCGTCCCGTAAAGATTGCCATCGGTTGTCTGGATCAAGCCCGCGTACGGATTGTAGCCATCCTCGGCGCTAAACGTGTGCAGTCTCGTGCTGCTTTTGAAAACGCCGCGTTTCGCGCCAGCTTCTCAACGCGATCGAGCAACACACGAAGCGAAGGTCTTGAAACTTTCGCAGACGGGAAAATCTTACCGCAAAGCGAAACAGACGGTTTGATGATCAAGCTCGACGAGAATGTGACTCTTCAGGCATTCGGACCTCGAACGGGCGGTGAACCTGCCGGAACAGGCACGCGCTGCCCTGCTCAAAGCAGGCAAAGCCAAGAGCGAAATGTTTCGGGAGATAGAAAGGTGGTTGTCTGCAAAATCCAAAATGCAGGCAAGCTCGAAGCGCCGACGAGCCGGGCTGCGCCGGTCCGCGGTGCCGCAAAAGATGCTGCTCTCGACGGTACATGCGGCACCCCTCACCTTGCCTTGACTTGACCATCGCAGGGGAGCAAACCCGCAGTTCAACTTCGTTCTGCTGCGCTTGAGGGGCACTGATGACAACCACGAACAAGGGGAGTGCGAAACATTGCGCAGGGCTGGCGCTGTCGATCGTGCTTGTCGCAGCACCGGCGCAGGCGCAGGACGTATCCTTCATTGCGCGCCACGATTTTGAAGCTGGCACCTCTCCCACCTTCGTTGTGGTGGGCGACTTCAATGGCGACGGGGTGCTGGACCTGGTCGTGGCCGACGCTGGAACATACCCACTGCACCAAGACGGGAGCCTCTTCGTGTTCTTGGGGAACGGGGACGGGACCTTCCAGAGAGCGGGCAACTACGGGGTGGGAGGCCGTCCTCAGTTCCTGGCGGTGGGCGACTTCAATGGCGACAGCGTACAGGACCTGGCGGTAGTCCTCGCCGATGACGTCGATCCCGTCGGGACCGGCCTGGTGCTCTTGAGTAACGGGAATGGGAGCTTCCAGCCCGCGCAGAGCTTTGGCGTCGGATACTCTCCTCAGTCCGTCGCGGCGGGTGACTTCAACGGGGACGGGCTGCAGGATTTGGCCGTAGCCAACCGGTACTCAAACGACGTGTCGGTGCTCTTGGCGAACGGGGACGGGAGCTTCCAGCCCGCGCGGAGCATTAGGGCCGGGGACTTTCCTCAGTCCGTGGCGGTGGGCGACTTCAATGGCGACGGGCTGCTGGACATGGCCGTGAGTAACAACTTCGGGACCATCTCGGTGCTTCTGGGCAACGGGGATGGGAGCTTCCAGCTGGCGAGCAATTTCGCATCTGGTATCGCTCCATGGTCGATTGCTGTAGATGACTTCAATGGCGACGGGGTGCAGGATCTGGCCGTGGCCAATGCTGGTACGGATCCCGATTATACCGGCAGCGTCTCCGTGTTTTTGGGCAACGGGGATGGGAGCTTCCAGCAGGCGCGAAACTTTCAAACCGACAACCTTTCTGTCTACGTTGCGGTCGGCGACTTCAACGGCGATGGGGCGAAGGACCTGGCCGTGGTCAACGGGTATTTCGCGGGCTCCAACAACGTCTCGGTGCTCTTGGGCAACGGGGATGGGAGCTTCCAGCAGGCGAGGAATTTCGCATCCGGTATCGATCCATCGTCCGTCGCGGTGGGCGACTTCAACGGCGACGGCCGACAGGACCTGGCTGTGTCCAACGCAGCGGTGGTTGGCGGCGTCGTTGGCAGCGTCTCGGTGCTCTTGGGAGACGGGGACGGAGCCTTCGAGGCAGCGCGGACCTTTGCGACCGGAACCAATCCTGTGTTCGTCGCCGTCGAGGACTTCAACGGCGATGGGGTGCTGGACCTGGTTGTGGCTAACAGTCGGTCTAGCAATCTGTCACTGCTCTTGGGGAACGGGGACGGGACCTTCCAAGCGGCGCGGAATCGTCCAGCGGGCGGGCCGCCTTCTTCGATCGCGGTCGGCGACTTCAATGGCGACGGATTGAAGGACCTGGCCGTGGCCATCGGCGGCATCCCCAGCTCGGTCCTGGTGCTTTTGGGTAACGGGGATGGAACCTTTCCGCGAGCGCGTGTCTTGCAGGTCGGCTACGCTCCTGCTTCCGTGGCGGTGGGAGATTTCGATGGCGACGGCGCGCTGGACTTGGTCGTCGCCTACTCGGGAAGGCCTGGAATCGGCCCGGGCGGCGTCTCGGTCCTCTTGGGCCGTGGAGATGGGGCCTTCCAGGCGGCGCAAATCATTGTTGACGGAAGGTCGGATTTCGTGGCGGTGGGTGACTTCGATGGCGATGGAGTGCTCGACTTGGCCGTGGCTTACTACCCCATTTCCGCTCCTCATGGTGAAGTCCGGGTGCTCTTGGGCAATGGGGATGCGACGTTCCGGGCGCGGAGCTACGCGGCTGGGCTCATCCCGGTGTCCATTGCCGTGAATGATTTCAATGGGGATGGGCGGGCCGACCTGGTTGTCACCAACTCGCTTTCCGACGACGTCTCGGTGCTTTTGGGGAACGGGGATGGCACCTTCCAGGCAGCGCTGAACTTCGGGGCCGGTAGTTATCCTCGGTCCACTGCGGTGGGCGATTTCAATAGCGACGGCGTGCAGGACCTTGCCGTGTTCGTCAATAACGCCCGCGTTTCACTGCTCTTGGGCAACGGCGATGGGACCTTTCAGTCGCCAAGGAGCTTTGCCGGAAGCGGTAATGCGTTCATCGCGGTGGGCGACTTCAATGGCGACGCACGACCCGACTTGGTGATCACCGCCGGGCCCAACAATGTCTCGGTGTTGATCAACAACACGCGTCCATAGTTGATTTGTAAAAGCTAGAATTTAATCTGACAGTCATTGGATTCTGAGACACCTTCGCAGGACGATGCTAAAGTCCCGCGCCAAGTCTGGAATCCCCATAGCGGTGAAGGGACGGCGGTTTAGTCCAACCGGCTTTATCCGCCATGCGAGCTTTGAAGGAGTTCGCTGCCCGCCGCGGTGGATGAAGCTTTAAAACAATCAAGGCCGGGTGGGCGGCGACTCGAACCCAAGCATTACGGAAGGCGGTGGCAGGCCAGCGTCGTCGCCTGTCGCGCTACGGCACTGTTTTCAAGGCTGGCGGAGCGCTGCGGTTGCAGTCATTTTGAGCGCGGGCGCGCCAGCAATTCGTCGAGCTCATCTCGCTCAAACAGTCGGCCATTGGCAATCACCGCACGGATGAGTCGCAGATTTCGAATGTCCATGAGCGGATCGGCGTCGAGCAGCACCAAGTCTGCGAATCGACCCTTCTCCACGCTTCCCAACTCGGAGACCCGCGGTCAGAGCGAAGATGAATCGGCGAGGCTCTTCAGGCCGCGCAGCGGCCTGCGACGGGCACGGTCAACCGAAGCGGCCCGTGTTTCGTCCGCTGGCGGCACGCTGCGCGCTCGACCCCTATGCTGGATGCGCGGGGTTCTTGAGCGCCGATCGGAGGCTGACGACAAGCTGGCTGCGAACCAGTGAAAGGACACTCTCGTACTCGGAGTCCGTCAGGTTAAGCCGCTTCCGCAAACTCTCCTGCATGCTCTCGCGCAGCTTGCGGCGATACTCGGCCAGCCTGCGGGCGACGGTCGAGCGGTGGATTTTGTAGAGTCTGCCGATCCTCCCGATGTCCAGACCATCTGCGTAGTGGAGCCGCAGGCAGAGGCGCTCCCGGTTCGAAAGCGACGCGAGCGCGCCGTTGAAGGCCTCTTCGTACGCGGCGCCATAGCGCAGCTTGAGATAGTCTCGCTCGGGATCGGCGTCGCGCCATTGCTGCTCAGCCTTGTCGGTAGCTAGACCCGCAGGTAGGTTGCGCCGACGTAACCTCTGTGCGGTGCGGATTGAGACGACGCGCAGCCAGCTTCCCAATTCTCCGCGCCCCGAATACACCGCGATCCCCGCGGTATCGCGCCCGGGAACGAGCAGTGCTTCCCGCAGTTCTTGAGCCACTTCGTCGGCCAGGTCGCGCGAAGGGTCGAGCCGGGCGAGGAAAGTGGGGATCCTCGAGAGCAGCGCCCTCTCGAATGCCACGATCGCCCGTCCGTCCCCATGGGCGCACCCACAGGCGAGATAGAGATCCGCATGCACCGCCTCCAGCGATGCATCGAGATCGCCCTGCACATCGAGCCGATCCGCGAGGTACTCGACGAAGGCAGAAGCCTTGATCGCGATCTCCGGCCACGCCGCGCGCCCGGCAGCGACGAGCGCTTGCAGTGTGTCTTCCATTCCGTTCGTAGCGCTGCGCGTGACGCCGCGACGCCGCAGCTGCGCCAGAAGGATCGCGGAGAGCGATGCCACCTTTAATCTACCCCCTCACTTAGCAACACTTGGAGTAATAGCCTATAGCAGTTGGGCCGCTCGAGCCAGGGAGGGGCCTTGTCGTGTCGATGAGCTGTGCCTCGGAGGAAACGCTTCTCGAGTTCATCGAGGGGCGGCTTTCGCCCGAGGCCTTTGAGGCTGTGGAACAGCACCTGTCGCAGTGCGACGTATGCCGCGAGCTGGTCGCGGTGGCGACCGCTGCAACCTCGCCTGCGCCAGCAGACGGCGACGGGTCGTTCCCATCGGGCGGCCAATCGATGGTCGGCCGCTACGAAATCCTCTCGCCCATCGGAGCAGGCGGCATGGGAGTGGTCTACGCAGCACATGATCCACAGCTCGACCGCAAGGTCGCGCTCAAGATGCTGCGGCCGAGCGGCCTGCCCGGCGTGTCGCCGCGAAAGCTGCGCGCCCGCATCCTGCGCGAGGGCAGAGCTATGGCGCTCCTCTCGCATCCCAACGTGCTCGCCGTTCACGACGTGGGCGAGTTCCAGGATCAGGTGTTCGTGGCAATGGAGCTCGCGGAGGGTGGCACCGTTGCGAGCTGGCTGCGCGAGCGGCCTCGGAGCTGGCGGGAAGTGCTCGACGTCTTCCTCGCGGCGGGCAGAGGCCTGGCGGCTGCGCATGCCAAACGCCTCGTGCATCGCGACTTCAAGCCGGAAAACATTCTCTTTGGCGGCGACGGGCGCGTGCTGGTGACGGACTTCGGGGTCGCGCAGCTCACGGCGGTTCCGGCCTCCGAGCTGCTGGCGGCGAGCATGCCGGGGGCGGGTGGTCCGACGGTCTCGCTCAGCAGCAGCGCGCTGGTGGGCAGTCCCGCGTACATGGCGCCGGAGCAGATGAGAGGCGAGCAGGCCGACGTCCGCGCGGACGTCTTCAGCTTTTGCGTTTCGCTCTACGAGGCTCTGTACGGCCAGCGCCCGTTCGCTGGCGAGACGGTGGCCGACCTGCAGCGGGCCGTGAGCAAGAGCGAGGTTCGGCCGCCACCGGGCGGCACGCGCGTCCCAGCCTGGATCCACCGCGCTCTGTTGCGCGGGTTGCGGGCCGAGCCGGGGGAGCGCCCGCAGACGATGGAAGCCCTGCTCGCCTCGCTTTCAAGGGCGCGCCGCCGCTGGGCGCCGTTGTTCCTCGCCGGCATGGGTCTGCTCGCGGCTGCGCCAGGCCTCGTCTGGCACTTCGTCTGGCCTGGCCGCGCGCAGCCGGCGCTGGACGCACAGCCGGCTTCTTCGATCGCGGTCGTCCCGTTCGTCAACATGAGCGGCGACAAAGAGAACGAATACTTCTCGGACGGCATTACTGAAGAGCTCATCAATGCGCTGACGAACATCGACGGCCTCCAGGTGGCCTCGCGCGCGTCGGTGTACGCGCTCAAGAGTAGGAACCTGGTCGCCCGCGAGATCGGGGCGCGGCTGAACGTCAAGACGTTGCTTGAAGGTAGCGTCCGCCGGGAAGGCGACGCGCTGCGAGTGACGGCGCAGCTGATCAACGTGAGCGACGACTTCCACATCTGGTCGAGGACGTACGATCGCAAGCTGACTGGAGTCTTCGCACTGGAGGACGAGATCGCGCACTCGATCGCGCAGGCGCTCCGGCGCAAGCTGGTGGGCGGCGAGTTGGTCATGCCGTCCACCAGTAGCCTCGAGGCGCACGACCTCTATCTGCAGGGGCGGTACTTCATGGAAAAACGCAGCCCAGAATCGCTGCGCCGGGCCGCAACCTTCTTCGCGCAGGCGACCGAAAAGGATTCCGCGTACGCGCTCGCCTGGGTCGGTCTGGCGAACGCGACTGCGCTGCAGTACCAATACGGTCGAGTGCTTGCCTCGAGCGTTCTGCCGCAGGCGGAGAAAAGCGCGCTGCGGGCGCTCGAGCTCGACCCCCGACTGGCCGAAGCGCATGCCACCCTCGGGATGATCGCCACGGGCTCGTATCAATGGGCGGATGCGGAACACGAACTTCGCAAGGCCATCGAGCTGAATCCAAAGTATCCAACGGCGCACCAATGGTACGCGCTGTTGCTCAACTGCCAAGGCCGAATCCTCGAGGCCTCCGCGGAGGCCGACCGCGCGTACTGGCTCGATCCCACCTCGCCCGTCATCAACAGTCTCGTCGCTCACACCCGGTTTTACGGTGGCGACTTCGATGGCGCGATCGAAGGGGTCAGGAAGGTGATGGAGATTTCGCCCGACTTCAGCGGCGCGCACGCGTTGCTCGGGCGCGTGTACGCCGTGCAGGGCAGGTACGCCGAAGCGTTCTCCGAATACGACAAGGCCAGCGATGCCAGCGAGGCGGAAGCCGCTCGCGGCGTGACGTATGTGCTCGCGGGCCGGCGGGCGGACGCGCTGCGCCTGGTCGAGGAGATGGAGCAACGGGCGAAGCGCGAGTACGAGTCTCCGGCGGTGCGCGGGCTGATCTGGGTCGCGCTGGGGGAGAAGGATCGAGGCTACGCGTTGCTCTCGAGGGCCTGCGACGAGATCGACTGGAGGCTGCGCGCGACGAAAGCAGATCCGCTGTTTGAGAGCCTGCGCGCTGAGCCGCGGTTCCACGAGATGCTGAAGTGCATTCACCTCGAGTAGAGGGCTTGCGAGGATAGGCGCAGGCCGAGGAAACGCTACTCGAGATTAAATCCGCCGGAGCAGCTCCTGGAAGCGGGGAAGTTACTGTCTCAGCGGCTTGAAGGGACTCGATCATGGACAAGCTTCGCTCGGACGCGCGATTCACAGATCTGCTGCGTCGCATGAACTTCCCAGACTAAGAGCTCGCGCGCGGCTGAAGTCGCAGATTTTCTCCTCGACAGACGCGACAAATTAGCTCTCGTGCCCACTTACTAGCAGCGCGGAGATTCTCTCTGCGTTCGTTAACAGCGTTACCACTCTTGGAACGTGCTGCGCTCAGCTGCTCAAGCACGTAGAGGAAAGCAAATGCAAACCAATATCAACAAACAATTCTTAGTGGTGATCCCCGTGTTGATTGGCGTGGCCCTGACACCGAAGCCGGCTCTGGGGGCAGATGTCTCGGACTTTTCGGCTGTCGGTCAGAAGCTCGAGGGAGCCTGGCTATCGAGAGTCACCCGGCCCGATCTTCCGGATCTGCTTTCGATGCAGTCTTTCTTCCCGGGCGGCTTGGTCAGTGAAACAAGTAACAGTGGAAATAGCTTGCGAAGCGTGGCGCATGGTCAGTGGGTGAGAATTGGCGATCGGCTCTTCGCAGTGACATTTACCAACTTTCGTTACAATGCGCAGGGTCAGTACATCGGCACAACCAGGATCACTTCGAACATTCAGTTGGCTGAAAATCTGACGGAGTGGCGTGCAACGACGTTCATCCAATTCTTCGATCCCGAGGGAACCCTGCAGAGTACCCGAGAGGATGTCGCCACGGCCACGCGGATGGAAATTGGCAATTACTCCGTCATGCCATAAGGCGCAGGCGGCTCGCCCACCGATGGCGGAACAGCAACCCCGCCACCTGGTGGAGACAGGCTAGCAAAAGTTATGAAGGCTGAATTCACAACGAAGTCCATTCGTTGAGCGCCGTTGACAGCTAATGGACGCAGAGCCGTCCGCTAGGGGTCGCAGCAGACGAACTGAGAGTATTCGACCTGGAAGCACCGCGACGGCGGTATGCTATCGACGCACGCTTCGAAGACGCTGTCAGGCAGCCCGCCTTTGGCCTGGTGCAATTCCAATTGCCGAAGTGTCTCCTTACGCAACAATAAGGTGCGATTTGATTTGGCGATTGGCCGTTGATGCGTCGGCCTGTTGGTGGTCTTTTTCATGTGGCACCGGTTCCCCCGTTTCTTTGGCCTCGATGCATATCCGAGGCCACGTTGGAAGCCATCTATCTGAATGGAGTTGCGCGGGTCGGGCTCAGCCGCCACGCATGCATCCGCTGCACAATTGCAACACGATGTTGCCCGCGGGCCTGCGCACCCTGACTGCCCGCCGTTTCGAACGGACGCGCGAATCAACCGCTGCTTCGACGTTCAGCGCCAAACGCTGCGCAAGGCGCTTCAGGAACTCATTCAAAACTGGTCAACGGCGCGCCCCACTCGAAGCGGATGCCACTCCGATGTTGAACACTGTGCCGAGCCCGGAATCATACATTCCTTGATTGCCGCCGAAATAGCCACTGCCAGCGCCGCCGCTCCCGCCCCAAGTGGTCGTCCCGTAAAGATTGCCATCGGTTGTCTGGATCAAGCCCGCGTACGGATTGTAGCCATCCTCGGCGCTAAACGTGTGCAGTCT
>DATFTC010000130.1:0-5460 GCA_035262305.1 Myxococcaceae bacterium | reverse complement strand
CTAAGTGGAGATAAGTGGCTGGACATCAATCTCTTATCGCATAATGCATGGCCGAATGCAAGATGTACCTCGCAATGGTCTGTTGAGTTCCGGCTTGTTGCCGGGCGGAGGGCCAAGATAAGTCCGCACCCGACGTGAAAGCCTTCCTGTTGACATTGCTTCCACGACGGTGTCCACAGGAGACCTTCACTATCCTTCCGCTTGGTCGCCAGCCTTATGGGGCCATTACAGCCGGCTCTGGCAGTGCAGTAGAGAGAATCACGGGCCGGCGTGAAAGGCGCCGCTGACCGTCTCCTGCCAGGTTCCGATCCGTGGAGGGCCCTCACCCTCCCGGCATATCCGTCTCAAACGAAAGAAGAATACGGCCCTCTCACGCTAACCGCAAACCCCACCTACTTTACACTTTGGCCAGGTATAAAGCCGTTTCTCAGCCGTTATCGGAAAATACTGCCGTTCGCCATTTCCGAGCACTTGTCCGACATGACGACTACACGTTCATGTGGACATACTCCATTCTCGAAGGAGGAGGAAATTGTGCACGCGGTCTCACCAGCGGCTACACTGACTCCCTGGGGGCCTGGACACGCGATGCCGGTTTCGTACGTTCACCGTCTTAGACAGCGCCGCGGCCAGATCACCGCGCTCGTTTACCTCGATGCGGTCCAGTTCGAGCCACGATTGCATTTCGCGGAGCTCGCAGGCCAGATTCGGAGCGACGCGGCGCGCATCCTCCCCCGGTTCTAGAAACGCACCCTGCACGATCAGAACCTTGCGTGTGCGATCCGCTTTGAGATCGCACCGCGCGACCAGAGTATCGCGAAGCAGGAATGGGCAGACATAATATCCATAGATCCGTTTCGGCGGCGGAGTGTACATCTCGATCCTGTACTTCATGCCGAAAAGCCGTTCGATGCGGGCACGATCCCAAACAAGCGAGTCGAACGGTGTGACGAGCGCGCGAACATCGGCCGTTCCCCCAACGGACGCCCGCGGATACATGTAGGCCGGTTCTTTCCACCCCTCGACGCGCGTGGGAAGCAAGCGCTTCTCCTCGACAAGTTCGGATACCAGGCGTTTGGCGATGGGCCTCGCGCGGCGGCGTGCGTCTTTGGGATATGCCCACCACGGACCTGCAGGCAATCGGTCGCGCCAATCGTCAACATTGAAGTAGCCCGCAATATCGCCTAACGTTCCGATGCCGCAAGCCTTCGCCCCGAGACAGATCAACTGCTTCATAGCTTCCTCGCGCGGCGGCGCCGGCGCATCGAGCGCCGAATTGGGGATGACTCGCTCGCTGAGATCGTAAGTGCGCTCAAAACCGCGCCGGCCGGCGATCGCGACCAGACCGGCATCGTACAGATGTTCCAGCGCCGACTTCCCGTTGCCCGATCCCCACCAGCTCCACCAGCCTTTTGACCGTTTGCCTGGATCGGCCAGCTTGGCGGCCGTGATTGGTCCGCGCTCAGCGACCTCGGCGTAAACGCGCGCCATGTAGCGGCCGGCGTCCGATCTCATGTACTGCTGCGTCCGCTCGTGATGCTTGTGCATCCGATAGCGGACCAACGGATATAGTGAAATCGGCATGAGGCATGCCGCATGTCCCCAGTATTCAAAAAGCTCACGCTCGAGGTAAGCCAGCCGATCGAGGTCCTCCATACGATATGGGCCGAGGCGCGCGAACGCGGGAACATAGTGAGCGCGGACGAGCACGTTCACCGAATCGATTTGGAATGCGTTCAATTGAGCCGCCACCTTACGGAGATTGTTGACAGAGCGAGCTGGCTTCGCAGTAAACCCCTGGGCTGTCAAGGCGAGACAGCGGGCCTGGGATAGTGAGAGATCGTCCGGCATTAGACTCAACTTGGCTGACGGGCTTCAGTAACGTTGGCGATCGGCCACGCGCAGCGGACCGCTGCGCGGGCGTGGAGATTTCGACTTCGGATTCTCAAGCGCTCGAACGCCATCCTCTGGTCCAGAATATCGCTGAGAAACCGGGTTCCGCTGTGGCTTCCGCGGGGCGTGATGACATCATTGAACTGACAGTCACCGGTCGCAAATCGATCGCAGTCCTGAACACTGCAATTGCGTCAAGTTGCCGTAAACGCCCTACTCGTAGATTTGCGGACGCGATCTTCTGCGGGGAATTTGGGAAACCGGAAACTAACCGGTCACGAGGTTGCCCCCGCAATTAAATGTGCGAACTCGGGCAAAACCGAAAACGGACGCACCGTCCGCGGCAATGTCTCTCCAGCTGGCCGATGCGCTGCACATTTCCATTGCCGAGAAACTGGGCCGCCTACGCCAGGTGAGAGATGCGGTAGGGGTCGAATCCCATCAGCCGCGCGCAGGTGAAGTCTGCCGCCACCGGATCGCCCGACATCACGACTCGGCCTAGATCTCGCGCCGTTCCATGAAGTGGTCCGTTGCCTTCCATGGCAGCGAGCGGTCTCTTAAAGGAACGCTCGTCGGCACAAGTCCAGTTGGGAAAAGCGGAAGCGGTCTTGCGTTCAGGCCGCTTATTGCTTCTCGACACTGTGAGCGAAGCGTGGCGAAGATGCGTGGACGGGAGGGCGCACTCACTGAAGCAAAAGGCGGATTTGTTGCTTGCAAGTACCAACGCGATGAGCAGCGCGGTACAGGCAGTGGAACTCGCTTGTAGCATCGCAGGAACGACTGCATTTCGAGCCACCAGCCCATTGGAACGTTGCTTTCGCGACGTCCAGACCATGAAACATCATGTCTTCGCCTCCGAGGCGCGGTATGGAACCGTCGGGCAGGTGTATCTTGGAGTGCCGCCGGACTTTCCGGTCGTTGCCTTCTAAATCAACTGACTGAAAGGAAGTGTTGCCTCTGCGGGTTTGGTAGGGTGACGGCATGACGCCGTTTCGGGCGAGGGCTTTCCTGAAACGCCAGTTTGAGCCCGACGTGATCATGACCTGTGTTCGGTGGTACTTCCGGTTCTCGCTCAGTCTCCGCGATCTCGAGGAAATCATGGCGGAACGAGGGCTGTCGGTCGACCATACCACCATCTGCCGCTGGACTCAGCTTTAAGGGCTGAGGTCCACCGCCGCCTCGGCGGCAACGTCAAGCGGAAGTCTTCCACAGGGCACGTCGATGAAACCTTCGTGCGGATCGCCGGCCGTTGGATGTACCTGTTCCGCGCTGTCGATAGCCGCGGACAGACGGTCGATTTCTACTTGTCGGAAACGCGGGACCGTGAAGCGGCTCAAGCCTTCCTCAAGCGAGCCCTGGCGAATCCCGACAATCGGCAGATCTGTGTACTGGCGCGCGACGGCCTGCGCAGCTATCCGGCCGCCGTTCGTGAATTGCAGCGCCTGGACCACGTGCACCGGCGATGTCAGCAACGAACGCGGCGATACTGCAATAACCGAATCGAGTCCGATCACCGTCACGTCAAACGCCGGCTCCGCGCGATGCAAGGGCCACGGATGGTAGCCACGGCGGAGCGAGCGATTCAGGGGATCGAGGCAGCACAGATGATTCGCAAGGGCCAGGTGCTCGGGATTACCCGCGGCAACCTCGCCATCCTTCTGAGAGTGTTGCTTCAACCCCAGTGAGGCCCCCTCTTAAGAACGACGACCAAGTTCTTCCAACAACGACCGGGCTTCTTTGAAGTCCTGTGTATCGAAGCCCTCCGTGAAATTACCGCAATTCTGTTTGAGAAGGGCTCGCGCTGGATCGTGCTCATTTTGCAGCAGCCATAGGCGAGCCAGGCTTGTAGCTGCGCGCAGTTCGAGCGACCTTAACCCCTGCTGTCTCGCCACATCGAGCGCACGGCGATAACTGGCCTGCGCCGCCTGCCGGTCAGCTTCTTGGAGTAGCAAATCACCCTCGATCCGGTAAAGGTCTGCCTCTATCCACGATTCTTTGTTCTTGTGCTTGAGAGCAAACGCCTCCGCCAAACTTTTCAGCCCTTCGCCCGGGCGGGCTGCTTTTCCGTACGCCTCGGCCAGCAAGCCACGGTAGTACGGTCCTCTTAATTCTGCTCCCAATCCCTTAAGAGCGGCGAGACCCTCGCACATTTGCTCGATGCCTTCCACGGCGCTGCCCCTTTGAACCAGCGCCCAGCCTCGGATGATCGGGGTCCAGGCCAGGTAATAGGGAAAACCGTAACTGCGGCACAGTTCGGCGGCCTCGTTCGCCCGTTGCTCTCCGGCCTGTTCTTCCCCGCGAAACTGGTGGAGCATGGCGCTATAGTCGAGCGCTATGGCAAGGCTGAATGGATGCGACAGGCCATGAGCGAGGGCCACCGCCTCCTGGGCTTTCTCGAGCGCCTGGTCGGGATAGCCCAGAAACCACAGGACATGTGCCACGTAGGATAGGCAAAACACTCCGACATCCGGTCCGAAAGCAAGCAGTTGGAAGCGGTCTCGGTCCGGGTCGTCACGAGCCATTGCCTGTTCTAGGTTCTCACGTGCTTGCGCCGACTCGCCGAGGTGAAACAGGCTGGCTCCTAAAGCTAAATGACCGACCGCAAGAAGGGTTGGGTTCTCCTCACGTTTGGCTAGACCCAGGAATTGCAGGCTCAGTTCCCTCGCCTCCTGCAACTCCGCCCGCACTATGTGGAACAAGAAGGATCCCCACAGTGCAGCAAGGTGCTGATCGGCTCTGCCCGTGTGCTCACAAAGCGAGCGCGCCCGTGTGTAGACACGGCCCACTTCCGAAGCCGTGTACCCTTTGGCTGCAAGAAGTGAAGCTCCCAAGGCAATTAACAATTCAAGTTCGCACTGGTCCCGCTCCGCTCCTCGTGGGAGAGATTCAAGAAGCCGCAGTGCTCTGCTGAGATGCCCAATGGCCTCGCGGTGGGCGCTTCGGGCGAGGGCCTGCTGTGCCGCGTAATGCAGATACTGGACCGCCCGCCGCGCATCCCGCCCTTCGACGAAATGCACAGCCAGTTCCGCCGCCATCTCCCGCGCGTTAGGGCCGTATCCCTCCTCCAACCTGACGCCGATCCGCTGATGGAGGCACGTCCTTCGGGCGGGCAGAATACGCGAATACAGCGTCTCGCGGTACAGGTCGTGAGTGAAAGCATACCGCGCCGAGACGGTGCCATCTGGCCAATCGACGGTCCCGCAGAAAGTGAGAAATTGGCCGAGCTTCGCCAGACTGTCGCACCTCGCTTCCACGTCCTCATCCGGACGTTCGGTCGCGGCTGCCACGACAGCGACTGAAAACTCTCGCCCGGCGACGCTCGCTGCTTCCAGGATCGCT
This sequence comes from Myxococcaceae bacterium, assembly GCA_035262305.1. Lineage (GTDB taxonomy): Bacteria > Myxococcota > Myxococcia > Myxococcales > Myxococcaceae > DATFTC01. The sequence continues at coordinate 228 of DATFTC010000130.1, read as the reverse complement.
CGCTCTTCAGGACCGGTCAGGGCCAGTTGCCGCTCAATGAACTGGCGTAAGCTGTCCGGTGCTGTCACGCTCAGCTCCTCCAGCGATTTCGCGAGCATCCCCCGGGAAACCCAGTCATCGACCACATTGGTGATGAAGAGCGGATTGCCCTCCGTGCGCTGGTGCAGGATCTGCGCAAGTCCGGCCGGAAACGCCCAGTCGGGGAAGCGGGTCGCCAAGTACTGTTGG
>DATFTC010000129.1:0-2738 GCA_035262305.1 Myxococcaceae bacterium | reverse complement strand
GCCATCAATTTGCCGGCCGTGCCACTACCCAGTACGACCACGTCGTATTTTTCTGCTGCCTTCATGCGATTTATCTCCTTTGGGCGGCTTTTCGCGTTGAGGAACTGGTTGCCGAGAGTTTCGGTTTACTTCGAATTCTCTTCCCGGAGTTGGCAACTGGCGTCCTTACTGCCCGAGCGTCTCCTTAGCCGCTCCAAGAATCAGGCCAACCACCAGATCCGGTGCCGTATACATCGGACTGTGATCAAGGCGGTGTGTCCGCGTCTTCGCGCCCATCCGCTGCGCCATGAAACACTGTGTATCCGGCGCAATCATGCGATCCTCTTCCGCCACCAGAAACCACGATGGCTTCGCTTTCCAACTCGGCACAGGAGCCTTCTCCTGAATGCATTTCACTGCGATCGGCCGCTGCACAGCTTCGAGAATGGTGATCTGGTCCGGTGAGGCGTGGTGTGCGACCGCATGGGCAAAGCCGCCTTCGGGCATCCAGATAAAGCCATGAGCATCCGGCTCGAGATGCGGCGCCTCCGGATGCGGCTTTGAGCGATAAAAAACATCCGCGACCGTCTCACCCTCGGCGGGAGCCAGCGCCGCCACGTACACCAGAGCCCGTACTCGTGAATCGCTTGGGCCGGCGATCACTGCGCCGCCATAGGCATGTCCCGCCAGGAGGACTGGCCCACTAGTTCTCTTAAGCGCGTGTTCAAGAGCTGCTATGTCGTCGCCGAGCGATGTGAGAGGAATCGGCGCACACATTACTCTTAGTCCTTCTTCTCGCAACGGCAGGATGACGTTCTGCCAGCAAGAACCGTCCGCCCACGCGCCATGGACTAACACGATCGTGGCGTTCTCAGCAAAAGAACTCATTCTGATCCCCCGTCCGTTCGCCGCGATACGTTGTTCCCTGCGAGGAACCTTTTCATCGCGTCGGCAATTTCGACGACGTGCGTTTCTATAGCAAAATGGCCAGTATCTAGGAACTCAACCCGCGCATTTGGTATATCCTTTCGAAATGCCTCCGCTCCCGCGGGGATGAAAAACGGGTCGTTCCTACCCCAAATCGCCAGCAACGGCGGCGTCGCCTTCCGGAAATAATCCTGGAACGCTGGGTAGAGCTTCACATTCGACGCGTAATCGAGAAACAGATCGAGCTGAATGTCCTTGTTTCCTGGGCGCTCCAGCAGAGCCGTGTCTAACGTGTAGCCCTCCGGTGGAACCCTCTCCGGATCGCTCACTCCATGCGTATACTGCCATCGCGTTCCTTCGAGCGTCAGAATGTTTTGACGCAGTACGTCGCGGTTCTCGGGCGTTGGCTCTGCCCAGTATTTCCGGATCGGCCCCCAGGCATCACCAAGCCCTTCTTCATAGGCATTCCCGTTCTGTGAAACGATCGCCGTGACTCGATCTGGATGAGCCATCGCCAGACGAAATCCGGTAGGTGCGCCATAGTCGAACACATAGAGTGCAAAACGCTTGATCTTGAGCACTTGCGTGAACGCGTTGAGCGTCGCCGCCAATCGGTCGAACGAATAGATGTATTTTCGTTCAGCGGGAACTTCTGTGAAACCGAAGCCAGGGAGATCCGGTGCGATCAGCCGGTAGTCTGTGGCGAGACGCGGAATGAGTTCGCGGAACATGAAAGACGATGTTGGGAACCCGTGAAGCAACAGCACGATCGGGGAACTTGGGTCGCCGGCAGCACGGTAGAACACACGGACTCCGTCCGCTTCGACCTTGTGGATCGATGTAGCCGGAATAGAAATCTCCGAAAACCCTTGCGGTGTTTTTGAACGCGATCCGGGGCCTTTCAGTGATGGGGTCGTTCGACTCATGGAACTCTCCTGCCCTCGCTTGTAACCATCCTTATCGCGCGAGGACGCCGGGTGAAGCTCTCAGGTGACCATCGTCTACGCTTTGATTCGGTCCCTTCAGCCCCTCCATCCACCTGGCGATTGCTCGCCCGATTTCGTCCGGCGAATCTTCCTGGACAAAATGGACCCCTGCAACCGTCACCTCAGTCTGCACTGGCCACGACCGCGCGGTCTCGAGATTCGCTCCCCCCGCGAGGAGCGCCCCGGGTTCGGCCTTCAGGAACAGCTTGGGCACATTGCTCGTCGCCAACCATTGCGCGTAGGCGGCCACAATCGCGGCCACGTCGGAAGGTTCGCCTTCGATGGGGATCTCTCGAGGCCACGTCAACGTCGGCCGTCGCCCCTCGCCGGGCTCGGCAAACGGCCGTCGGTACTCCGTCATCTCCTCTGCGGATAGGGTGCGCAGGATGGCCCCTGGCAGGATCTTCTCGATGAAGAAGTTGTCTTGCAGGACCATGCTCTCGCCGGACTCGGAACGCAGCGCCTGCAAGAATGGACGCATGTTCATGTGGTCCCAGTGGTCCCAGCCCTGCGGCCGCACGATCGCCTCCATATACGCAATACCCTTCACGGCGTCGCGGTGGCGGTTGGCCCAATCGAATCCGAGGGCCGAGCCCCAGTCATGGACGACGAAGGTGACGCGCTCTCGCACATCCAGGGCCTCAAGCAGGGCGTCGAGGTAGCGGCGGTGCTCGACGAAGCGATACGAACTGGGGCCGCTGTCAGGCAGCTTATCGGAATCGCCCATGCCGATCAGGTCGGGGGCGATGCAACGTCCCAGTGGCTGCAAGTGCGGCAGCACGTTTCGCCAGAGATAGGACGAGGTGGGATTGCCGTGTAGCAGCACGATGGGGTCGCCCTTTCCCA
>DATFTC010000128.1:0-5396 GCA_035262305.1 Myxococcaceae bacterium | reverse complement strand
CGCGTGCAATTAAATGTGCGCAGTCGCCCGGCAACGTCGATCAGAGGGTTTGGCAACAATTCACGCCTAAATTGCCTGAGCTGCGCTAGTGTCTTCTTGGCCGTCAAGATTCGCTGGACTACCTGCCGTTTGAATTCCGCGATGAAGACCCGCCTGCCGTCCGCCTCCCGCCGATGTTCGCGCATGGAGCCTCCCGCCGCATCCTACGTCTCCAGCGTGAGCAGCTGAAATGGGGAGCACTCCAGGCCGGTGTCTGAGTATGGACTTTATGTCATCTATGCTCTGTCGAGTCCGACCCCTTAAACGTAGAAATTGTCCAGACAATTTCGCAAGCTGCGATTGAACCTACGCTGTGCGAAGGGTCGAGTTGGATCGAATACCAAGATGGTCTGTCCTTGCAGAAGACGCTTCATTCGTGAGTGAGGCGCCTCCGGATCCGCATCGACAGGCTGGTTGATCCAGCTGCGGACCAGTGGACCGTTGCCGACAAACAGGCACCTGACTGCCGGTAGAGCGGACATCCGTTCCACCTCCCATATCAGATTGTGGGTCGGCTCCGAGACGTCACAAACAACGAGATGCAGCCCTTCGGCCAGCGTGGACACTGCTTCCTGCCACAGCTCATCAATGACCTTCACCACGAGTGCTTGGGGCGCCATCATCGATGGCCGCATCAGCCATCGCGCAAGGCGTTGGGCGCGAATCAAACAGCCGTAAATCTGCTCTCTAGACCTGATCTCGAGCTTGAAGCTTCGGCGGATTCGCCAGCGATAGACCAGGACGGCAAAGACAATCGCGATGAGCGTCAGAAGCGGCCAGATGAGCAGGATTCCCCCATAGCCGTACGCGAAAGGCAGCCAGTAGAACAGCCTCACCACCACCGGCTCCGGGAGGCCTAGTTTCTCGCCGCCCATAAAGGACACGAGAGTCACAAGAAGCAGCAGAAGTGCGATCGGAATTGCAACGCGCGAAAGGATCCGCTCGATTCGTGGGATCTCCAAGGGCTTGAAATCCGAATCGTCTAAGGTGAGGACTCGATACTGCCGCCCGAGGCCGCCTTCGATTGCGCGCGTGACCATTCGATTGGCGCGAGAAAGGCCGAATTTCCGCAGATAAAGTATCGGAGTCTTTCGGCTGGACATCAGTGCGATCAGGACGTAGAGCACCGAGATGCCGGCCAGATACAGGAGCACCAACAGGCTCCGCTCGAGAACAGAAAGCTCGCCATACAGCATCATCAAAGGCATTGAGGTCAACGCCAGGAGGTAAATGGCCTCAGACGGGGATGTGAACACGAGCCCGATCAGACCAGCCGCCACGGCAAGTCGTACCAACCGTGCCGACGACCGGCGTCGCCGCCGCTTAAGCCCGGTTTGATTCAGCGCGACGTCGCTCGCGATCTCCATCGTGGGTGGTGCAGCAGATTGTTCGCGCTTTCTTTGGCGTGAGCCTCGCCCGGTCCCGAGCATAGATGACATAAAGCCAAGACTCGGACACCGGCCCCCCCAGGAGCCCTCAGGAGCCGATGCCACAGCGCAAGAGCTCCTGAAAGGCCTCGCGCTCGCGAGCGCCTCAGCCCGGCTCTCATCCTGTGCGGCCAAGCGAGTCCAGGCCACGTTGTCCATTCCGCCCACGACGCCGTGCCTGCCGCGCGTCAACGTTGCGCAGGACCGAATCGTCCTTCCGATTCGCGGCAGCATGGCGACTTGCTCGCGGCCCTAGGCGAGGCCGCCGACCACTGCGTCGACATCGGTCCGGAACTGGCCGCGGATCGCATCGTTGAGTCCGTCGTTGCCATTGAACAGCATCACCCAGTCGTATCCGTTGCCGAGCGAGCTCGCGCACGTGAAAGTGCCCGGCATGTCGCCGATGCGGGCGGAGCCGGGCGAGCGCGGCCCCGAGCCCCACACCGCATAGTGCGCAATGGTCGTGACGACGGCCGGCGCGGAGGCGAGAAGGCCGCCCGCTCCCGGAGAGACTTCGGTGGCAAGGCCGCCGTAGGGCTCGGAAGCCCACGCTGGATCGAGATCGGGCCGGAAGCACGAGGGCACCGCGTTCACGCAATGATATTGCACTTCGCGCGCCACCGAGGTCAGCGAGCCGGCCACGTAAACGTCCGCGACGCCGATCGGCGCGAGCACGCTGTCGTGCAGATAGTCGCGGAAAGCTCTCCTGGCAAGCGATTCGACGGCCATGTCGAGCAGCATGTAGCCGAAGTTCGAGTAGCGCTCGTTGAATGGAACGGATGTCGTACCGGGTGCGTATTGCAGCGGCTCGCCGTACATGTAATGAGCGACGTCGCCGCTCGACACGAGGGAGCTGCGCGAAAGGTCCCGACCGATGAGCCGCAGGGCCGCTCCGGAGCAGGGGTCGAATCCCGCGGGATTCGTCGGATGGAGGCTCGGCACCGCGGTGTCGCGCTGCCATCCGCCCTCGTGGTCGAGAAGGTGCCGCAAGGTGATCGTGTTGATGCGGCTGTCGGCAGTCTGGCCGGGAATCATGACGGAGTTGATGCCGAGCAGCGGGAATATGTGCTTGTCCAGAAAGCGCAGGTTCAACGGAAATGGCTGCCCGCGGCGCAACGTGTCGATGGCCGCTGCCGTGAACAGCTTGGAGAGGCTCGCGAGGCGAAAGAGCGCGTCGGGCTGGCACACGGGATAGCCGCTCTCCGCCCATGTGAACCCGCGCGAATGCACGAGGCTGCCGTTGTGGCCGATCGCGAGGGTCGCCGAGCGCATCCCGCGCGCCTGCATGAATGTCTGGACCTTCGATTCGATCGCCGCGTACTTCGCATCGGGGGTACCGGTGGCTGTCCAGTGGCGAGGCAGCGACTGGTCGGTCGCGGCGAAGAAGGCGGCATATAGATCCTGCGCCTGGTCGTTCGTCCGGCCGGCGGCCCGCACGAAGACCGGCATGCGACCTTGCGCGTTGTTGGCGTCGAACTCGCGCTGGTACTCGTCGCCGTTGATGTTATGCCGCGCGATCCCGAACCCGAGCGAATCGTCGCGGTAGAGCGCGTGATAGCGCGGACCGTCGGAGACGCAGACGAGGAATGGGCGGTTGTCGCGAGGGATGACCGCGTCGAAGAGTTGCTGATAGGTATCGCTCGGAAAGAACTGCCACTCCGATTGATGCACCGAGGACGACACCGGGAGCCACACCGCGGCGAACAGCGGCTGGTCCAGCGTACCGTAGCAGCAGAAGTCGTGCAGCTCGAGCCCGAGATTCCGATTCTTGTCGTCGTCGATGCGAAACTGGTCCTTGGAGATCTGGTGGCGACCCTGCCAAGCGATGCCAAGTTTTTCGAATACGCCGGCGAACGTCGCGTTGCCGAAATCGCCGGTCGCGGACAGGAGGATCGGCACATAACCTTGCGGGGTCAGCGAATCGACAAGTCCTTGATAATCGTTGGCGGACCGGTTGTGGAATGCCACGTATGCGGGTCCCGGACGCTGCACCCAGACGGCGGCGTAGCGTGCGTTGCCGGGTGGCCCGTAGACACACAGGGAAATCATCCGGTACCCCGTGGTCGACAGCTGGTCGAACCAGCGCTGATGCTCGGCGCCGGAGACACGGTGGTAGGCGCGAAAGAGGCTCATACGATCAATGCTCTATGATTTCCACATTGTCGTCGCAGAAAAGAGCGTTCGGACCGTCGCCGCAAGTCGCGATCGGGCTGCTGACTCCGCTTGAACCGCGACCGCCGATGCGATGGATCGCAACGAACGGATCGCCTGGCATGGCGCCAGCCCATAATAGTGGTGGCGCCCGGCTTCGGCAACCCGCTGACGGGCGGCGAAGGCACAGCCGTCGGATTCCTGTAATCGTTCACCTGACATCGATCATCGCGTGAACGCACACTCATCAAGGTGCGAGGTTGCAATCATCGGTGGCGGAATCGTCGGATCGAGCGTCGCGTATTTTGTGAAATCGACAAGCGCCGATGCGTCGGTCTGCGTGATCGAGCCCGATCCGACGTACGAGTTCGCTTCTGCCCTGCGCTCTTCGGGCGGCTGTCGAGTCCAATTCAGCTGTCCTAGGAATATTGACAGGGGATAGGGAACAGCCAACTTTAGCCCCCTCGGGCAGCGGTCGCCCCCCTTCTTGGTCCCGTCTCCATGACGTAATCTGCCAGACTCGGACACCGCCACCCCAGGAGCCGATGCCAGTCAAGAACGGCGGGATGGGTCGCGCTCCCCGCCCTCTGTCCGGGTTGTCCCTTCCCAGCTTCAGGCACCTTGCCCGCTTGGCGTGAGCAGTGCGCCGGAACCTGGCGATCTTCCGACGGTCGCCATGTGGCATCGCAGATGCTTCGTCCTCTGGCCTCATATACATAGAATACATAGAGGTGGGGTCCCGAGGCTTGTCGGAGCCCAGAGCAGTTCAGCGTTGCCCTGAGTACCCGTTGACGCTCGTGGCAAGGGCGGTCGAACAGGGCCAGGAGGGCCGCATGGAACTGATCAGCCGCATGATGGATGGCTCGGTCTCGTACGACGGCGAGCATCGATTAGAGCCGGTCCTATCGCGAGCCGCGGTTCGCGAAGACCAATCTCGATTCAAGGCCCTTGCGATGTTCGAAGGGTGCACCAAGAAGCAGCTCCGAAATGTCGCCAACATCGCCCGGATCCTCGATGCTCCGGCGGGGTCTGTGCTAACCCGGGCCGGCGATCCTGGAGATGTGTTCTTCCTCATTCTCGACGGAACAGTGCGGGTCGAGGTCGGTTCTGGCGGGTACGTGTCACTGCACCCGGGGGCCTTCTTCGGCGAGATGAGCCTACTGGACGGAGGTCCACGCTCGGCGACCGCCGTCAGTGACACGCCGGTCCGCCTCCTCGTGATCGATCGGGCGAACTTCTCTCGCCTCCAGAGGGAAGTGCCCGAGCTCACCCAGACGTTGCTCGTGACACTCTCGCAGCGCGTGCGGCAGGTCGAAGCCCGGGAAGAACAGTCGGCGCGGAGATCCAGACCGACGGAGGAGCGCTAGAGCGGGACCAGCCGGCGCCCGTGTTCCGGCCAAAGTGACACTTGGCTCGTAAGCAACATAAATGGCCATGGACGGGCCGTCCACCCCGCAGGATGAAAATCGGCTATCCTCTCCGCGCGGTGCGCGCTCGGCCACGTCGCATGGCTTTGGTCCCGCGAGGCCGCACATAAATTGACGTGGGAGCTTCCGGCACCCCGCATGGGTGCCTTTAAGCCCGCCGAGCAAAGTCGTGACACGGATGCTCCTGCGGGCCGCCGGATGGTGCTAGAGTTGCCTACGCTGTGAAGGAGGTGAAGAAGAAGACCCGGACAACGCGAGGACGCTAGTGCCGGTCATCTTCCACATCGCCGCCGCGCTCCGTCCATTTGCCGGTGGACGTGAGCAGATCGCGATCGGCTGCGATCCTGCCACG
>DATFTC010000127.1:0-2292 GCA_035262305.1 Myxococcaceae bacterium | reverse complement strand
AATCCATTTCCCTCCAGCGAAGAGTCCGCGAACTATCGGTTCCGCTGCGTCGGAATCAACGCGAGCGGTGAGTAGCCGCCCCGTTCAGCGCACATCGGGGTAGTGCCGCTCCAGCCCTTTGCGAAAACCGAGCGCCCGGCGTGGGGTGCGTCCTCGCCAAGGATCCGGTGATTGACAATCACCCGCATACCATTACCATCAGCCTCAGCGGCTTTTGCTGAACCTCTCAGGCGCTACCCCTCGGCTTAGGGCTCGGGAACTGGTCTTCTTGCCCCTGAGCGAACGATTTCCGTCTGTCGTGGGAGAACCGGCCTACGCGTCTTGGCAGCGGCGTGGTCGTTTAGGTCTGCGTCGGAGCGACTGTTATGCGATGGACTTCCATCTTTTGACCGATACCCCTCAGGTTCTCGTAGTTGCGCGACACCGAGCGCGATTTGACGATGTCAGCGACGCCCGGCGCCTCCATCACCGTTGCACTGATGCAAATTTCGTTGACGTCGGCGAGACCTTGCACACGTGCGGCTATGTTCACGTCCTGTCCGAAATAGTCGATCCGGTCGTTGAGCGTCACCGCGATTGCCCGACCTCTGTGGACACCGACTTTGAGGCCCAGTGGCCGCGAGACGGTCTGGTTGAAGCGCGACAGTTCTTCAATCATCTCGATGGCGGCGCTCACGGCGTCCCGGGGACGCTCGAAGCCGGCCATCACCGCATCGCCGATCGTCTTGATGATGGTACCGGATTGTTCCCGGATGATCTTGTTCAAGATCTCGAAGTGTTGACGAACCAAGAAATACGCGTTCACGTCACCAACGTTTTCATAGAGCGGGGTCGACTGTTTCAAATCGGTGAAGAGATAAGTGATGTCCGAGACGTTGAGGCTCTCGCCCTCATCCACCAGCTGCGCCTTGTAGAGTTCGCCGAAGCTCGGGGTGAGAAGCAACCGCTTGCCGGAGAGAAACGGTTCATATTCGACCAAATGGGGCTCAAAACCGGAGGGATACTGAACAAACCAGAAGCGGCCGCGATCGCCGGTGCGGTTCTCGATCTGGAAGGTTTGCTTGCCTGGGCGGAGATCGGCCGTCTGCCGGAACGAAAAGCGCCCGTCGCCGAGGACCATGTCTCTCGGGGCCGTGGGCCGGTCCGGTACCAGAAAGCGGCCCGACTCGAGCTGGACCAGCGTCCCTTGGAGTTCTGCCGGTTCCCCGTTCGCGAAGAAGACCAGCAGGAGTTTGTGGCTCAGGTCCAGCACCTCGAAACGGCCAGCCGTGACCTCGAACTCGAAGCTGCGGTGCTCGTGGGGCTCGATATCGGCAAAACCCCTTGAGAGCGCGGCAACGAGCTGCTGGTGCGTCATCCCGTGCGGAGCGATAAAGCCTTTGGAAAAGTTGTAGCGGAGATAAAAATCCTCCACAGACAGCTTGTCGGGATGGCGAAAGACGATGTCCCGCACGCTGCTCGAGACCGTAAAAGTGACCTGAATGTAGTCGTCCAGCGCCACATCGTTGATCGCGTTGCAGAATGCACACTGAAAGCGCGGATGGACTTGGTCGAGCTCGCGAAAGCTGCCGGCGACCTGCGGGCAATAGGCGCAGATGAGCAACCAGTCCATCTCGAAGAGGCCCACCTTGGCAGCGTGCACGAACAGGTCTATGGCGTCTGCTTCTGACAGGCCGACGAGCTCGCGGTACTGGATGGGGTTGATGCGAAAGAGATCGTAGTCGTCTGCGGTGCGGATGAAGCGTTCGAGCTCCGGAAGGACATTCGGCGCCCAACTTCTCGCCGATCCGAGCGCGCCGAGGCGTTGGCTCAGGAGATGTTCGTTGATCGGATATGGAACACTCATCTCATGCACCTACCTGATGGCCTGACTACGCCATCGGTCCCGGGCTGAACTTCCGCGGCAGCCGGCACCATCGTTTCGTCCGGGCCGATGGCCCCCAGGCTCTCGACGATCTCGAAGCGGCCGTTCTCCGCCTGGGCGATGTACATGTTCATGCGGACGTGGCGCCGGCTGGGAACCATTTCCGCCGGGCCACCCGGCCCCTCGACGATCCTTGCGTGATCGAGCGCCGCGATGACGTCCTCCTGGCGCAGCGAGCCGGCCTCGCTCATGACCGCCGCCTAGAGCATCATCCCTCGGTAGCGGCCGGAGCAGGCGCTGCCGCCCGTGAACTGCTCCTTGCCGGGATAGCGCTTGAGGATGCTCTGCGGGGTCAAGGTGCATGCTTGATAGGTAAGACCCTTAACCAATTGCCGCGAGTCCGACCTGCCTCACTGCCATGGAAAGGG
>DATFTC010000126.1:0-3121 GCA_035262305.1 Myxococcaceae bacterium | reverse complement strand
CATCCGCTCAATTCAGCCGATCAAGGAAGTGAATGTAGATCTCGCAGCCGGAGCCATCGGGGGATACTGCCTCTAATTCAAATCGGCTCGGATTCCGAGCTTTTTTTTCAATCAATCGAGCGCAATCACCTCGTGGGTCGGCTCGCGTCATCTTTTGCGGCTCGGGCATGAAGATCGACAAGCGCCGCTTCAAACGATCTTGACACCGCTTACGAACTTCGACGCGCGATTTACGATCGATCGGAGCACCGCGGCTCGCTGCAGCCAGGATGAGTCGCTGCAACGGCTGGCCCAGACAAGCACCTTCGGCGTGTGACAATCATGGACGCTCCTGGATCGGATCCAACGACCGTCTTAGGCCACTCCGTTGTTGCCGCGTCGCCGGGAAAGTGGCAATTTCAGTTGGTGTTCGGAAACCGATGGAAACTCTTCTGTCTGTTCGCCGTCTACGCATTGGCGAACCAAGCGTGTCTGCATTACAACGGGGTCAATCGACCTGTCCCCGATGCCTTTGAGGCGCGCCGGATCGACGGAGCACCGGTGGACCGAAAGACGCTGCAGGGCAAACCCTGGGTGCTTGTGCCCTGGGCGCCTTGGTGAAGCGCCTGCGTTCGGGAGTTGCCCGAACTTGATCGAATCGCCGCCGACTTCCAACCCAAGGGAGTGGGGTTCCTCGCAGTCGCCATAGATAGCGACGAGGAACAAGTGAAGGAGACCGTCGCCAGGCTCAAGCTCAAGATCCCGGTCGCTACTGGGCAGAGCGAGGTCCTGGAGCCCTTCGGCGCAAAACAGATTCCGTCGATGGCCTTCGTCACGAAAGACGGGGTCATTTCCGGAGTCGCCTCCGGACGATTCAATCGGGAATTCGTGATTGCCCGTATTAAGGAGCTCGCCGGAGAGGCTCCCTGACCCGGGAGCGCCCTTTCAGAAATCCCTGCGCGCCAACGCGACCAATGAAGCGGGTTGGAGCTAACACCGAAACTCGAACTGTCGGGCACCCCTTGCACGTGCGGGTACCTAACGGATTGTAGAAGGAACAGAGCAGTGAATTCGTCCCGTTGCCCCCTCCGGAGGACGATGCCGTTGAACGAATCCTCTTGCGCGTCGTCATCCGCCATTTCGCCGCCTCGCGCTTTGTCACATTTCAACCCCAATAGATCACAACCGTTCACAATTCTGTGCATAAGCGTTGTCTTGCTCTTTCCTTTGGCAAGTTCTACGGAGGACTCTGATGAGTGACGCGCGTCCCACCACCACGACCCGCTTCGCCATCCGCTTCGACCGCCTCTATGGCGTCCTCTCCACCGCCTTGTTCATGCCCCCGTCCAAGTCCTACGTGGAGGTCGGAGGGGACCAGGTGCGTGTGCGCATGAGCTGGGGCTTTCGCGCCGAGTTCCCGAAGGCGGCGATTAGGGCGGTGTCCACGTACGAGAGGATGCCCATCAGCCGAGGCGTTCATGGATTCGCCGGGCGCTGGTTAGTCAACGGGTCCGGTGATGGGATTGTTACCATCGAGCTCGAACCCGATCAGCGCGGATTCGTGATGGGGTTCCCGGTCAGACTCCGCCAGCTCATGGTTAGCGTGGAGCAACCAGAGCAACTCAAGGAGGTGCTGTCACGACCACGATAACCGAGGCCTTGAAAACTAAGACGGCCGACCTCTAGCGCTTACGATATCGCCTCGCATGCCCCGACCGCGCACCGCCAGGATCCCTTCGCCGAGAACGCGGCTGCGCGCGATCCGGGAGGCCGGCGCGCGAGTTTCCAGCCAGATCGCGCACGGGTGTCACCTTTTCTGGAGGACGCCGGTATGGGTGCGCATTGTCGCAACGCTCGCCGCCGTCGCCGCTCTGTGGGCGGCTGCGAATTGGATGGTCCAGATGTGGCGCAAACCGACCGAGATGTTTTTCCCCGTCGGCCAGGCGCTCGTCAAGAGCCCAGCCGCTACCTGGCGGGCGTACGGCCCGCTCTTCCGCAAGCATTCGACCCCGGTCATCTCGCCCGAACTGCTCGCGGCGCTCGCGCAGATCGAAGGTGCGGGCAACCCTGTGGCGCGGCCGCGCTGGACCTGGCGCTGGAGCCCGAATCCCTTCGAGTGGTATCGGCCAGCTTCCAGCGCCGTGGGCATGTTTCAGATCACCGACGCGGCGTTCCGCGAGGCAAAGCGTTATTGCATTCGCGACCACGCCGTAGTTGAGGACGGCCCGTGGTATGACCTCACTTCGTGCTGGTTCAACTGGACGTATGCACGCGTCGTCCCCAGCCACGCCATCGAGATGACCTCGGCCCTTCTGCACCGGAGCGTCGCGAGCACGCTCGCCCAACACAAAGTTCCAGCTTCAATGCTCAAACAGAAGCACGACCTGGCTGCGGTCGTTCACCTGTGCGGAGCCGCGCGGGGCGAGGCCTTCGCGCGCCGCGGCTTCGTACCGGGCGCGGGTGAGCGCTGTGGAACACAGGACCTGCGCAGCTACTTGCTGCACCTCCACGAGCTGAAGGCCAGATTCGGTGCGCTCGCTGCTGCGGATTAGCTGGGCTGCTGTCTCGGCCCCGCGCTCATTCGCGAGGCGACGCCATATAACCCCAGTTGTTTTGATATCAATCACTAGAGGGGAAGTCCTGCAACCACCGCGTGAGAGGAAGTGCAAGGAAGTGCATCCGAATGCAAGGGAGTGATCGGTGTTTGCCAGCTCCGTGCCGCGCAGATCCATCGTCGGGAGACTGTGATCTGGACGTGTTGCCAGCCCGCACCTACGTTACAACTCGCGTTGGTCATCGGGGCGCTGTACCGGGCCCCCTCGCGCGCCTCGACGCCACCGATCACCTTGCTTCTTGATGTAGTTGGCAAAAACGTAGGGCCAAGGAATAACGACGAGGTCTAGTACGATTGTGGCCAAGAACCCTGGCGCAAGGTCAGATGAGAGGCCTGCTGCCCGCAGCGGGAAATAGCTCAGAGGAAACCAAAACACCTTATAGCAGAGCTGCATGAAAACAATCGGGAGCATGGCCAAGGGATAGCGAATTCCTAAGGCCGATAGAACAGCCAGAGCCGCCCAGAAGCTGAACGCCGCCCCGGTAATCTGATCCCACGGTTTTCGGCGGTGAGCGAACTCGTACCAGA
>DATFTC010000125.1:0-6308 GCA_035262305.1 Myxococcaceae bacterium | reverse complement strand
AGCATCGCCCCGCTCTGATCCATGAGCTGCGTCCAATAGTCGTGCAGCTCGTCGTCCACGATCCCCTGGGTGTGATCGATGCACCCGTCCAAAGTCACGTTGAGACCGAAGGTGAGGAGGCCCATGGCGTGGGATTCTACGAAAAGCGCGCCCATCGACGCAATGCCCCATCCCCGGTGGGTATCGGCGCGCAGAAACTCGACACCATCGAATCGCATCCCGCCCGGCTGCGCGAGGACGCGCAGCAACCAGACATGATCGCCGCGATCTCCCTTCGCCACTGCGCACTGCGCGCAACAACCGGATGCCTCCGACGCAATCCCCCCTCGCTGCTGCGCACCGCGCGCAAAAACTCGACACCATCGAATCCATCACCCGGATCTGCTGCGCACTGCGCGCAGAAAACAGACCCCATCGCGGGCGATACTCCACGCGATTCGTCGAAGGGATACGGCAATTGCGCCCGATCGCAGACCCAGGCGTCGTCGACTTCTCGGCTGGATCACCTTGCGACGCTAGCGCCGGTGCTCCTCCCGACGTTTCGAGCACCTAAGGCATGCGATGCCACAAGCTAAGCCGTCGTCCGCTTTCGAGTGGGAGGATAGGCAACACAAACGACCTCCGGCAGCGGTCGCTCCGTCCCTGGGTCCCATCCCCGTGACGTAATGTGCCAGACTCGGACGCGGAACGCCCGAGGAGCAATGCCACAGCGGTTCGCCAAGTGGATCACCTCCGCCGCAGGCACGACCATCATGTCGAAGGGCACGGGCTACATGCCGGTGAGGAAGTCCGTGCTCGACGACCCCAAGCTCATGGGCGCGTATCTGCAGGAGCGCCCCCGGCTCAAGGCGACGATGCGGCAGATGGAGAACATGGAGCCCTGGTACACCTTCCAGGGTGAGCAAGGCATCAAGATCACCGACATCATCAAGAACGCGATCGAGGCGGCCCTGCTCGGTTAGAAGGAGCCCAAGCAGGCCCTCGACGAGGCCGCGGCCCAGGCCAACAAGTTGCTGCCTGGGCGGCCGTGAGGGCAGGATCCTCTTAGGGGGGAGCAACCACCGAAATCGACTCGCCTCACCTTCGAGGTAGACGTCGTCTGAATCGCCGGGTCTTTCTCATCTTTCCAAGAGGCCTTCCGCAGACGTCAATGCTCGGGAATTCAACTGGAAATCAATGTGGGAAGACGACGACGTCGGCCGAGGCGATGGTGGCAAAGCGGCGCTGCTCGGTCATTCTGGCACACCCGCCTTGCGCAGGCCGTCAACGACCCGCTCGCGCTGCGCCAGATAGATCGGATTGTCGCCAAACGCCCCGGCGCGGAACCGACGCAGGGTGAAATTAGGAACGAGGACAAGCCCCGCCTGAACCGTGGATCGCGCTTCATCCAGCCGGTTGAGATGAGCCAGTGCGGCAGCGAGAAACAAATGCGCGACCGGATGATTTCGATTCAGCTCGATGGCGCGACGAAAACGTGTGACCGCCTCTTCGTCGCGGCCGATGAAGAGCTTGGCGGTACCCGCGAACGCCATCCACTGATAGGCGAACGTATCGCGAGGGCTGAGACGGAGCGCCTCCTGGACATGTGCCTCGGTTTCCTCGCCGCGACCGATAACAAACTTTGCCATACCGATACTTCCATAAGCAAAGGCCAGATTTCCATCCAGCCCCAACGCCCGTTCGCATTCGGCTATGCCTTGGATCGCGCGGTTCGTCAGAATTTGAACGCTCCCAAAGGCCGCGTGGGCAAAAGCATGTTCGGGAGTCAGGGATAGCGCCGTGCTCAAGGCCGCTTCGGCCGCCGCGTACAGCGCCGCCCGATCATCAGTCTGATGTAAGGTACCCTTCGCCAGATCTACGTAGGCCCTCCACACCAACGCCTCGATGTTGCCGGGATCGAGCGCTAACGCGCGTTCGAAATAGCCGCGCGCCTGCGAGAGATATTCGGGAGTGAATCCCTTGGCTCTCCAAGCCATGCCCTGGAAATAAAGGTCCAGAGAATCGGGGTTCGGTGCCCGTTCCGCGCGCCGCGCCTCGGCGCTGATCAACTGCGTGCCCAATTGACTGGCGAGCCGCGCGATGATTTCGTCCTGCATGGCGAAGAGATCGGTCAAGGGCTTGTCGAAGCGCTCGGCCCAAAGGTGTGTACCCTTCGCAGCGTCGATAAGCTGTGTATTGACACGCATCCGATTGCCGCCGCGCTGCACGGCGCCTTCGAGCACATAGCGCACGCCGAGTTCATGGCCGAGTTGCTTCAGATCGACATGCTTTCCCTTGTAGGTGAACGCCGTGTTGCAGCCGATCACCAGCATGCCGCTCATGCGCGACAGGTCGGTGGTCAGGCTTTCGGTCACGCCATCGACGAAATATTCCAATTCGGGATCGCCACCTATGTTCGCGAAGGGCAGAACCACAGTGGAAAGTCGCGGCGGGTCTGACTTCTCCAGTGTGGCTTCCTTCGGCGGTGCGGAGTCGGATCGCGTCGAAGGCGCCGGGACCGCTGGGCACCAATCGGCTTCCTCCCACTCAACCCGGAAGGCCCGGATCGGGCGCTCAATGTTCTTGAGCATCAACTCCCCTAGACTGATGAGATTTACTTTGAGCCGCCCCTGCACTGCTTCGTGCATTGCACGGGAGATGACAATCCCACCTGGGGGTGCTTCGGACTGTAGGCGGGCGGCGATGTTCACGCCATCACCGTACAGATCGTCGCCCTCGACTATCAGGTCTCCCAGATGCAGGCCAATGCGGAAGACGACCTGCTCGGCCTCAGGCTGCTTTCGATTGAGATCGGCTACGGCCTGCTGAATCTCAATCGCCGACGACAGTGCATCAACTGCGCTTGCGAATTCAACCAACGCACCATCGCCCGTGAGCTTGACCAGCCTGCCGCCAAATCGCGCAAGTGCTGGCTCTATGCGTTCCTTACGGTGCTCCCGCAGTCTTGCCAGCGTGCCGCTCTCGTCGCGCCCCATCAGGCGGGAGTAGCCGACAACGTCGGCAGCCAAGATCGCCGCCAATTTGCGCTGCTCACGGGCCATGGGAACTCCCCCGCGTGTCTACAGCGGATCGTAAGAGCGTACGCAACATTAGCACGCTGCGGCGCCTCTCGGGGGCCGGCAGCCCCCCTGACGTAATCTGCCACACTCAGACACCGGCCGGTCTCGGAGCCTCTAGGAGCCAATGCCACAGGCGATCAGGGGCAGTCCAGGCGACGTGACGGAAGCCGAGAGCGGCCTCCTAGTAGCGCAGTGGCACGGTCCATTGCCTCCGACGAAACCCCATTGAGTTGCCTTGCCCTAGAGGAGGGCTCGAGCTGTAGCACTATCCCGACTATAGGGATAGTCCGACCATATACCGGGCGATATACGGGATAGCCAGAGCGATACCCCCGATACCTCTGGATATGGAGACAGATCGATGTGGATATGGAGACAGATCGATGCGAGGGCTCGAATCACAATCACTTCATGTCATCCTTAGAAGTGGTGATCCGCACCTCGAAGTGGTAATCCGCACCTCATCTCTTGCTAACGCCGATTGAAGCGCTCCGACGCTGGTTCAGGTCGCGGGCCCGCACCGCTCGCAGGCGAACTGCCTCATTCGATTTTCTGCTTCGAAAATTCGAGTCTAAAACCCGTGTTTGGTCGCGGTCACGTTTTCGGGCCGAGGGCAAGGAAGGGCGGCTGAAGGAAGGGTTGGGCCGGCTGGACGAACGGGCAGCCCGCCTCCCCCTACAGGTTCACCCAGCCCGGGTCGAAGGGTATCTGCAGGAATTGGGCGACACTCTGAGGAAAGGTGGGCAGGGGGCCCGCCAGCTCCTGCACGCGGACATCGATCGGATCGTGATCCATCCGGTCCGTTCAGAGACGGCGAAGCCCTTCGCCAGGGCCGAAGTGATGACCACCGGCAAAGGGCTTCTGAACCGTGTAGCGTTCATGGTTGCGGGGGCCCGCAACCACCGATATCAAAGATGTTCGAGTTCGAAGTGGATTTGATCTAGGCGCATTGCCCGGGCCCGATACGTTGTTTCCGCATCGATCTGCCTCTGCGCCCCTCTGACATTGGTGCCAACTCTCGCTGGAGGCTATTCCTTCGTCATCTCTTTGAGCGATCCTATTCCGAGTGATGCATCGTGTACCGGCAAAGATGAAAACCGATTCGGTTCTGCCGGCGGTGGGCTGGCTGGAGCTGTTGAGGGTTCTTCGTCGCCGAGATTTTCAAGAAACGTCGCCGATGGGACGAAAAACAGGCTTCCAGTCACGGCCCGGCTGAAATCCAGCAGCCGGTCATAGTTGCCCGGCGGACGACCGATAAACATGTTCTCAAGCATCTGCTCAATCGTTCGCGGAGATCGACTATATCCGATGAAGTAGGTCCCAAATTCTCCGCGCCCGGGTTTGCCGAAGGGCATGTTGTCACTCAGAATCTGGACCTCTTTTCCGCTCTCGACAATAGTCGTCAACGCATTGTGGGCTGAAGATGGTTTCACCGCATCGCTTAGCTCAATGTCAGAAAGCTTTGTGCGCCCGATGATCCGCTCTTGCTCTTCTGTCGAAAGAGCGTTCCACCGACTCATCTCGTGCAGGTACTTCTGAACGATGACGTAGCTTCCGCTCGCAAACTGAGCGTCTTCTCCAGCGACGAGCGCGGCATTCAGCGCGGCCTCCCCGCGGGGATTTTCTGTTCCGTCAACGAATCCAAGCAGGTCGCGATCTTCGAAATAGCGAAAGCCGTGTGTCTCGTCGACAGTAGAGACCGCTCCTCCAATCCGCTCCATGATCTGGGTAGCCAATTCAAAACACATATCCATGCTCTTGGCGCGGATGTGAAACAACACATCAGCAGGAGTCGAGACGGCGTGGCGTTCCCCCGAATAAATCTCACGAAACGGATGGAGTTCAGCCGGCCGAGGATTTCGGAAGAGCTTGTCCCAGGCATCCGATCCGAAACCCGCGACACACGAGAGCCCGCCCTCTACGCGACGGAAATCGACCGCGCGAAAGATTGCCGCCAGATCCGTGCAGAGCGAGCGCACCGCGGCGTAGCTCTCGCAGTCCGGCTTGATACAGATGACCAGAAATATCGCGGCGCTGGTGAGCGGCGCCAGAACAGGCTGAGGAACCGACGTTGGACCTTCTCTGCTGGCTACGCTCATACAAACATATGTCCGTTCTAGCCTCCGCCGTTAGATCTACAAATGCTCGACCCGAAAATCACATTCCTCACCGCCGCAATTGTACGTCCATTCTTTGGCGCATCGTGAAAGTTCGGCGAGCGGCTCCCCCCTCTAGGGTCCCTCGGCAACCTGCTACATCGCCTCGTTCTTCTCGTCACTATCCAGGACTGGTCGCTGACGAGTCTCCAGCAGCAGTTGCTCAAGACCGGCGGCCGGCTGATCCGGCACGCCGGTACTTCACGCTGCAGTTCGCGGAAAGCTACTTGACCTGGCCTCTCTTTCATCAGACCCTCGTGCGCATCGAGCGGCTGGCGTGGCATCCGACATGATCGGGCGGACGGTCCCGCAGCGCGTCGAGTCAATGCGAACGGGAGTGTCCCCGTGGGCGGGGTGCACGAGCGACCTCGCGTCGACGGAGGCGCAATCAGGACGCTGGCGCCTCGAGGACGGGCCGTATCACGGTTCGCGAAGCGCCGGGATCGGCGGTGAAACTGTCTCGGCCGGGTCAGCGGGGAGAAACGCCGGATGCAGATCGGCCAAATCGCAAATCCCGGCTAATATCGGGCCGAGGAGGTCCTATGAAGCGACTGGTGATGATCCTTCTGATTCTGGCGTCTCCGGCTCTCGCCGAGCCTCCCAGGCCAGTCATCGTCCTCGTCCACGGCGCGTTCGCCGACGCAAGCGGCTGGAGCCGGGTCATTCCGATTCTCCAGCGAGACGGTTATTTCGTCACCGCCGTCCAGATCCCACTCACTTCGCTCTCCGACGACATCGCGACGGCGAAGCGAGTTGTGGACTCGCAGAAAGGGCCGGTCGTCCTGGTGGGCCACTCCTACGGCGGCGCGGTGATCACCGGAGCCGCCACGGGAAACACGAACGTCAAGGCTCTCGTTTACCTGGCTGCATTCGCGCCCGAGGCCGGCGAACCGCTCGGTGAGCCCGGCAAGAGATTCGCGCAGCCTCCTCTCAACAGCGCTTTGGTCCCCGACTCGGCCGGTTTTCTCTACATCGACCGGGCCAAGTTCCACGACGCGTTCTGCAAGGACCTTCCCGAAGCCGAGGCGCGCGTTATGGCGGCGACGCAAAAGCCCCTGAGCGGCTCGGTTTTCGAGGCCTCCGTCTCCGCCGC
>DATFTC010000124.1:0-2179 GCA_035262305.1 Myxococcaceae bacterium | reverse complement strand
CCCATGCTTCGGACAGAATCGAGCTTCGCCCGCGCTTTCGCGGTCTTCGCGATCGTCGGTGTGATCGCAGCGCCGGTTCACGCGCACCGGATTGTAGCGACAATTCCGGTAGCGGGTCTGCCGGTAGGTCTTGCTTTGTCGGGAGATCAGTCATTCCTTTACGTATGCAATCTCGGAACCGATCTTGTACAGGTCATCGACATCAGCAAACGGCAAGTGGTTGACGCGATACGGACGGGCGATGGGCCCATTTGGATTGCACTGCGCCCCACCAGCGCCGAAGCCTACGTCGCCAACTTCGACGCCGACACCGTCGCCGTCATCGATACGGCGACTCGAGCAGTTTTGAAACAAATCCATGTTGAGCACGGCCCGCACAACGTCGTGTTTTCACCGGACGGATCGCTCGCCTACGTTGCTATTTTTGGCGACAAAGATGACTACGGAACTACCGTCGATGTAGTCGACGCTGATTCCAGGACGGTTGTCGCCAGTATTCAGGCCGGCTTGGGGCCGCATCAAGTGATCGTAAGCGACGATGGCACAACCGCTTACGTAGCGAATTTCGGCAGCAGCTCAGTGAGCGTTATAGACACCGCGAGCCGCATCGTGATCGGCGAGATTCCTACCGACGACTATCCCACCGGATTGGCATTTGCGTCGGGCGGAGCGGAGCTGTACGTGTCTCATTATTTCGATCTCGGTGTCGCATCGGTGATCGATCTGGCTCTCAGCAAGGTTGTCGCTCTCATCCCGGTTGGACCCGGCGGACATGTCCTGACGTTATCCCCGGACGGCTCGCAGGTTCACGTGGCGAATGGCTTTAGTAGCGACGTGACCATCATCGACGTCGTCACCCGCCAAGCGGTGCAGACCTACGGCGTTGGCGAGGGGCCGCACGGGATCCTCTTCTACCCGGATGGATCCGAAATCTACACGGCAAACCTCTTCGACGACTCGGTGACCGTGGTCAGCTTCATCCCGTGAATTCTGAAGGCGGCGAAAGCCGCTCGACTCGTTCAGGCCCGCCGCTGCTAGCAACTCGAACGGAAATCGACGCGATCGAGCCACTCGCCTCCGATCTGCGGCCGCGTGATGATCCGGCCGGCGTGAGGTCTCTCTGGCAGGCCTCCTGCTGCTCGCCCTGCAGGTCGGAATCACCAGGAATGAGTAGCTTCAGAAGCGGCCCGGTTCCCAAACGGGCGCCCGCCTCCAAATGCAGCGCGAGTCCGCGCACTGGGCCTCGAAACTGGTGATCCCGCACAGCCCGCTGCTTTTGCAGGATGGATTTTCGCAATACTTGTCGATCTCTCTTTGAGCCTCGACTTCGAACGCGGCCTTCATCTCACGGTTGACGTAGAGCGGAGGGCACCTGCCCGAGTCCGAGCACTTGGCGTCGACGTTGGCGGCGACGCAGTCTTCGCGCTTGCTGCAGGCGTTGTATCTGGAGGCGATTGTCGTTAGCGCACAAGCGAGCGTCCTCTCGCGCGGGCAATCGTCGCGCGCCTTCTGACAGGTGCCATATTCGTACGTCTCTTGGGATGACGGTGCGCGCGGCTGAGTCGCGCCCTTCGACGCGGAACAGGAGAACATCAGCGGCAGGAGGAGCAGCGGAAGTATCCGGACCATCCGAGTCGGGCCCTCCGGTGCGGTAGAATAGCGATCCGCGGCGCGGGGGATCCAGTGGCGGCCACCTGGTCCGTCGCGGTCATGACAGAGCGCGCTCCTCCAACGCTGGCCGCTCAGGAAAAGCCTCATCGAGGAGGCACTGCGCGAGCAGCGGGCGGGTGCACGGGCCATCGGGGGCGGCGGCAAGTCTCGGGATTCCGCGCTCGAGGCTCGAATCGAAAATTCGCGCAGCGAAAGCCACCGCAAGGGCCGCGTCGTAGCGGCGGGATCGTCGTTGGCGTTCACGCCGTCCGCTCGAAATCGTCGGCGGGTCATGCACCGAAGCCCGGTGTTCAGCAGCCTCCAACCCGGTTTGTTCCATGGGATCAATGTCTGGAAAGTGTCGCGAGTTGAGGGAACAGGCGTTATCGGTCCTACGTCTCCGATAACAATGCCAACCAGTGGGCAACGCATCGCAAACGCATTTTGGACCGTACCCAGTTTCAGAGCGTCGCGCTGACGGGCGACCAAGTTCTGCCGTCGTTTCTCGGAGGGCTCTTGAGCATTCTTA
>DATFTC010000123.1:0-4717 GCA_035262305.1 Myxococcaceae bacterium | reverse complement strand
AGATCCAGGACAAGAGCGACCGCGCCAGGTTCGCAGAACGAGCACATGAGAAACTGGATGTCGTGATCGACCCGAAGAACCGGCAACTGGCGACCGTCGTGGCGGGCAACGACGCGTGGCCGTTCCCCGTCCCACTCGTCGAGAAAGGAGGAAAGTGGAGCTTCGCTACCAAGCGCGGGCTGACGGAGGTGCTCGCCCGACGGATCGGGTCCAACGAGCTCGATGCCATCGAGATCTGTAGGGGCTACGTAGAGGCTCAGAAAGAGTACGCCGAGAAGGACCGAAACGGCCACGAAGTTCCGGAGTACGCGCAGAAGGTAATCAGCACAGAGGGTAAGCGTGATGGCCTGGTCTGGCGCAATCCCGACGGGTCCTTGGGTGGTCCCATCGCCCCGGTAATCGCTGAGGCGATTGCCGAGGGTTACTCGAATACGTCGAAACTCTACCACGGCTACCACTTCCACATTTTGAAGAGGCAGGGCTCTCACGCGCCACTCGGGGCGATGGATTACGTCATCAAGGGCAAGATGATCGGTGGGTTCGCGCTCTTGGCGTGGCCTGCGGAGTACGCGGTCTCGGGCGTCAAAAGCTTCATCGTGGCCTACGACGGTGTCGTTTACGAAAAGGATCTCGGACCGCACACCGCGAACGCCATCGCAAAGATAGACCGTTACGACCCCGATAAGTCCTGGAAGGCGGTGCCCTAGCGACAGCACGTGATCATCTACGGAGGATCTCTTGTCCGAATTTCCGAGAATTCGCGGCTACCGGTCGGTCTTCTGCTGTTTCTCTGAAACGGCGACCGCAGCTCCTGCACTCCGAGCAGGGTGCGCGACCTACGCGCCTCCTCGGGGGGTTGGAAAAAAAATGCTCGCGCCCAGGCGCACGAATTGCGCGCTCGCTGCGGAGCGGTAGCTCAGCTGCCCGCTCCTGACCAAACCCGAACGCGGCGCGGTACGCCTTGGCTTACCCCGGCATTAGTCGCTTGATCGTCGTTTCGCGCGCCGACATCATTCGCCCCGCTCAATGGAGGCTACCATGCAAAAGCGAATGCTCACGACGTTTCTCGTCGTTTTGGCCGCCGGCTGTGGCGTGTCAAAAGACGAGTTTGCGGCAGCTCAGCGGGACGCAGAGCAGAACTTGAAGAATTATCAGGCCGAGGCGCAAAAATCGGCTGCGCTCGAGAAGAAGGTCGCGGATCTGCAGAAGCAGAACCAGGAGCTGACCACAACGTCAGCGAAGCTCGAGCAAGAAAAAGGCGTGGCGGAGGCGAAGAGCGCGCAGTATGAGCAGCTGGCGGGCTCGCTGCAGAACCAAATCGCAAGCGGGCAGATCGAGATCTCCGAGCTCAGGGGGAAAATGACAGTCAAGCTCAAGGACAAGGTTTTGTTCGCGTCCGGCTCGACCGCCCTCAACAAAGAGGGCAAGGCGGCGCTCAACGCCGTGGCCGACGCGTTCAAGGGCTTGCACGACAAGAACGTGATCGTCGCCGGCTACACCGACGACGTGCCGACCGGCAAGTCGGGGTTCAAGGACAACTGGGATCTCTCTGCCGCGCGCGCGGTCACCGTCGTGCGGTACCTCCAATCAAAGGACGTCCCGCCCGAGATCTTGGGCGCCGCGGGATTCTCGCAATACCGGCCGCTGGCCCCGAATGACTCGGCACAAAACCGCAGTGCGAACCGCCGGATCGAAATCGCGCTCACTGCGGCAGACTACACGCCACCCACCGTCGACATGCCCAAAGAACGCAGCCAACTTCAAAAGTAGTAACCAAGGAGGAGGAGCTCAATGATGAAGTATGTTCTCGCGGCTTTCGCAGTTCTCGCTCTGGCGCCCGCCGCTCGCGGCCAACAACCGATGACGATGGAGAAGACGAAGACGGGCCAGGCCTCGGGCGAGCGCACGATGACCGTCAAGGCCAAGGTCAAGGCCGTCGACACGACGAACCGGACCATCACGGTGACGGAGAAGGACGGCACGACCGAGACCTTCAAGGTCGGGGACGAAGTGAAGCGACTGAACGAGATTGCTGCCGGCGACACCATCGTCGTCAAGTACAAGCAGGGGCTGATGCTCCAGGTCACGCCGCCGGAGGGAGCGCAACCAGCGGCCGTTACAGCATCTGGGCGCGGCGATCCGAGCAAGCCGCCGTCAGCCGGCGCAGCATCAGCCGTCCAGGGGACGGTGACCGTTACCGCTGTTGACCCGACAAGCCGGATCGTCGTTCTGCAAACCCCCTCGGGCGACATGTTCAAGGTGAAGGCGGGCCCCAAGATCCAGCTCGACAAGGTGAAGGCTGGCGACAAGCTGTTTGGCGTCTACACCGAGACGATCGCCATCTCGGTGGAAAAAGCGAGCGCGAGCGGCCCGCCGAAGACGAACTGACGCTTAGCGGCGCTCGGGCGGGCGTAACACACGATTCGGAGGGGGATGCGACTGCTGCTGTTGCACATGCAACAGCGGCTGCCTGCTCGAGGCCTAAACTATCGTTGCGTTGCTTACTCCCCAGGCCGCGACTATGACCGCGGCCAATTTTTAGAAGGAGGGTTCCCCATGCTCTATCGGTCAGTGGCCTTCTTGCTTCTGTTGCTCTTGCCGGCTTTCAACGTCGCGTGCACCGGCTACGGCGCGCCGAACGAAGTCATCAATGGGACGGCGGTCGTCACGATAGAGGCGCAGTCGCCGCCCGATTTTAAGCAATACACGACCTTCACGATAACCCCCACGATCCAGATTCAGGACGACACGAGCGACGTCCCCCGTAATTACGAGCGGGACGCTTCCTCGATCATCCCGCAGATTCAGACGAACATGGTGAACCGCGGATACACGTACGTCGCCTCTCCGCAGCCACCAGCGCAACCGCCTCGGGTTGACCTCTCGATCTCGCTCTACGCCTACCTCGGTTCGCAGGCATACGGCGGGGTCTACTGCAACTGGTACTACTGGGGCTACCCGTACGGCTGCTACCCAACCTGGGGGTACTACGGGACGTACAACTACGGCACGCTGGTGATGGAGATGGGGGACTTCAAGAATGCGCCGCCGCCGCAGCAGCCTCCGATGGGCGCCCAGGTTGCTCTGGTTTGGAACGGGGCGATCTACGGAGTCCTCGGGACGCAAAGTTACAACCTGCAGCGCGTCCTGGCTGGCATTGACCAGGCGTTCGTCCAGTCCCCTTACATTTCAAAACGCTGACCGGAGCCGACTGTGAAAACGAACCTGATGCGTGTCGTGGTCGCTTCAATCCTGCTTGTCGGCGCCGTCGCTCGGGCGCAGTGGGGCGTAGGGTCCCAGGGGCTCCGGCAAGGCCAGACGCTCTGGGCGCTCAACTGGGAAATCGCGGGGCCGATCGGGGATTTCAAGAACTACATCTCAGACTGGAGCCTTCGCGGCTTCTCCCTCGAGGGGCGATATCTTTTAACGAAGAACATTTCCGTCGGCGGCTCCTTCTCCTTCAATCGCTGGGAGCAGACGTACCAACAGATCTCGGTGCCAATTCAGCTCACCGGGCTCAACGGCATCGCCACCGGCCCGGTGTATCGCTACGCAGACATGTTTGCGCTCCGCGCCAATGTGCATTACTACCTCGGCGAGCTCGGCGACATGTTCCAGCCGTACATCGGCACGGGCATCGGCGGCGTCTGGGATTACTCGTACCAGCAGATCACGGATCTCTCCTACACTCAAAACTCGTTCAACTTCATCCTCTCCCCGGAGATCGGTGCAATAATCACGCTCTCCAGCGGGAGCACCAGCCTGGGTCTCAACTTCGCGTTTCGCTACACGTTCACGACGGCCAGTCCAGGGCGGACGAGCAATGCGCAGACGATCGGCCCGATCATCGGGCTGGCCTGGTACTACTGAAGGACTGATCTCGATCGTCGCGCGTTTCAACTCAAGCGAGATATGAATCACCTAACAGCTGAAGTTGTATCAGAGCTGTTCCACTGGATGGTGTGACAAATATCGGCGTGGCCGCTCTTCGCCGTTGCCGTTGGCGTAGCGGTCCTCGTCGACGCGAGAACAGCCGTCGCTCACACCATCGCCGTTGCCCCAGCCATTCAAAGGCCAGCGACCGATCGCAGTGTCGACCAGGCGGACGAGCTGGACCACGGAGCTGACGCCCAATTTCTTCATCATCCGTGACCGGTGCACTTTGACGGTGCTCTCGGCGATGCCGATCCGATCCGCGCTTTGTTTGTTGAGCAGCCCAGCCATGACGTAGTCGCATACCTGGTGCTCTCGAGCGGTGAGCCGGGCGAGGCGCCGGCCCGCCTCAAGCTGCGCGGCGCTCTGGCGTCGCGACTGGATGCTTTGGTTCAGCGCGCTCTCGACGGCCTCACACAGGCGACGCTCGTCGAAAGGCTTCTCCAAAAAGTCCACCGCTCCCCGCTTCATCGCTTGAACGCTGGCCGAGATGGCGCCGTGGGCCGTCAGAAATACAATCGGGATCTCCCTTCCGATGCGGGCCAGCGCCTCCTGCACCTGGAGGCCACTCATCTGGGGCATCCGCAGGTCGAGAAGCAAACAACTCGGCCCCCCTTCGTGCTCTGGCACGTGAGCGAGAAACGCCCTTCCCGACGCGAAGGTCTCGACCTCGACGCCGATCGAGTGAAAAAACCGCGCCAGTGAATCGCGGAAGCCAGGATCATCGTCCACGATGAGCACCTTGGCGTCAGTCCGGATCATGCGGCGTTCCTTGCAGCGGCTG
>DATFTC010000122.1:0-4528 GCA_035262305.1 Myxococcaceae bacterium | reverse complement strand
TGCCATCTCGAGTCTCGGCACTTCCCTCGACGAGATCAGCCGGTCGCTGCGCGAAGGACGATCCGGAATTGGAATCGATCCCGAACGCAAGCAACGTGGCTTTCGTTCCTGTCTGAGCGGGCTGATCAAGGGATTCGACCCCGCCGCGCGATTCGATCGCAAGACCCGTAAGACCATGGGTGAAGCGGCTGCCTATGGATGTGCGGCTGCGTTGGACGCCATTGCGGACGCGGCGATTGCCACGCATGAGCTGGCCCGGCCGGAAGTCGGCGCGATCTTTGGTAACGATTCGACCTGCCAAGCCTCGGAGGCGTTGTTTTCCGAGCTCCACGACGTCAGGCGCACAACTGCACTCGGGAGTGGCCACATCATAAAGGTGCTGAATTCGACTGTGACCATGAACTTGGCCACGCTGCTGGGCTTTCAAGGGGCATGCTGGTCGATCTCCGCAGCTTGCGCCAGTGGTCTTCACGCGCTCGGGCAGGCGGCAATGCTCATCGCCACCGGCGCGCAAGAGCTGGTCATTTGCGGAGGAGCGCAAGAGACTTCATGGCAAGGCATGGCCGCATTCGATGCTCTGGGCGCGCTCTCCACGAACGAGGAGAGTCCCACGCGCGCGTCGCGCCCCTTCGATCGCAAACGCGATGGATTGGTGCCTTCCGGCGGAGGCGCGGCGCTGGTGGTCGAGTCAATGGATTCAGCTCGCGCTCGAAGCGCACGCGTCTACGCGGAGATTCTCGGTTATGCCTTTGGCTGCGATGGAGACCACCTGACCAACCCCAGCGGCGCCGGCGCGGAACGGGCGATGATACAGGCGCTCCGCCAGGCCCGCGTTCACCCTTCCGAGGTGGATTACGTCCATGCGCACGCAACATCCACACCAATTGGCGACGCGGTAGAGGCGGCGGCGATCTCGAATGTCTTTGGAGACATTCGCGTTCCGGTCTCGTCCACCAAGGGTCTCGCCGGACATGAGTGCTGGATGGCCGGCGCAAGTGAAGTCATTTACTGCCTGCTGATGACTCGGGATGGCTTCATTGCCGGAAATGCGACACTGGAGGAACCCGATGAGATCTCGGCAGCTCTCAATCTTCCAGTGACATCGATGGCCGTACGGCCACGCACCATTCTGAAGAATTCTTTCGGATTCGGAGGAACCAATGCTTCGATGGTCCTCCGGTCGATGGACTAGGTATTGTCTCAAACCCTCACACACTCTGTTGTCTTGCCCCCGGTTCGATCGGTGCTGCCGCATCGCGAGCCGTTTCTATTTATCGATCGCGTACTGCAGCTAAGTGAAAGCAGCATTGTCGCGGGTCGGACGTTTCGCGACGACGAACCTTTTTTTGCTGGCCACTTCCCGGGCCAGCCGATCGTTCCGGGCGTGCTCCTCGTCGAGGGGCTCGCGCAGGCAATGGCTTACTTCGCGCTCCTGAATCGTCCTGCATCTCGGATTTACTTGGTAGGAATTGATCGCGCCCGTTTTCGCTCAGCGGTCACACCGGGAAGCGAGGTAATTTTCGAGGTACGAATCGGTGAGGAACGATTTGGAATTTTGACCGGTGAGGGGCAAGCACGCGTAGGCGAGCGTCGGGTCGCGGACGCTACTTTGAAAGGCTATTCAGGCGAATCGAGCCACCACCCACTCGGGTGACAAAGACATGTCGCTCGAAAGGCAAGCAACGCGCATCGACCCAATGGCATTTCGCCCGGCCCCGAATCTCGGACCGGATACCTATGATGTAGTCGTCATTGGGTCTGGAATGGGT
Source organism: Myxococcaceae bacterium (assembly GCA_035262305.1). Lineage (GTDB taxonomy): Bacteria > Myxococcota > Myxococcia > Myxococcales > Myxococcaceae > DATFTC01. Next base: position 2,759 of record DATFTC010000122.1, on the reverse strand, counting down.
GGGTTGTCCGCCGGACTCGTGCTTGCCAAGAAGGGTTTCAAGGTCTGTGTTTTGGAACAGCATTACAGGCCTGGCGGCTGCCTTCATCAATTCTTTCGCAAGCGAATACCCTTTGAGACGGGGTTTCACTACGTAGGTGGAGTAGGGCCGGACGAGACTCTCGGGCGATACCTCCGGTATCTCGGTGTTTATCATCGCTTGTCCTTTCTGCCCCTGGATCCGGATGGGTTCGATCTGTTGCGCTTCCCTGAATTCTCCTTCCGGGTTCCGAAAGGGTGGGGCGCCCTCGTTCAGCGACTGGAGGACGAATTCCCGAGTGAGAGGGACGCGATCCGCCGGTACGCCACCGCTTGCCAACAAATCTGCCGCAACAGTCCTGCCTTTTCCTTCCTGCCAGCCTCTGAAGATGCTGACGAGCTGCACAAGACGGCGTTGGGGGATTTTCTAGCGAGTCTTGCCTGCAGTCGACGTCTCAAGGCCGTGCTGTGCGGTCAGAGCATGCTTTACGGTACGCCTCCCGCGGAGACACCATTGGCAGTGCATGCGCTGGTGATTGACTCGATGCTCCAGGGAGCCGCGGGTTTACGCGGGGGAGGCGATGCTCTCGCCGGGGCAATGGTTGACGCGATCCGATCTCAAGGGGGCGTGGTCCGGCTCCGCAGCAGGGTAGGCCGGTTGACGATGGAAGGAGCGCGCCTTTCTGCTGCGGTATTGGAAAGCGGCGAGGAAGTTCGGGGACGCTGTTTCATCTCGAACGCGCACCCAAAAAATACGCTCGCGTTGCTTCCGCCCGGCGCGATGCGTCCGGCCTACGTCCATCGAGTGCGGGGGATGCGCGAAGGCATTTCCTGTCTGACGGCGTACTTCGTTACCCAAGATTGCTCCAAACTCCGGCGCCACAACATTTACTGGTTGCCAAATGAGGACATCGACGAGCTCTACCGCAGTGGCTTGTTTGGGGAAGTAGGCCAGGCGCGGAAAGGTGTCTTCCTGAGTTTTCCGAGCGACCGGGATCCCGATTGGGTGGGCCCTCGCGTCGTCCTCGCGCTCGGATTCATGGACTACGAGGTGGTCGAGCAGTTCGCGAGCAGCAAGACGGGCAAGCGCAGCGACGAGTATCAAAGGTTCAAGGAGGTGCACGGCAAGGTGCTGCAGGACTGCGTCGAATGGCTGCTCCCGGAGTTTGCCGGTCGCCTCGAGCGGGTAGAGGTCTCCACGCCGCTGACTCATCGAGACTATACAGGCACCCCGCGAGGAGCGATCTATGGGATTCACCGCTCACTTGATCAATGGGGCAAGTATGCCCTTCACCCGCGGACGCGGATTGAGAATCTCTTGCTCACCGGACAAAACGTGCTGCTGCCAGGAGTGCTCGGCGTCACGATCAGCGCCTTCGTCACCTGCGGCTTTCTGCTCGGTTTTGACAGTCTCTTCGGCGAGGTAGCCAAAGCATGAAACCTCGGCGCGTGGCCGTCACCGGGATGGGCCTGATGTCCCCAATTGGCAATGACCTGGATCAGGTGGTCGTCGCGCTTCGAGAGGGGCGCTCCGGCGTTCGCTCGATCTCATCCTGGAATGCGTGGCCCGATCTGCATACGCGCGTCGCGGCGCCAGTGGACCAGTTCGATGAAAAGGCGATTCCGCGAGAGTCTCGCCGCTCGATGGGTCGTGTCGCGCTACTCGCTGCTGCGGCGGCCGAGAAGGCACTGGTTCATGCGCGATTGGATCGGGAGATGCTGCAGTCAGGCAGGGCGGGCGTTTCCATCGGACAGACCGTGGGCAGCCCTTCTGCGACTGAGGTCTTTCTCGAAACTTTGCGAACCGATGGCGTGAGAGGACTTAAGTCCACGACTTTTTTTCAGCTGATGAGTCATTCCGCGGCCGCCAATTTGGCGCTGATGTTCAAAGTGACCGGTCGCGTTTGGGCGCCTGCGGCTGCGTGCGCCTCCAGCGGTCAAGCCATCGGTCAAGCCTACGAGACGATCCGGGACGGGTATCAAGACCTCATGGTGTGCGGTGGCACGGAAGAGCTTCACGTCGGCACCGCCGCGACCTTCGATATTGTCGGGGGCACGTCGCGAGCCTTCAACGAGATTCCGACGGCGACGCCGCGGCCATTCGATCGGCGCCGTGACGGCTTGGTGGTGGGTGAGGGAGCGGCAATCTTGATCCTAGAGGACTTTTCCGCCGCGGTGCGGCGGGGGGCGCAGATTCTCGCCGAGGTGCTCGGCTTCTCCACTCAATGCGACGCAGAGCACATGTCCGTTCCAGCTCGAGCCGGAATGGCGCGAACCATGGCCGCCTGCCTCGATTCGGCAGGGATGCGAGTCGAAGATCTGGACTACATCAATGCGCACGCGACCGGCACGCTCCTCGGCGATGCCGTAGAGGCACAAGCCACGGCCGATATCTTCGGTGAGAGAGTTCCAGTTTCGTCAATGAAGGGGTTTACCGGGCACACCCTTGCGGCTTGCGGCGCAATGGAAGCGATTTTCAGCATCCTGATGATGCAGCGCGGATTTCTTGCACCCACGCTCAATCTGGACGATGTCGATCCTGCTTGTGGCGGAATTCGGCATGTTCAAGAGGTTCAGGAACGTCCGATACGCCGCCTTGTTTCAAACAACTTTGCGTTCGGCGGCGTGAACACTTCACTGATGATTGGTCTACCGCAATAGTAATCCGCAGAACTACCAGGAGACGCTCAACAGAGCGCTGGACGAAGCCACCGCAAAAGGTCGCTCAACCGGATTCCCGCT
>DATFTC010000121.1:0-58566 GCA_035262305.1 Myxococcaceae bacterium | reverse complement strand
ACGAGAACCGGATGGGCGCCGGGTCCCTGGCCTGGCTCGCCTCCGCGGCGACGGTGGCTTCCTCTTCGGTGGACATGAAGGTCGCCGACCCTCGGCCGCTGATCGCTCGGATTGACCGCCAGCGATACGAGCAGCTGCTCTTGAGAAACGCCCGAGCGCGCGCGCCGGAGATTCGAATCAGCGAGCCGAGCCTGTCTATCTCCGCCGCTCAGAGTGCGCATGCCGCAAGCTCGGATCTCTCGCGCGGGCGAACCGTTTCCGGCCGCGTGCAGCGGTTCGGAGATCACGTCGACACCGATGCGATAATTCCGGGCGAATTCTGCCACTTGACCAAGCTCGACGAGCTGGGCGAGCACGCTTTCCACCACGTGCGGCCCGAGTTCGCGCAGCGAGCGCAGCAGGGTCAAAACATCGTCGTCGCCGGCGAAGGTTGGGGCTCGGGCAGCTCGCGCGAGCAAGCGGTTTGGGCGCTGATCGGCGCGGGAATCCAGGCGGTCGTGGCGAAGAGCTACGCTTTCATCCACAAGCGAAACCTCGTCAATGAGGCTCTTCCGTACCTCGTCGTCCGCGACGATTCCTTCTACGCCTTGGCCAGCGAAGGGGACGAGCTGTCGATCAACCTGGGCGCGGGCGAAGTGATCCATCTGCCCAGCGGTCGTCGATTCAAGGCGGAAAAACCCAGCCCGATTGTCCAGGCCTTGCAACAACAGGGAGGGCTGGTGCCGGCGATCAAGAGCCTCGGGCCGCAGGTATTTGAGGCCCTGGGGACTGCGTGAGGTAGCGTGAGTCAGCCTCTCGACGCGCTCGTTCCGCTCGCCGCCCTCGCCCTGGTCCTGGTGGTGCTCTACAAGAACCTCTGGCGGGCGGTGTTGTGCATTGCTCCGGCCACCGTCGCGCTCGACTCCGAAGACCCGCCCGACCGAATGCAGCTTCCCCAGCCGCTCGCCCCTCTTGCTCGCGAGCTCGCCCGGCTCGGGTTCTCATCGATCGGCAGCCGGCGCGAAAAACCGGTGCTCGCTGCACCAACTGTTTTCTACGAGTTTGCGAATCCCGCGGACAAGGCGTTTGCCACTCTTTTCTTGTCGACAAGCGAAAGGCCTCACCTCTATTACCTGACGATGACGCAGAACCGCGGCTTCGTGATCACCGCGAACTACCCAAGGCCGGCGAAAGAAGTCCCCGGCGTCTACCTCGCCGGCGCGCTGGAGGAGTTTCCGCCCGAGCGGATTTATCGAGCGCACCTCAGGCGCGTTGAGCCGATGGGTCCGGTGGGCGAATATACCCAGGAGGGCAGGTTGGCAGCAGCCAACGCCTGGTTCTCGGGGCCGGGCCGGAGTGAGATCCGCCACCAGAACCTTCACGGCCTGGTCTGGACAGCCGGGACGTTGGGCATCCTGGCGGCGGCGTTGTTTGGTCGTCGTTAAAGGAGGACTCTATGAAATCGATTTCGAAGACTGAGGAAATCTGGTTTTTGAGCGCGAAGCGGACCGCGTTCGGTACCTTCGGCGGCTCTCTAAAGGACCTGACTGCAACGGATCTCGCGGTTGAGTCAGCCAAGGCCGCTCTCGCGCAAGCGCGGGTCTCGCCGGAGGACGTCCAGCACGTCGTCTATGGAAACGTCGTTCAGACGTCGGCGGACGCCATCTACTTGCCTCGACACGCTGGGCTGCGAGCCGGGGTTCCAGTGCCCGTCCCAGCGCTGGGAGTCAATCGCCTTTGCGGCTCTGGCTTCCAAGCATTCGTCAGCGCCGCGGAGCTGATGCTCACCGAGCAGGCGCAAGTCGTTCTGGCGGGCGGCACCGAGTCGATGAGCCAGGCTCCTCACATCATCCGCGGCGCGCGCTGGGGAATACCTCTGGGCAAAGGGCAACTCGAAGATTCGCTGTGGAGCGCGCTCACCGACAGCTACAGCGGAACCCCGATGGCGATCACTGCAGAAAATCTCGCCGTGCAATACAAGATTTCGCAGGAGCAGGTGGACGAGTACTCAGTTCTTTCGCAGAAGCGCTTTGCCGCCGCGCAGGAGGCGGGAAGGTTGAAGGCGGAAATCGCCCCGGTGGAGATCAAGTCCAAGAAGGGCTCGGTGTCCTTCGAGCGCGACGAGCACAATCGGCCGGACACGACGCTGGAAGGACTGAAGAAGCTCCCGAAGATTTTCAAGAAGGACGGCGTGGTGCACGCGGGTGCCGCTTCGGGAATCAGCGACGGCGCGGGCTCGGCGGTGATGTCCACGCGAAGCTGGGCAGAGAAGAAGGGGATTGCGCCGATTGGGCGGCTGGTGAACTGGGCGACCGCCGGCGTCGAGCCCAGCATCATGGGAATTGGCCCGGCACCTGCCATCCGCAAGCTGCTGGAGCGCGCCGGGATGGGCATTCAAGATGCGGACCTGATCGAGGTCAACGAGGCCTTTGCGCCCCAGTACCTCGCGGTGGAAAAGGAGCTTGGCTTGCCGCGCGACAAGACGAATGTGGATGGCGGGGCAATTGCCGTCGGCCATCCGCTCGCTGCGTCGGGGGCGCGCATCACCATGCACTTGCTTTACGAGCTCAAGCGCCGCGGCGCACGCTATGGTATCGGGGCTGCCTGCATCGGCGGCGGGCAGGGGATCGCGGTGTTGGTCGAGACGCTCTGAGTCGGCAGAACGGAGATACAGGCAGATGACGAACGAGGCAGACGGCAAGAGCGCGCGCGAAAAGGCCAAGGCGATCGCAGAGCAAAGGCGAGCCGAGCGGCGACAACGAAAGCGAAAGTGCGTACTCTGCGGCGCGGAGGAATCGGACAAGAATCCGCTCGGAGCTCATCCTGAAGGGATCGGTCCCTCCTGCCGCGACGAGATGGGCTGTCAAGCCCGCCGAGCGGCGCGCGGATGAGCAACGCGGCGCGCTCCGAGCCGGAGATCGTCTTCGATTGGAACCAATTCCAGTCGGCGCCGAAGCCTGCGCAGCCCTTCGATTTCGACGACGAGTCGCTGCGGGACGGAGTGCAGTCGCCTTCGGTGACGGACCCGCCGCTGGCGGACAAGCTCGAGCTTTTGGAGCTGATGGAGAGCCTCGGCATTCGCTCGGTGGACATCGGGCTTCCCGGCGCCGGAAAGCGGGCATTCGACGACGTCGTCGCCTTGGCCCGACACATCGCGAGCCGCAAGCTTGAGCTGGAGCCAAACTGCGCCGCTCGCACGGTTCTGTCGGACATCAAGCCGGTGGCTGAAGCGGCGCAGAGGAGCGGCCAGAAGATCGTCCTCTACACCTTCATCGGCTCATCCCCCATCCGCCAGTACGCCGAGTCCTGGGATCTCGATTTCATCCTGCGGGCATCCACCGAAGCGATCGATTTTGGGATCAAGGAGGGGCTTGAAGTCTCGTACGTCACCGAGGATACGACTCGTTCGTCCCCGCAAAACCTCGATCGGCTCTTCAGGAATGCGATTGACCACGGGGCGACGCGGCTGGTGCTGTGCGACACCGTCGGCCACGCTACGCCCGCCGGGACTCGCGCGCTCATCGAGTGGACGCGCGAGCTGATCGCGTCAATTGGAGCAGGCGTGAGAATTGACTGGCACGGCCACAACGATCGCGCTCTTGCGGTGAGCAATGCGATTGCGGCGCTGCAGGCGGGCGCCCATCGGGTCCATGCTTGCGGACTGGGAATTGGCGAGCGGGTCGGCAACACGTCGATGGATCTTCTCCTGCTGAATCTGAAGCTGATGGGGTGGATCGATTACGACCTGCGAAATCTCGTCGGCTACGTCCGCAAGATCTCCGAGGCCTGCAAGTTTCCCATCCCCCGCAACTACCCGCTCTCGGGAGCGGACGCCTTCCGGACGGCGACCGGGGTTCACGCCGCGGCGATCGTCAAGGCCAAGGCGCGAGGGGATGACTGGCTCGCGGATCGCGTCTACTCGGGCGTCCCCGCCGGGCAGTTCGGGCGTCAGCAGGAGATCGAGATCGGGCACATGAGTGGAATGAGCAACGTGAAGTATTGGCTCGAGTTGCGCGGCATCGCCTTCAACGACGAGCTGGCCAAGGAGATTCTGACGCTCGCGAAATCCTGTCCCACGACGCTGAGCGAAGGAGAAATCATCGCGGTAGTGGAAAAGTTCCGCGGAAGTGGTCAGGAGGGCGGCCGGCCTCCGGGGCCTTCTGCTCGCGCTTGAGCCGGGCCGGTTGCCGCACCTGGGAATTGGCGTTAAACGGTGAGAGATTGAGCGAGGGCACTCATGGGCGGTGGCAACCAGTTTACAGGGATCAAGGTTTTCTCGACGACGCTTGCGCGCGACCGGGAAATGATGGGCGAGAACATCACCAAGTGGTTGAAGGAGAATCCCAACGCGGAGATCGTCGACAAGGTGGTCACCCAGTCCTCGGACAAGGAGTTTCACTGCCTGACGATCACGCTTTTCTATCGGCAGAAGAGCTGAGACCGAGGCGGTCACCGATGCAGCCGAAGGAACAAATCAACGTGTGCGTGGTTGGGAAAGAGGCTCACGGGTCGGCCAACTCGCGGCGCGCAGCCGGGTTGGAGGTGACTTGATGCGAAGAATGCGCGGTGTGGGAGCGGATTGGCTCCGGATTCGCTCGCTTTCGGCCAAGCTCGCAATCGCGCTGATCGCCGGCTCGGTTATCTTCTTTGTGTCCCGCAGCGACGTGCTGCTGCTCGTTCCGGGCGCAGTGCTCAGCGGGGCGCTCTGGCAGCTGATCACCTACGGTTTTATCGCCAGCGATCCGCTCGGAGTGATCTTCGGGGCGCTGGTGGTGTGGTCGATCGGCTCGGCGCTCGAGGTGAGCTGGGGCCCCAAGCGGCTGCTCTGGGTCGTTTTGGGGTGCACGGTGGTGGCCGGGGTGCTCACCGTGTTGACCGCGATCCCGGTGAGCGGCCTTCGCGCCGCTGAGTTCGCTGGCGCCTGGGTAATGGGCACCGTCATCTGGGTCGGCTACGGGCTGTCGTACGGAAGGGGACGAACGAACTTCTGGGGCATTCCGGTGACTGGGAACGTCTTTGCGCTGATCGGCATCGGCTTCGTGCTGCTTCAGGCGCTCTACATTCGCAACCTGTTCCCGTTGCTCCCAGAGGTGTTTGGGATCGCCCTCGTCGCGGCTTACGTGAAGCTGGGAAGCCCAAGGGTTTGGCTGCTGCGATTCCAATCGTGGCGGTTTCAGCGGCAGTTTCGCGCCCGCTCCAAACACCTGCGGGTAATCACCAAGGATCGCAACACCAGCCGAGACTCGGACCGGTACCTCCACTGACGGATCGCGCTGTGTGCAAGCGCGCAGCCTCCCGGTGAGCGCACAACGGGCTCACTGTTCATCGATCGACGAAATGCTCCAGCGCAAGACGTAGATCCGCTCCGTGTTGGTGCGCGCATCGGCAGGGGTGACGAAGAATCCCGCATCGCTCGTCTTGTAATCGGTCGAGAACCCGATCACTTCGCGCCCGTCCTGAAAGGTCAATCGGATTCTCTGGCCCTGGAGAACGGGCTTTTGCGAACCGGGGGCGACCATGAAGAAAATCGCTTTGATGCGATCGAGTGGAATGTTGTCCAAGGTGCCGGTGCTCGAGTCGAGCGGTATGTGGCTCGCCATCAGATCCACGTCTCGAAGCACCCCGCGCTTCACCTGTCCATCGAGGAGGTGAATGACCACGCGCCGCTCGCCTTGCACGAACGAGCTGCTGAGGAGGTCTTTGCCGTCTCCGAATTGCGCGCTCACCACGACGGAAGGTTGGCTCGCTTCGCTGCTGAGGACGGAAGGCATGTTGGCGCTCGGCGAGTCCCGCCATCCGCTCGGTTGGACATCCGCAGCGTTTAAAGGCGGCGAAGAGGGCGCGTCGTCCGCTTGCGGGGCGATCTCCGTTTCAGCCGCAGAGGTATGCATCTGCACAGGCGTTGCTTGCTCCTGCGCCTGAGAATTCGTCGCCGGGACGAATTGAAAGCTGGACGAGCCGGATGCCGAGCTGGAGACATCGCTCGTTGGCGGCGCGCTCGACGGATTGCTGGGGAATGATTCAGCGACCTCGGGGGGCCCTTCGGTCGCAATCGGCTCGGGCTCCTCGGAGCCGGCTGGCGGAGCAGATGCCTCCGCTTCTCTGGTCCACTGCGCAATCGGCTCGACCTCGAGGCGTTCGGCGTCAGAAGAAGCATCGCCCACGCCGGTCTCCGCCGCGGCCACCGTCTCGGGCTGGGGAATCTGCTCCCCCCACGAGCTCGTTCCAATTTCCGCCTGCATTGCGTCCGAATCGAGCAGGTCGATGACCGGCGAGTCGGAGGCCGAGGCCTCGTCAACCGGCGGCGGCTCCCCGATCGCGTTTGTTTGCACGATTTCGGGCTTTTCTGCCTCCAAGGGAATCGCGTTCTGGGGCGGGGGGGAAGCCGGAATCCACTCGAAGCTCTGAGTCAACGGAAGGGTCGCATCGCTCTGTCCGACCGCGTTGCCATCAGCGGCGGAGTGCTCGGGCGAGGCCGAGGCAGCGACAGCTTGCGCCGGTCCCGAGTGGTCGGCGCCCGGTGAAGCCCTCTCGCTTTCGCCCTGCTCGACGAGGAAGACGTCGTTTGGATCGACCTCCATCACCTCATCCGGATTTGGCTCGGAAACGCCGTTGAGCTGCTCCGGTGATGAGCGAGTGGTCAGTCCATCTTGAAAAAAAGGAGCCGATGGTTCAGCGCGCGTGGGATCGAGGGCAGGGGCGGGCGCCGCGTAAACGGCGGACGCAAACGGAGTCGGGGAGAATCCTGGGTGCTCTCCTGGGGCCGGCTGATCGGACCCGCTCGGCATCGAATTGGAATGCGCCGCGTATCCTTCCGCTGGCGAGTCGATGAAGCGGCTGAGTTCGCCCATCTGCGAGTCGTCGGCGGCGTAGGTCTCGGCTCCAACCTCGCCGTCCGCGGACTGCGGATACGCCTGAGCCGGGAACGAGCCGGCGCGGGGATACCAGTTGCCGTCCTGGGCGTAGTAGCCCTGCGGCTGCTGAGCTTCGGGGGCGGGCGGATGAGGGTTGGCCTCGAAGATGCCGAGCATTTGCCCAAGCTCGATCCACCGCTGCTCTTCGGCCTGCGAGAGCGCGGCCAGCTTGCGCTTCTCTTCGAGGAAGCGAAACTCCCTCATCGATACGCGGATGTCTGACATCAATCACCAGGCCAGGCTCGAACACCTGACCGCGTTTCATCCTGTGGCCGTTTGACTATAAATCAGTTTCCGACTTCACCGATTGTCAGGAAACGTGCGTCGTGCGCGCTATCTCGTCCATCAGCAAACGGCGTCTGCTCATCGCTTGAGCGAGGTTGTGAATTAGATGCCGCGCAGCACGGTCGCCTTGCCCACCCTGCCGATGGCCAGCACATAGGCGGCCGTCCTCAGGGAAGTCTTTCGCGCTCGAGCGATTTGCCCAACGCGCTCATAGGCCTCGCGCATCACCTTCTCGAGCTCCGAGTTGACGCGGTCCTCGTCCCAGGTCAGGTGCTGCAGGTTCTGAACCCATTCGAAGTAGCTCACCGTAACCCCGCCCACGTTGGCCAGGATGTCCGGCACAACCGGGATGCCGCGCTTCTCGAAAACCTCGTCCGCTTCCGGCAGGGTGGGGCCATTCGCTCCCTCGATGATGACGCGGGCGCGGACCTCGGCTGCGTTGCTGCGCCTCAGCATCCCTCCGAGCGCCGCCGGGATGAGCACATCGCACTCGGCAACCATCACCTCCTCATTCGAGCAAACGGTGCCGCCCACGAAGCCCTTCACCGTCCCATGCTGCTTCACGTGCTCGAAGAGCGCGACCACGTCCAACCCTGCGGGATTTCGGACGCCGCCCTGCACGTCCGAGATGGCGATGATCCGTCCTCCATCCTCGTGAATCAACCGAGCTGCGTGGCTTCCCACGTTGCCGAAGCCCTGAATTGCGAATCGCGCGCCTTTGAGCGAAAGGCCGAGGTCGCGAAGAATCTGCCGCGAAATGTACAGCAGCCCGCGCCCGGTGGCCGCTTCGCGTCCCTTGGATCCGTACAGGTCCAGCGGTTTGCCGGTGACCACCGCGGGCGAGTGCCCGTGATATTTCGAATACTGATCCATGATCCACGCCATCACCTGCGGGTTGGTGTTGACGTCCGGCGCTGGAATGTCTTGGGTAGGGCCGATCACGTCCTGCACCTGATCCACGAATTTGCGCGTCAGGCGTTCGACTTCCTTCAGGCTCATGTGGGAAGGGTCGCAAGTGATGCCGCCCTTCGCGCCGCCGAAAGGGAGATTTGCAACCGCCGTCTTCCAGGTCATCAGCGAAGCCAGCGCAACCACCTCCTGCTGGTCTACTTCGGGGTGGTAGCGAAGGCCGCCTTTCATCGGACCGCGGCTGTTGTCGTGCTGGATGCGGTAGCCGATGAAGGTGTGGATCTCACCGGAGTCCAGCTCGATTGGCACCTGCACTTTCACTTCGCGCAGCGGGGTTGCCAGCAGCGTTTCGATTCGCGCACCGACGTCCATCATCCGCGCCGCCTTGCGAAAGTAATGGTTGGCAGCATCGGCCGACTTCATGGCTCACCCCTTGCGTCTGCGATACGGACCGAGATCTTAGCAAACGGGATGAGCTAACATGGCCAATCCCGAAATCTGCCGCTCCTGGCCACCCTTCCTCACCATGTCCAAGCTCCCCTCTGAGACGCGACCCTCCGCCCTGGCGCCGGATCGGATAAAGCTCACGCTCGAGTTCTTGGCTCGGCGGATCCGTTCTCTACGCCAACGGCAGGGGATGACGCAGGAAGAGTTTGCTTCGAGATGCGGCATCTCGGTGAGCTTCGCTTCCCTGTTGGAGCGAGGCGAGCGAAGCCCGAGCTATGAAACGATGCTCCAAATCGCCGAGGCGCTGGAACTGTCGCTGGCCGAGCTGTTTCGCAACGCGGGTGGGCCCAGTTATGACGACCCCTACTATTCGAAGCTCGTCGAGTTCGCTCGCCGCCGGAAGCTGTCGCGGGCGCAAGTGGATAGGCTGATCGCCCTGGGTCAGGTGGTGTTCGACGGACGCCTCGACGAGCCGCCTCGGGCCCCGATTGCCCGCAGCCAAAAATCGGGCGAGTGCTCAGTTGCAGCTTGCGGCCGCCCGGTATTGGCGAAAGGCCTGTGCTCGTCGCACTACCATCGGGCGAGGCGGGCAAAAGCCTAGTTCTGCTCGCCGGCAGAACGTCCACTAACGCCCCAGCGCGCCGTTCGACACGCGGTCGATTTCTTCCAAGCAGTCCTGGCAAGCGGCGCAGGTGAACAACGCCGCCGACTCGGTGTCCGGCAGCGAACGAGCCATTAGCGGAAGAGCGCGCGGACCAGAAACGAGCAACGCGGCCCGCCCGGTCGCGGCGTCGTTCGGCTGAACCGCGCTCACGGCATCCGCTCCGTCCCGCGCACTGACCAAGGTGGAGAGCGGCACCGTCACCCGCGCGATGACTCCCAAAGACAAAAAGCCCCAAAGCGCAAGAACAACGGCACCCATCAACGGGCTCTGGTACCCACCGCGGCGAGCGGTGCTTGCGAACATCCCATTCGTCCCTTCGTTGCCGTCCATTGTTTCCTCCGGTTCATAACCAGCTATTAGGAGTTTGGTGGTTATATAAATAGGACTGGTCTTGTAACCTGTCAAGTGCTATTTGGAGGTTATAAATGGCATCAGCGGAGCAGAGAGCGGGCCAGGTCTTTGACTTGACCGGCGGTAGACTGTCCCTCGACTTCGTCAATACCCTCGGAGGCCAGCGCCTCACGCGGCCGAAGGAGCAGCTGGCGAGCTATGCCGATCTGGTCTCATTCGCTCGGCAGGCGGGGATCCTCAATCCGGACCGAGCGCGACGCCTGCTGGAGCAGAGCGCGCGGCATCCGAAGAAGGCGGCCGTCGTGCTCGAGCGCGCGCGCGAGCTTCGCGAGGCGATCTACCGGATCTGGGTTGCGCAGATTCGGGCCGAGCGGCCGGCGGACGCGGACATGGAGCTGCTCAACGCGCGGCTGGCGGACTCCCTCAAGCAGCAGCGCGTGGCGAAGCATGGCGAGCGGTTTACCCTGACCTGGGCGGACGAGGATGGTCTGGAGTCGCTTCTTTGGCCGATCGCAAAATCCGCGGCAGAGCTGCTCACCGGTGAAGAGGCCCAGCAGATCCGCGAGTGCGAGGCTTCCTCAACGGGTGAATGCTCTTGGCTGTTCATCGATGAGACGAGAAACCACTCCAAGCGCTGGTGCAGCATGGCGTCCTGTGGAAATCGGGCGAAAGCGAGGCGGCATTACCAGCGCGCTCGCGAGGGTGCCGAGCCTCACGGCCACGGTTGATGCAGCGTCCAGCGGATAGCCCTCACTCCCTCGATCGCTTCTTCGCGCGCTCGATGCGGATCAGTTTGTCACCGTGAGCTCTGCCGCTGAGCGCTTCAAAGGCGGGAACGTCCGCTTCGTCGACGACGAGATAACTGTACGTTGTTCGCAGCGACACGCGGCGTACCTTGCCCGCAGGCGCGCCGACGGCTTCCACTGCAGAGGTCAACCCCGACGAATCCAGCCCGTCCGATTTTCCAAGGTTGATCCAGAGCATCGGATGGCGTGCCTCGCTCGGCCCCTCCGCGGGCGAGCCGGCTGCGGCGTCGCTGTGGGTTCGCGCTTTCGGACGGCGCGGCCTTTCCGGACCGTCGCTGCTCGGCGGACGCTCCTGCTTGCGCCGGCGCTGTCGCCGACTGCGCGACTCTGGGGTGGGAACACTGGATTCGCGCAGCGGCGGCTCTTCCTTGGCCGCCTGGACCTTTTCCATCCGATGGTGGGTGAAGAAATACTTCAGCAAAAAAGCGACCAGGTCATCTGCATCGTCCCGCTGGCGCAGCTGGCTTGCCAACGGGAGCAAGCCCTCGTACACGCTTCCGGCCGCGCCATCCCGGATCTCGCGGACGTGCCGTTCCGTCCAGAGGCGGATCGCCTCATCCGGAGAAGGCATGGGGCGCTTCTCGAAGGCGATTCCGTAACGCTTCTCCAGCGCGCTCAAGGTGGTCAGCTCGCGACCGCTGACGAGGTTGAGGGCGATTCCCTTTTTGCCGATCCGACCCGTTCGTCCGACTCGGTGCAGGTACACCGCGGGATCTTCGGGGAGCGAGTAGTTGATCACGTGTCCCAGGTCAGAGATGTCGATTCCGCGCGCGGCGATGTCGGTGGCCACCATGAACGCCACCTCGCCGCGCTTCACCTTCGCCATCACCCGCTCGCGCTCTTTCTGCGGCAAGTCTCCGTTGAGCAGCTCGGCGTCGAAGCCATTGCGGTTGAGAACCGCCGTGACGAGCGCGGTATCATCCTTGGTGTTGCAGAAGATGATCGCGTTCTCCGGCTCCTCCAGCTCGAGGACGTAGATCAGATTTCGCGGCTTGGGGTAGGCGTCGGACACGTCGTAGCGAACGTGGTGGATGTGCTCCACAGTGAGGACGTCGCCCGAGAGCAGCAACGCTTCGGGGTCTCGAGCGTATCGGTTGATCAGGTTCTCGATGTCCGGCGGAACGGTCGCGGAGAACAGCAGCACTTGCTTGCTGGCAGGCAGGCAATCGAGAATTCGGGTCACTTCTTCGTAGAACCCCTGATTCAACATCTCGTCCGCCTCGTCGAGGACGACGCAGTCGCAGGAGCTCAGGTTCAAGTTCTTGCGCCGAATGTGATCGTAAATCCTTCCCGGCGTTCCAACGATGATCGCGCTGCCGAGACTGAGCGCCGTCTCCTGCGCTTTCATCGAGGCGCCGCCGTAGATGGCAGTCACCTTCAAATCGCGGTACTTGCCGAGATCTGAAATCTCGGTCGCCACCTGCAATGCGAGCTCGCGGGTGGGGCAAAGGATGAGCGCCCTCACGCTTCGCTCGCCGTCCGCCAGCCTCTCCAAGATGGGAATTCCGAAGGCGGCCGTCTTGCCGGTGCCCGTCTTCGAGCGAACGATGAGGTCTCGGCCCTGTTTTATCGGCTCGAGGACTCTCGCCTGCACCGGGGTGGGATGAACGTAGCCCCTCTCGGCGATCGCCCGCCGCAGCGGGGGTGAAATGTCGAGCTGATCGAATCCGATTTCTGCCACGTAGTCGTGCGGCTGCTTCGGCTCTTCGCTTGATGGCGCGCCTTCCGACTGGGACTCGATGTGGGTTTCAACCATCGAACGAGGGCATAGCTTTGCCGTGATCTCATGGCAACTCTCGCTGACTCTTGGCTATACATCGGGCTGAAATGGCGAGGAGCAAGGCTCGGACCAAACCAGCCCCGTCCGATCGAAAGCCAAAGCGCGCGCGCCCGAAGGCCAAAGCTGCCCGACCGGCTTCGGCCAGCCAGCGAGCGCCGTCGGAGGCGGAGGCGGCCGAAGTCCGTCCCGAAGACTTTGGCGACGAGGCCGCCGAGGCCTTGGTGCCGCCGCGGGCCGACTCGACTGCGCTGGCTCGCCGCGAAAGCCGGGCGCTGGAGACCCGGGATCCCCTTCAACTCTACATGGCCGAGGTGCATCGCCACTCACTGCTCAGCCGGGACGAGGAGCATGCGCTGGCGCAGAAGTACCAGAGCACCGGAGACCTCAAAGCCGCCTACCGGCTCGTCGCTTCGAACCTGCGGCTGGTGGTGAAGATCGCCAACGAATACCACCGAAACCCGCTCTCGCTGCTCGATCTCATCCAGGAGGGGAACATTGGGCTGATGCAGGCGGTGAAGAAGTACGACCCGAACCGCGGGGTGAAGCTCTCCAGCTACGCCGCGTGGTGGATCCGCGCGTACATCCTTCGCTACATCATGGACAATTGGCGGCTGGTAAAGCTTGGGACCACCGAGGCTCAACGAAAGCTCTTCTTCAAGCTTCGCCAGGAGCAGGATCGACTCACCTCCCAGGGATTCGAGGCCAGTCCCAAGCTCCTTGCGGAGCGACTCAACGTCACCGAGCAGGATGTGGTGGAGATGGATCAGCGCCTCGGCCACGATGACGTGTCGCTCGATGCGCCGGTCGGCGAGGTCGGCACCGCTACCCGCGGCGAGCGCTTCCTCTCGGCTGAAGGCGTCCCGGCCGACATCCGCCTCGGAAACGAGGAGCTCAAGCGCCTTTTCCGCGACAAGCTCGCCGAGTTCGCCAAGGGTCTGCAGGACAAGGAGCGCTTCATCTTCGAGAAGCGACTGATGGCCGACGAGCCGCTCACGCTGCAGCAGATCGGCGACAATTACGGGATCAGCCGCGAGCGCGCGCGTCAGATCGAAGCGAACCTGATCTCGCGAATCCGCGAGCACGTGCGCAAGGAGATCCCCGACTTCGACCTGGTGGCGACGGAAAAGAGCTAGAGTCGCGGGGCTGGACTTAGTGAGGCGAGAATTGCAATCCGTTCCCAGGTGCGCAGCCCTGGCAGCTTTCGTCGCGACAGCTTGCGCAGGGCCTCGTGCCGGGCGCTCTCCGGCCGAGGGTGGGCGCCCCTGGATCGAGATCCGCACCGCCCATTACACCTTGCAGACGGATCTCTCGTCCGACGATGCGCGCGAGACGGCGCTGTACCTCGAACGCACCAGAGCGGCGCTGCTCGCCGCTGCTTGGCCTCATGCAAAACCTCCCAGGGATAATCTCCCGGCGTTCGTCCTGCGGGACGACCTCGAGTTCCAGCAGATGTTCGGCATGGATTTCACCGGCCTCTTCGTGCGCGGAGATTTCAGCTCCTTCATCCTCTTCTACGGTAAGCCGGGAGAGAGCGGTTGGCAGTCGCGAGGAATCGGAATGACGCTTAAGCACGAGCTGTCGCATCACCTCAGTGCTTACTTCCTGCTCCAGCAGCCGCGTTGGTTTTCCGAAGGAATCGCCAGCTACCTGGAGACGATCGAGATTTCCGACGACGGCTCGCGCGCGACGGTGGGATACGCCAACGATCGGCTGCTTCGACCACACCGTGCTCGAGCTCAAGATGTCCTTGCCTGGACGAATGAAACTCCCGAAGAGATCGATCCGCAGCGGCTCTACGCAGGCGCCTGGTTGTTGGTGCATTGGCTGATGAACCGCAAGTTGGAACAGTTCAGCGATTTCCAGCAACGACTGGTCAACGGCGAGCAATTCGAGTCCGCGTGGAACCGGGCGTTCGAGGGATTGCAATTGGATCGCCTCGATCACGAGCTCGACCATTACCGCGCGTACCAGACCTACACCGTTCGGGTACCGCCGGTAGAAGCTCCGATCAGCGGGCGATCCTTGACCGATGCCGAAGTCCACGCACTGCGGGCACATCTCGTCCTTTCGACCATGCAGAGCTTCGAAGGCGAGAGGGTAGAGCGGTTTCAGTTTGCTCGGCGCGAGGTGGACGAAGCGCTGCGGCAGGATCCTGGCAACGTTTCGGCGCTGTCCAGCATGAGCGAGCTACAACCTTCAATGGTCGAACAACTGGCCAGACAAGGCGTCGCCGCGCATCCAGAGAGCGACCAGGCGTGGGTGATGCTCGCGCAGGCATTGAAGTCGGCGGGCCATTCGGCCGCAGA
Source organism: Myxococcaceae bacterium (assembly GCA_035262305.1). Lineage (GTDB taxonomy): Bacteria > Myxococcota > Myxococcia > Myxococcales > Myxococcaceae > DATFTC01. Next base: position 44,125 of record DATFTC010000121.1, on the reverse strand, counting down.
GCAAGAGCAAGCGTTAAAGAAGGCGACGTCGCTCGGAGCGCAAAATGCTCTTGCCGCCCACAGCCTGGCGTGCCTTTACGTGGACCAAAAGAAATACCTGGCCGCGTTGCCGCTGGCGAAACGAGCCCTGGAGCTGGCTCCATGGAGTTCGCCTGCCTGGAATACGTATGCGGCGATCGCCTTTGCCCTCAAAAGCTGCGAGGAAGCCATCGCCGCGGAAAACCGCGCCCTAGAGCTGATACCAGAGGGCACGGATCGCGTCACTGAAAGGCACTATCGAGAGCGCCTCGGCGCGTATCAGGCCAGCTGTAGAGGAGCGGCGGCAAGGACGGGAGAGAGCGGCTAGAGCTGACCAGCGTTGCAGGACAACGCCTGCTTCAGAGCGCCTCGATCCGCAAGTTGTCGAAGTGCACCTTCGCCTCGAAGTCGGAGAACGCGAAGAACTGATGGTCCGGTCCGTTGAGCGGCGAGGGATCGTTCAGTGAAAGAAAGCTCTGCCCATCGACATCCCAGGCCACGCGATTGCCCTGGCGCGTAATCTTCCAGTGGTAGTGCTTTCCAGGCTGCACTTTGAAGTCGGTCCGCGCCGCTCGGTCGGCGCCGTGCTCCGAATGCCGTGCGAGCACCGACGTCGTGTTTCGCCAGCCGCCGAAGATGAAGACATATCCCGTCGAGACGTACGCCGAGTTCGGTGGTCCCAAGTGATAGGAGCCGCCATCTCCCCAGGCCTCCACCTTCAAATCCCCATCTGGGCTCTCCGACCAGCAGTCGAACTCGATCGATGCATTGGCGGGGATGGGTCGGGTGAGCCAGATCGGATGGTTGTGAGCCTGCTGAAGGGTGAGGCTGCCCTGCTCAATCCGCGCTGATGAAGGATCGGTGGCCAGCCAATCCGGACCGACATCCGTTCGCTCGAAGTTATCGGCGAACGGCCCCGGCGGGGGCCGTGGAGCGGGCGCGGCCTGCGCGGGCAACGGTGGCCCCGCGGCAGCTGGACCCTCCAGCGCGACTATCCGCAGGTTGTCGTAGAAGATGTCCGACTCGGCGCTGGAAAAGCCGAATCGATCGTGCCGGGGTCCGACCAGAGGGAACGGGTCGGCCAATTCGAGGAAGGGCTGCCCGTCGATGCTCCAACGCAGGATCGAGCCGCGGCGCTCGATTCTCCAATGGTATTTCTTCTGAGGGCGAACCGCGGAATGAGCTTCGACGCGCATCGGCGTATCGGCTTTGAACACCCCCGTCTCCACCAGGCCCGTGCTGCGAAGCCCCCGGCGGGCCGCGATCTGCTGAGCCTCCGCCTGCAGCTGCGTCAGCGAACGGCCGTTCTCGTTCAGCCGCGCGATGGCGGACAGCGTGTTGTTCCACCCGCCTTGAATCAGCTCGTAGCCCGACAGGTGGTCGACGCCGTTGCCGAATACCTCCACGCGGATGTCTCCTTCCGCAGAGGCGCAGCGCACGTCAAAATCGATCACCACATTTTGCGGAAGCTTGGCCTTGAGCCAGAGGGCATTGTTCTTCACGCCGGGAGAAAACAGCTCGCCGGCCTGCGTTCGCCATTGCCCTCCGGTTGAGAAGTAGTGTGCCGCCACGGTCGAGGGCGACGAGAAGTCATCCTCGTACGGAAGAGCTACCGTCGCCTCCGGCGCAGGTCGCACCAGCCGGTGAAGCAGGGGTAGGTTGATCAGCAGCAGCCCAGCGGCAAGCACCGACCATCCGACCCAACCCATTCCAGCGGGTTTCTTCCAGCCGCCCGGCGCTTCGGACCGCTGCGGCTCAACGGCTGCAGGCGCGGGCGGTGACAGATCGACGGGGGCAATGTTCTTCTCTTTGCGCTTCGGTTGTCCCATGCGGCTCGGAAAGGATAACCTCAGTGGTGGGCAATCCCTATCGCGATCATCGTCAAGATCAACGCTGCCGCCAACATCGCCAGGTACCATGCGAACCTTGGAACTCCGGTGCGCTCGATGAGCTCTTTTGCCTGTTCGGCATCTGCAGCGCTCGGTGAATCCGCGAGCACCGCCTTCGCCTCCCGGCGGGCCGCGACCACATCCCCGGCATTGTACAACTTCCAGGCGTTCTTTAGCTTCGAGCCGGACGCCGCCTTCGAAGGCTGCCCTTTCGCCATGGCCCTACTCTATACCGGGGAATCGCAAGCCTCGTCGACGGTATATAGAGGGCGATGGTGAGCGATCCGATCGGCAGGCGCGCGATTCTTCGAGCAATCGCGGCGCTGCCGCTGTTCGCGCGGCGGGCATTTGCCTTCGGCGACAGCGCTCGATTCATTCCCGCGGTGGCGCAACATGGCGGTCGTTGGGATGGTCGACTTTCCGGGCTGCGGCGGCTTGCCTGGGAGCTACAGCGCCGTACCTCGGTGGAAGTGGTACCCGACGCCCGCGCCTTTCCTCTCAGCAGCCCGAAGCTCTTCGAGTACCCGTTCTTGTACCTCGGCGGGGAAGGGGACTTGCCGCCGCTTTCGGCGGCGGAAATTGAAAATCTTCGCCGATATCTCACCTTCGGCGGATTCATGCTCGCCGACGCCAACGACGTCTCAAATGGCACTGGCTTCGACCGGGGATTTCGCCGCGAGATGGCGCGGGTGCTGCCGAGAAATCCGCTTGCCTTGCTGCCTTCCAGCCACGTCATCTTCAAGACGTACTTCATGCTCGACTCGGCGGCCGGGCGGCTCCTCAATCGACCTCAGCTGGAAGTGTGCAGCCTCGGGCGGCGCGCCGCGGTGATCTACTCCCAAAATGACCTTGCCGGCGCCTGGAACCGCGACGAGGGCGGCGACTACGAATTCGAAGTATCGCCCGGCGGCGAGCCGCAAAGGGAGCTGGCCTTCCGCCTGGGAATCAACGTGTGCATGTATGCTCTCTGCCTCGATTACAAAGATGATGCGGTGCACCTGCCGCTGATCATGAACAAGAGGCGGTGAGTTGGAGCGGCAGGTGGCAGATGCGAATGGAACATCCGGGTCCCGCAATTCGGTAATTGGATGAACTCGACCCCATTCAATGCCTGGAAATTGGTGAGCCTGTCGCCGCTTTCGCCCTGGACGCTGGGTTTGCTCGGCGCCCTGCTCGCGGCGGGCGTTCTACTCGCGGCGATCGGATTGCAGCGCGAGCCCGAGCTTCGCCGGCGGATTGTCTTGTGGGGGCTGCGAATCGGCGCGGGCGTTGCCGCAGCGTTCTTCCTGTTCGAGCCCGGCGTGCGCAACCTCCAGGTCGCTCACGTCAAGAATCGCATTGCGGTGCTGGTCGACCGCTCGGCATCGATGAACTTTCCCGCCGTGCCGGGCGGCAAATCGCGACTGTCGGAGGTGGCCGATTACTTGGAATCGGTCTCGTCCCAGCTGTCCGCGCTCCAGGATCGCTTCACCATCGAGTACTACGGCTTCGATCCGGAGCTGGCTCCGATAACTCCGCAAACCCTGCGCTCTCAAGCGGCTCGAGGTCCCCGGACCGACCTGTTGTCCGCGCTGCGCTCGGTGAAATCCGGCGAGCAGAGCACCGCCTCGAAAAAGCTCTCCGGCGTGCTGCTGTTTTCCGACGGCGCCGACAACGCCGACCTCGCCGCAGGCGTCGCAGGAAGGGGGCGAGCTGCGCTGGTCGACTACCAGGTGCCGGTCTCCACCTTTGTGGTGGGCAGCCAGGGCCTCAAGGACCTCGCGGTCGAGCAGATCAAGGTCGACGACTTTGCCTTCGTGCGCAATTCGATTGCCGTCGAAGTCGAAATTCGAGGTCGGGGATTCAAGGGACAGACGGTTCCGGTGGTGCTTCGCCGCGAGGGGCAAACAGTGGCAAGCAAGAGCATCCAGCTCGCCTCGGACGACGAGGTCCACACGGTCTCATTCAACATTTCTCCGGACCAGACGGGACGATTCGTCTACACCGCCTCGGTGCCCGTTTTCCCCCAGGAGGTAGTCATCGAGAACAACACTCGTTCGTTTGCCCTCAAGGTGATCCGCGACCGGGTTCGCGTCCTGCTCGTGGTCGGCCGCCCCTCGTGGGACGAGAGATTTTTGCGAGGGCTTTTGCGCCAAGACGCAAATGTCGACCTGGTCAGCTTCTACATCCTGCGCACGCTCTCCTCCGAGCCGCAGGTGATGAGCGACCGCGAGCTGTCGTTGATTCCGTTTCCGATGGAGGAGATCTTCGACGCCAAGCTCGACACCTTCGACGTCGTCATCTTCCAGAACTTCGGGTACACGGATCCGAGCTTGTCGGTGGCGCTCTACGAGAAAAACCTGGAGCGCTACGTCCACAACGGCGGCGGGTTCCTGATGATCGGCGGCGATCATGCCTTCGGCGAGGGAAGGTCGAATTTTCCCGTGCTGGGTCAAGCGATGCCGGTCGAGCCGGCGGGCAGACCAGCCACGGTCGACTCCTTCAAGCCCCGACTCACTCCAGAAGGCTTGCGGCATCCGGTCACGTCGTTCTCGCAAGGCGCCGCCAATACCGAGCAGGCCTGGTCGACGTTGCCCGCGATACCCGGCGCCAACCTCACGCGCGTAAAGCCGGGGGCGACCGTGCTGCTCGACCATCCATTCCAGACCTTGGATGGGAAAAATGCTCCCGTGCTCGCGCTTTGGGAGTACGGCCGCGGGCGGGCGATGGCGTTGACCGTTGATTCAAGCTGGTATTGGGCGTTCGCCTCGCACGTCAGCGGATCTCCCTCGCGCCTCTACGATCGATTCTGGGGCAATGCACTGCGCTGGCTGGTGCGGGATCCCGATCTGACCACGCTCACTGTCACTGCAGATCCCCCATCGGTGGAACCGGGAAAGCCGATCGGCGTCGTCGTGGCGGCGCGCACGCCCGACTACCAGCCGGCGGCCGAGGCGGAGGTCCGGGTGGAGCTGTTTTCAGTGAAGGCGCAGCGCTCCGTTGCGACGCAGCGTTCCACCACCGGGCCGGACGGCATGAGCCGCCTCGAGTTCCCGCCCCCGGAGCCAGGCGCCTACAAAATACTCGCCTGGGCGAACAAGGGAGAAAAATCGCTCGGGGAAGGAGAAGACGCAGTTGCCGTGCGGGCGGTGGGACCGGAGCTCTCGGACGCCTCCGTGCGAGCGGATATTCTCGAGCAGATCGCGCGCGCCACCGGCGGCAAGGCCTACGCGCTCGCGCAAGGTTCCCTGCCCGAAATACCGCTGCTCGATCCCCCGGTGGTCGAGGTGGGTCGAAGCAAAGACGAACCGATCTGGGATCGCTGGTACTACTTGATCACCTTGGTGGCGCTGCTGGGAACCGAGTGGCTCCTCCGCCGGCGGTTCGGCTACATCTAAAGGAATCTGCTTCCGGCCGCGGGGCCACGTCAACGCCGCGCAGTGGCCAGCGCCGCTGTTTGCATTCCTATCCGGCTTGGGCCGCCGATTCTGCTCGAGGCGACGAGCGGCGACTCCGCGATCCAACGTTGAACCGGTATCGGCAGCTCGCGGGTGGTGCCGAAAACCGGCGCCCAAATTTCCTGGACCTCGCGCGAGTTGATGAAGTCGGCGATTCTGCGAAAGACGGCCAAAGCTCCCCCCGAGCGCTCGGCGAACGCCAAGCCGGCCGGTGAAAGATTCGGCGCGTTCGGTCCCAACTCGCGGCCGCTTCGCGCCCAGCGCAGGCCGCGCTCTACCAGAAGCGCCGGCGCCAAGAGCGGGGCAAAGCGACTGTGCCGGTGGTCGTGGATGCAAGCGGTTTCCTCGATCAGCAGAGCGGACATCGGTAGCTCGCGCGCGTTGTAGAGCAGCTTCGCGGGGCAAGCGTGCGGATCGTAGTCGCCGCGGAGCCGGTGATCGCCCCGCGGGATCAGTCGGCGGTCGAGAAAGCAGAAGGCGCGCGCGCTGGCGGGAATGCCTGCGCAGTGCCTTTTGCCGGCGTAGCGCAGGAATGGCCGCACCTTGGACGGATCGATCGCCAGGCCGCGGACAGAGGCGTGAAGGCGGGCCAGCTTTTCCAGGCAGCGCTCGGGGATTCCGAAGGCCTCAGCGAAGGAGCGCAGCCCGTCCGCTGGCGCTTTGACAAACGCGTTCAGCCGACCCAGGAGGCGCTCGGGATTTTCGTCCACGAGCAGCTCATCGAAGCGCGTCTTCAGACCCGGAAAGCTGATCGGCAGCAGGGACGAAAGCACCTCGCCGTGCCGACGCCACTGCGCGTCGAGGGCCTCGGCGGCCGCGTCGATAGAACGCAGCAAGTACTCCGGCGGGCGCGGCTGCAACAGAGCGGCCGGGCCCAAGTCCGAGCGGCGAAACGGCTCCCCCTCGCGCGCCGCGCTCCTGATGCGGAACCGCGCCCTCGAGCTTTTTCGGCTGGAAGTCCAAACGGTCACGCAGGTGCGGACCCTGGTCCCGGCGAAGACGCTCCTGCCGAGATCGATCACCTCGCGCAGCGCCAGCGAATCGAGGAGCGATCCCCGCAGCGGGGCATAGAGAAAAGAATCCAGCAGCGTGGCGCTGGTGACGAATGCCAGCGCGCCTTCTGTGCGAGCCAGGCGAGCAGCGGCAAAGAGCAGGAAGAAAGCGTAGTCGTCTCGAAGGCTGGTTCCCCGCGGCAAGGCAAAGGCCGCGTTGAGCAGGGCCCTGAGGCGAGCGTATGCGCGCTTGTCTTGGAGGATGGAAGATGTGCCGTTGTACGGCGGGTTCCCAATCCAGAGCTCGAAAGCGCCCACGGGGATCTGCTTGACCAGCGACTCGGCCCCGCCCCGCAGCGCGTCGCCGGTCGAGATGCGCGCCTGTGGAACATTTTCGCGGCAGCTCTCGGCCAGCTCGGGCGATATCTCCAATCCGAAAAGCGACGCCGCGGGACAAAACTGCCGCGCCCGGAGCAGGAAGGCGCCGGTTCCGCAGGCGGGGTCGATGATCGCGATTGGCCCGGAACGCGGAAGCCACCGAGTTGCCAGCTCCAACGTGAAGTCAACCAGCTCACCTGGCGTGAAGTAACGGCCGTGTCGGCGCCGCTCGGCCGGGGCGAGGGCAGGCATCGGAGCGCGTCGCTCGGCGGGCACCGGCGCAGTTTCCAGCCTCGGCGGTCTCTGTCAAATGCTTCGGCTGCGCCGCGCCGCCGCGGTTGTATGCGTCAGACCTGCCGCGTATCTTGTCGAGTCCCCGCCCCACTCAACTCTTCGAGCTCATGTCCTTTACCCATCTCCATTTGCACACCCTTTATTCGCTCCTCGACGGAGCGATCCGAATGAAGGACCTGATCCGAGTGGTCAGAGAGAAGGGGATGAGCTCGGTCGCGGTCACCGATCATGGGAACATGTTCGGGGCGGTAGATTTCTACAAAAAAGCCAAGGAGGCGGGCATCAAGCCCATCCTGGGAACTGAGGCGTACGTCGCCGGCCCTAAAGGACGCGCCGATCGGACGGATAAGATCTCCAATCACCTCATCCTGCTGGCCAAGAACGACGAAGGCTACGCGAATCTGCGTTACCTCGTTTCCACCGCCTTCATGGACGGCTTCTATTACCACCCCAGAATCGACAAGCTTGCCCTCAAGGAGCACTCCAAAGGCCTGATCGCGCTCACCGCTTGCCTGGGAGGCGAGGTCACCTCGGCTTGCTTGCGCGGAGACATGGACCACGCGCGCCGCGCCGCGCTCGAATACAAGGAGATCTTCGATCCGGGCCACTTCTTCCTCGAAATCCAGTCGAACGGGCTTCCAGAGCAGGAAAAGGCAAACGCCAACCTCAAGCAGCTCGCGCGGGACTGCGCCATTCCCTTGGTGGCCACAGCAGACGCTCACTACGTCAAGCGAGAGGACGCCAAAGCTCACGAGCTTTTGATGTGCATCGCCTCGGGCAAGACGCTCGCCGACAGCAAGCGGATGCGCCAAACGACGGACCGGCTGTACGTGATGAGCCCCGAGGAAATGCGCGCCTACTTTTCGGATGCGCCGGAGGCGGTCGACAACACGCAGCGGATCGCCGAGATGGTGACGCTCGAGCTCCAGCTGGGAAAGGCGCTGCTTCCATCATTTCGGGTACCGGATGGCCACAGCCCGGACTCGTACATGACCGAGCTCGCCACGAGGGGGCTGGAGCGGAGGTTCTGCGAGCTGCCCTATCAGGTCGATCGGGACGTCTATCTGGGCCGCCTCCACCTGGAGCTGTCCGTCATCTCGAAGATGGGCTTTTCCAGCTACTTTCTGATCGTCCAGGACTTCATCAACTGGGCAAAGCAACAGGGCATCCCGGTGGGCCCCGGGCGAGGCTCGGGCGCGGGGTCGCTGGTCGCGTATGCGCTTCGCATCACCGATTTGGACCCCATCCCGTTCAACCTGCTGTTCGAGCGATTCTTGAACCCAGAACGGGTGTCGATGCCGGATTTCGACATCGATTTTTGCCAGGCTCGTCGCGAGGAGGTGATCCAGTACGTCTCGCGCAAGTACGGCGAGAACAACGTAGGGCAGATCATCACCTTCGGCTCACTCAAGGCCAAGAGCGTGATTCGCGACGTTTGCCGCGTTTACGGATTGCCCTATTCCGAGGGCGACCGCATCGCCAAGCTGGTGCCGGACGTTTTGAACATCTCGCTCAAGGATGCGATCGAGATGGAGCCCCGGCTTAAAGAGATGATCGAAAAACCCTCGGTGCTCGGAGCGCCGGACGGCGGCAGGCAAGTGACCTCGAAGGAGGTGCTGGAGGTCGGCATGGCCCTGGAGGGGCTGCATCGACAAGCAGGGGTGCACGCAGCGGGAGTGGTGATCGCCGATCGGCCGCTGTGGGAATACGTCCCCGTCTATCAGGCGCCGGGTGAAAAGGTGTTGGTGACTCAGTTCGCCAAGGACGAGGTCGAAGCCGCCGGGCTGGTTAAATTTGATTTCCTGGGTCTGAAGACACTGACGGTGATCCAGCACGCGCTGCAGCTGATCAACTGCGCTCGACCCGAGGACCAGCGCCTGCAGCCCCACCAGATTCCGCTCGATGATCCAGCGAGCTACGAGCTGATTTCCAGCGGCGACACCGCGGGCATTTTCCAAATGGAATCGTCGGGCTTCACCGAGATGGTGCGCAAGCTGCGGCCCTCGCGATTCGAGGACGTGATCGCCGCGGGTGCGCTCTATCGACCTGGCCCTCTGGATTCCGGCATGGTGGATGTCTTCATCAACCGAAAGCACGGACGGGAGAAGGTGACCTACCCGCACCCGAGCCTCGAACCCGTCCTCAAGGACACCTACGGCGTGATCGTCTACCAGGAGCAGGTGATGCAGATTTCGCAGGTCCTGGGCGGCTACTCGCTCGGGCGGGCGGACCTTTTGCGCCGGGCGATGGGGAAGAAGAAGGCGCAGGTGATGCAGCAGGAGCGAGCGGGCTTTCTCGAGGGCTGCGCGCGCAACGGCGTCGATCCCAAAGTCGCCGGCGAGATCTTCGACCTGATGGAAAAATTCGCCGAGTACGGGTTCAACAAGTCCCACTCGGCCGCCTACGGCTTGATCACCATCCAGACGGCGTGGCTCAAGGCGCACCACCCGCTGGAATTCATGGCCGCGCTGCTCACGTCGGAAAAAGACAACACCGACAAGGTCGTTTCCTACATCGCCGAGGCGCGCGCGGCGGGCCGAGAGGTTTTGCCCCCGGACGTCAATCACTCCGACCTGGAGTTTGGCGTGGTGGAGGGCCGGATCCGCTTCGGCCTCGGGGCGATCAAGGGCGTCGGAGAGGCGGCGATCGAAGCGGTGCTGGAGGCCCGCGCCGCAGGGCGTTTTCAGAATCTGTTCGACTTCTGCGAGCGCGTGGACTCCCGCCGCGTGAACCGCAAGGTGATCGAAGCCCTGGTCAAGGCGGGCGCTTTTGATTTCGAACGGAAGCCCCGGCGGCAGCTTTTCGAATCGATCGACCGCGCCCTGGAGCGCGGATCCTCATCCCAGCGGGATCGCCTGGTCGGTCAGAGCTCTTTTTTGGGATTGCTGGGAGGCGCGGCGGAAGAACACGCCCCGCGCAACGCGAGCAACGGCAACGACCGCTCGGTAGACGAGTGGCCTGAGAAAGAGCGGTTGGCATTCGAAAAAGAGTCCATCGGCTTCTACGTCTCGGGTCACCCGCTGCATCAGTACCAGAAAGAGCTTCGGCGGTACGCGCGCTCGGCGGCCTCGGTGCAGAGCGCGCGCCGCGACGAAAGAGTGACCGTTGCCGGAATCATCTCTGCGCTGCGCGAGCGGCCCACCAAGGCCGGAAAGCGAATGGCCTGGGTGACGCTCGAGGATCTCACCGGCTCTGTGCCGGTGGTGTGTTTCCCGGGCAAGGAAGGCGGTCGTTCGGCGGTCGGAAGCGATGGGCGCTGGTCGCGTGCCAGCGGCCGGGCCGGCTACGAGAATTGGGAGCCCCTGCTCAAGAGCGACGAGCCGGTGCTGGTCACCGGTACGGTGCAGCTCAACCAGCGAGATGAAGAGCAGCCGGTCGGAGAGATCATCGCCGAGGAGATTCAGCTCCTGCGCGAGGTCCGGGAAAAGAGGCTCAAGCGCCTGGAGCTGAGGGTTTCGGCGGATCGAGTGACCGAGGCTCGGCTGACCGAGCTCGTCGAGCTGGCGCGCCAGTGGCAGGGCCCGACGCAAGTGGCCTTCTTGGTGGTGATGCCCGGGGAGGCGGAAGCGCTGATTGCCACGCCGCTGAAGGTACAGGTGACCGATGAGCTGCTCGCCTCGGTGGACAGGCTGTTTGGCGGGCCGGTGTGTCACCTGGGCTGAGGCGGGTTTTTCCCGAAGCGTTCAGCGCACGTTGAGCGCGCGCTGGCCATCCGAGAGGAAGCTCTCGATCGTCTCCAGCAGAACGCCGGCGTCCAGGGGTTTTGGAATGAACGCGGCGGCGTTGAGCGGCTCGCGGGAGAACTTGCTGGCGGAGATGACGATCACCGGCAAGCGCGCCAGACTGGGAACGGCGCGCAGCTCTTTTTGGAACTGCCATCCGTCCATCACCGGCATCATCAGATCGAGCAGGATGAGTTGCGGCAGCTCCTGCTCCTGCAGCTTGACCAGCGCCTGCTGCCCGTTGGCGGCGGTGTCCACGCGGTATCCCTCTTCCTCGAGCAGCTCTTTGAGCGAGTCCCGGATGTCGTCGTCGTCCTCGACCACCAGGATTTTGCACCGCCGCCTGTCGCTCATTCTCACAACTCCGAATGACGAGGCTATTTTCGCCGCAGCCGCCCGATTGCACACCTCCCACCCCGGCGCCATGTTGCTCGCTCAACGCTCTCCTACAACAGCGCAGTCGGGCACCGAAGAAACCACTCGCCTTCGATTGCCCGTCGACTCAGGGCGGCAGCTCGACTGGGCAGATGTTCCAGATCTCGTCCGCGTACTGCCGGATGGTTCGATCGGAGGAGAACTGGCCCACCCGCGAAACGTTGAGGATTGCCTTTTTGGCCCAACCGTCCCCGTCGAGGTAGGCGCGCGCGGCCTGCTCCTGCGTGCGGGCATAGGAAGCAAAGTCCGCCAAGCAGAAGTAGGGATCTTCGTTGAGCAAAGAGTCGATCAAAGGCTGGAAGAGGCGGGGATCCTCGGGCGAAAAGAATCCGGAGGCGATCAGGTCGAGGGCTTGCTTCAGCAGCGGTTCGGCTTCGTAGATCTCGCCGGGCCGATACCCGGTGCTTCGACGCAGCTGGACCTGCTGGGCATCGAGGCCGAAGAGAAAGAAGTTCTCGTGCCCCACCGCATCTCGAATCTCGATGTTCGCGCCGTCCAGTGTTCCGATGGTGAGCGCTCCGTTGAGGGCGAACTTCATATTCCCGGTGCCGGACGCTTCCTTGCCCGCGGTCGAGATCTGCTCCGAGACGTCCGCCGCCGGGAAGATGCGCTCGGCCAAAGAGACGCGGTAGTTGGGCAAGAAGACCGCCTGGATGCCGGTATTTTCCGATTCTCCATTCACCACTTGAGCGATCCCGTTGATCAATCGAATGATCAACTTAGCGTTGTGGTAGCCGGGCGCGGCCTTGCCGCCGAAGATGAATGCGCGCGGGTGAAAGATCGAGGCCGGCTCCTGCTTGGCGCGGATCCAGAGCGAGACGACGTGGATGGCGTTGAGCAGCTGGCGCTTGTACTCGTGAAGGCGCTTGATCTGCACGTCGAAGATGGCGTCCGGTTTTAGGCTGAGCCATTGCTGATCCCGGACGTACGCCGCCAGCTGCTCTTTGTTGGCGCGCTTCACCGCGCGGAAATCGGCGACGAACTGCGGATCTTCAACCAAGGGCTCCAGCTCGCGAAGCCGGCTCAAATCGGTGATCCATCGCTCGCCGATCCGCGAGCTGATCAGCTTCGCCAACCGCGGGTTGCAGAAGGCCAACCACCGGCGCGGGGTGACGCCGTTGGTTTTGTTGTTGAAGCGCTCCGGGAAGAGCTCGGCAAAGTCGCGCAGCACTGTCCGGCGCAGCAGCTCGGTGTGCAGCTCAGCCACGCCGTTGATGCTGTGCGAGGCCACCACCGCCAAATTGGTCATCCGAAGGTGCTTCTCCGGCCCCTCTTCGAAGATCGACAATCGCTCGAGCTTGTCGGGATCCGCGGCGTACCGCGCCGCGGCCTGTCGCAAAAAGCGCGAGTTGATCTCGTAAATGATCTCCAAGTGCCTGGGAAGCAGCCGCTCGAATAGGTTGACCGGCCATCTCTCCAACGCCTCGGGCAGCAGCGTGTGGTTGGTGTAACCGAAGACGGAGACCGTGATCTCCCACGCCATTTCCCAGGGGACCTTTTTTTCGTCCACCAACACCCGCATCAACTCCACCACCGAAATCGCCGGGTGCGTGTCGTTGAGCTGGATCGCAACGCGGCTGGGGAAGTCGCGAAAGTCGGAGTGCGTCTTCAAGAATCGCCGAACGATGTCCGCGATGGAGCAGGCGGTGAAGAAATACTGCTGCTTCAGGCGCAGCTCCTTCCCGGCGAGAAAGTTGTCGTTGGGATAGAGGACCTTGGAGATCACTTCCGAGGCATTCTTCTCGACCACCGAGCGCTCGTAGTCACCGTCGTTGAAGACGCGCAGGTCGAATTCCTCGCTCGCGCGGGCCTGCCAAAGGCGCAGAGTGTTCACCGTGTGCAGGCCGTATCCGGCGATCGGCACGTCGTACGGCACCCCCAGGACGGTCCTGCTATCAACCCACCGGCTCAGCGGCAGACCATCGGCGCCGACCTCGTGCTCGACGCGCCCATAGAAGCGCACCGCGACCGACCGCTCCGGCCGAACGATTTCCCAAGGATTGCCGAACTTGAGCCACTCATCCGCTCGCTCCACCTGATAGCCGCCCACGATGTCCTGGGCGAAGATCCCAAACTCGTAGCGGATCCCGTAGCCGAAGCCGGGAAGGCCGAGGGTGGCCATCGAATCCAGAAAGCAGGCAGCGAGCCGCCCCAGTCCTCCATTGCCCAAGCCGGGGTCGACCTCGGTTTCGAGCAGAGCGTCTAGGTCCACCCCTTCCTCCTCGAGGACCTGGTGCGCTTCCTCGAGCAAGCCCATGTTCATCAAGTTGTTTCCCAGCACGCGCCCGAGTAGGTACTCGGCGGACAAGTAATAGGCGCGCTTGACGTCTCTTTCGTAGTAGGCGTTCTGGGTGCCAACCCAAGGGCCGGCCAGCCGATCGCGCACAGTGAGGGCGAGCGCGTTGAAGCGATCGTACGTGGTGGCGTTCTCCGGACTCTTTCCGCGCGAGTAGCGCAGGTGATCCAAAAAGGCGCGGCGCAGCGATTCCGGGTCGCCGCCGTTGTGCGCCCAGGCAGAGCGCGCCTCAGTGGACCGCGTCGGTTCAGGTCGAAGCTGGGCGAGCAACGGAGAGGTGGTGGCCATCGCGATTCAAACGATTGAGTTCCTTACGGCCATCGGGTTAGTCCTGGTGCGCTCCGGCTACAGCCGCGGCGACCGGCTCGCGCTCCAAGCTGGCCAGAAACGGTGAAATCTTCCGGGTGAAGTCCTCGTGAAGCGGGCTGGGGACCGGCTCGGCGCGGGGAAATCTCTGAGTCAGCGGATTGATGAAGTGGCCCCCTCGCTTGAGCGCAAAGTGCAGGTGTGGTCCGGTAGAGAGCCCCGTGCTCCCGGTGAACGCGATGACTTGCTTTTGCTGCACGCGAGCGCCAACGCGAACGGCGGGCGCGAGCGCGGACAGGTGCAGATAGCAGGTCTCCATGCTGTTCGCGTGGCGCAGGCAAACGTGCTTGCCGGACGTTGGGTCAGCCCCGGCGCGCGTGACCACGCCGTCGGCCACCGCCCACACCGGCGTCCCAACAGGGGCGCCGTAGTCGACCCCGTTGTGCTCCTTGACGTACTGGAGCACCGGGTGGAATCGGCTGCCAAACCGCGAGGTGATGTTGGCGTACTTGAGCGGGCTGCGCAGAAAAGCCTTCCGAGCGGACGTGCCGTCCTGCTGAAAGTAAGAGACCTCGCCGTTGGGAAGCTGATAGCGAAAGACGCGCTTGCCGCGAACGCTTTCGCCTTCGTAACCGGCGGCCAGGATTTCGCCGTAGCGAACGATGCGGCCTTTGGAGATGAACTTTTCGATCACCGCCCGCGCGCGATCGCCCTTGCGGACATCGTGGTAGAAGTCGATGTCCCAAGCGAAGACATCGGAGATGCTGATCGCCAGGGACGGGTCCTCGCTCGCTGCCAGCGCGGCTTCGTAGAGGGAGGTGTCGATGCGGAGCTGCACGGTGTCGACGCGCTTCTCGACCTCGATCTCCCGACGGGAGGCGAGATAGCGGTTCCCATCGCGCCGGACCTGCCACTCATCCAGCGGGCTCTGCCGATAGTCGATGAAGCGCACCTCGCCATCCAAGAAGTCGATCCGAAGCTGATCGCCAACCCGGCAACGCCGAAAATCGAGCACGCCTTCCAGCGCGCTTAAGATGCTCTCGATCTGCGAATCGGCGATTCCGGCGTCGTTCAGCACCCGGCTGAGCGTCTGGCCGGATTCGATTCGGCGATTGAGGATGGTATGTCGGACCGCGGCGTCGGTAGACGAGCCCCAGAGCGCAACTCCAATGGCAATCGACACGGCATGTCGCATTGGGGCGGTGGGTGGTGAAGTCATCGACGGCCGCAAACCCCCAAGTTACAGCTCCACCTTCTTCTCCGAGTGATTCTGCCCATCGTAGCGCAGCATCACCCCTTTTCCCTCGAATTTCGTGATCAGATTGGCGGGGCGGCGCCAGATGGATTGGACGTTCTTCAGCGTGTCCCTCGCGTAGTCGGCCTTGAGATCCTGCCCGTCGTGCTTGTGGGCGAGCAGCAGCTCTCCTCGGTTCTCGTGGTTGCCGTCTACCACCTCGATGATCGGCTGGCCAAAATTGGTGAGCTGCAAAAGCAGCTTGTTCTTCACCTTGCGAAACTCGCGGTCCATGATTTCCCAGGAGTTCCGCTTCTCGTTATAGCCGTAGACGAACAGCTTTTGCTCGAGCGCAAACTCGGGAGTGAGAAAGGTGTCGATGAAGGTGACGTCGTTGTAGTGCTTGCGCACCTCGAAGATCTTCTCCCGACCCTGTCCAAGCTTTCGGTCCCAGGCCCGCCGCGCTCGCAAGTCGTCGCACTCGTCCCACTCCTTGCCGAATCGGCCCCGGTTCCAGCGGTCCTCGATGTCCCGAAACAGCTCCAGCCCGAGCTTGTAGGGATTGATCGCCCCCGGCCGTGTTCCCATCGTCCCCGAGTGATGGTCTGCGTAGTCAACGATCTCCTGATCCTTGAGGGCGCGCGTGGTCATGATCGTCGAGTGCCAGTAGCTGGCCCAACCCTCGTTCATGATCTTCGTCTGGCCCTGCGGGGCGAAGTAGTAAGCCTCCTCCCGCAGGAGCGCGAGGATGTCGAACTCCCAGGGCTCCAGCGGAGAGTGCTCGAGCAAGAAGAGCAATACGTCCCGCTGCGGCCGCTCGGGCATCTTCTTCGCCTTCTGCTTCTCCTCCTCCACCTTCCGCCGCTGCTCTTCGAGAAACTCCTTCGGATTCACGAAGCCGCGCATGTACTCGCGAGTGACTTTGAATCCCTCCACCTTCTCGTTGGACTTGGATTCCTCCTCCGCCCGCTTGGGATCTGGGTTCCGGCGGATGTACGGAGAGTGGTAGTCGATCAGATTCTCCAGCGAGAGCGCCCGGTCGATGAAGTCCTCCACCTTCTCCACGCCAATCTTGTCCACCCAACGCCGAACGCGGGTGGCGTGATTGGCCATCTCGTCGATCATCTTCCGGTTGGTGTGGGCGAAGAAGAAGTTGTTCTTGAAGAAATCGCAGTGGCCGAACACGTGGGCCATCACCAGCTTCTGGTCCACCTCTGCATTCGACTCGAGCAGGTACGCGTAGCAGGGGTCGTTGTTGATCACCAGCTCGTAGATTTTCGACAGCCCGTACTCGTAGCCCTTGGAGAGCTGCTCGTATTCCATTCCCCAGCGCCAGTGGGGATAGCGATTGGGGAAGCCGCCGTAGGCGGCGACCATGTTCAGCTCGTCGTAGGAGAGCACCTCGAACACGGTCTCGAAAACATCGAGGCCGAATTCCCAGGCGTAGCCCTCGATCTCCGTCTTGAGGACCTGCAGGCGGGGGCTGAGGCTCTTGGGACTCATCGCTACTTGCCCCGGCCGAGGAAATCCTTGATCGATTGGTAGATCGCGTCCTTGTCCGAAATCTCGGAGAGCGCCACGTTGTCCTGCTCCCCAACCGTCTCCCGCAGATCCTTGATGAACTGACCGCTGCCGTAGGGGCTCTCCACTTGCCCGTAGGCGAACTGGTTGACCACCGGCAAGATGTCGGCCCGAAGCATTTCCACGCAATTGCGCGTGTCGTCGGCGCTCCAGTTGTCTCCGTCGGAGAAATGGAACGGGTAGATGTTCCAGCTCCCCGAGGGATAGTCCGACTTCACGATCTCCCGGCAAAGCTTATAGGCGGAGGAGATCATCGTGCCGCCGGACTCGCGGGTGTGGAAGAACGTCTCGCGGTCTACCTCGCGCGCTACCGCGTCGTGGATGATGTAGCGGCACTCGATCCCTTTGTACTGGTGCCGCAGCCAGGTATCGAGCCAGAAGCTTTCGATCCGGACGATCTCCTTCTGCTCGTCCCCCATCGAGCCGGAGACGTCCATCATGTAGATGATCACCGCGTTCGTTTCGGGGACGTTTTGCAGCTTGTAGGAGCGGTACCGGCGATCCTCGCGCATCGGAATCACCACCGGCACCATCGGATCGTACGCCCCCATGGCGATCTGTCGCCGCAGGGCTTGCTTGTAGGTGCGCTTGAAGTGGCGAAGCGATTCCGGTCCGGTGGTGTTGATGCCGGTGTATTTGATTTTCTGGGTGACGATCCGCTCGTGCCCGCGGCGCTCGATGTTCGGCAGCTGAAGCTCTTCGCCGAGGATCTGCGCCAGCTCGTCGAGGGAAACGTCCACCTCGAGCGCGTGCTCGCCCTCAGCTTGTCCCGCTTGCCTGCCGTTGCCGGGCTGCACCGAGCCCGGGGCGAGCTGCTGGCCAATCTCCCCATCCCCTTGACCCACGCCGCCCTGCTCCTTGTGGCCGTACTTGAAATGCGGAACGTCGATGAACGGCACCGGGATTGAGATCACGTCCTTGCCCCGCTTGCCGATCAGCTCGCCCTTCTGCACGTACTTCTTCAGATTGGCTTTGATCTTTCCGCGGACGATCTCTTTGAAGCGCGAATGGTCCTGATGGATCTTCAATGACACGCTACTCCTTCGCGTCTCCGCGGGCGAAGATGCTGGCCACGAAGTTGAGCACATCCGTCGAGCAGATCTCGCAGTAGCCGTAGTTCTTCATCATCCGGTCTTTGACCAGGTCGATCTTCTCCTGGGTCTCCTTGTCCACCACCGAGGAGACGAGGTTCTTCAGCTTGATCGAGTCCTTCTGGTCCTCGAACAGCTTGAGCTCGAGCGCCTTGTGCAGCCGCTCGTTGGTGCGGTAGTTGAAGCTCTTTCCCTCCACCGCCAGCGCGCCGATGTAGTTCATGATCTCCCGGCGGAAATCGTCCTTGCGGCTCTCCGGGATGTCGATCTTCTCCTCGATCGAGCGCATCAATCGCTCGTCCGGCTCTTCATAGAGGCCGGTGTACTTGTTCCTCACCTTCTCCTTCTGGGTATAGGCTTTGATGTTGTCGATGTAATTGCCGCAGAGCTTGGAAATCGCGTCCTCGTCCGCGCTGATCGCGCGCTGGACCTCGTTCTTCACCGTGTCCTCGTACTCCTGCTTCACGGTGGTGAGCAGTTCGCGATAGCGCTTGCGCGCCTCCTCGCTGGGAATCAGCGAGTGGCTGCGCAGCCCGGCCTCCAGCTCGTTGAGCACCATGAAGGGATTGATGCATCCTTCCCCTTTGTCGGAGACGAGCGCGTTGGAGATCTTGTCCTGGATGTAACGCGGAGAGATCCCGTCCAGACCTTCGCGCGCCGCCTCTTTGCGCAGCTCCTTGATGTTGTCCTCGGTGAAGTTGGGCAGCGTCTTGCCGTTGTAGAGCTTGAGCTTCTGCAGCACGGTGAGGTTGTGCTTTTTCGGCTCCTCCAGCCTGGTCAGCACCGCCCACATCGCTGCCATCTCCAGCGTGTGCGGAGCGATGTGCTTTCCCTTGATCGCCCGGGCGTTGAAATCCTTCTCGTAGATCTTCTGCTCCTCGGCCAGCTTGGTGATGTAGGGAATGTCGATCCGCACCGTCCGGTCGCGCAACGCCTCCATGAATTCGTTGTTCTCCAGCTTCTTGAACTCCGGCTCATTGGTGTGGCCGATGATCACCTCATCGATGTCCGTCTGCGGAAACTTCTTGGGCTTGATCTTGTGCTCCTGGGACGCGCCGAGCAGATCGTAGAGGAAGGCAACGTCCAGCTTGAGCACTTCGACGAACTCGATGATCCCGCGGTTGGCGATGTTGAACTCCCCGTCGAAGTTGAACGCCCGCGGATCCGAGTCCGAACCGAACTCGGCGATCTTGCGATAGTTGATGTCGCCGGTGAGCTCGGTGGAGTCCTGGTTTTTTTCGTCCTTCGGCTGAAAGGTTCCGACTCCCACCCGGTCCTTCTCGGAGAAGATCAACCGGTTGACTCGAACGTGCTCCGCCGCCTTCTGGAAGTCGCCGTGGTAGAAGGTCATCAGATCTCGGAACACGAAGCGGCACGCGGGACACAGCTCATTGCCTTCGGGGATGGTAAATCCCGAGCCCGGCGGGCACAGCTCGGCGAAGATCCGCGGGCGCCACTCCTTGGGGATGATGTTGAGCGGCTCCTCGTTCATCGGACACTTCATCCGCTCTTTGAGCGTCGCCCCGTCGTGCGATTTCTTGTCGAACAGCCAGGTGAAGGTGTAGGCCGCGCCTTCCGGCGTCTTCGAATACTCCTCGATTCCCTTCTTCAGCAGCCGGGCAATGGTCGACTTTGACGAGCCCACCGGCCCGTGAAGCAAAAGGACGCGGCGCTCGGTCCCGTAGGACTGAGCGGCAGACTTGAAGACGTTGACCAGCTTCATCAGCGGCACATCCAGACCGAAGATGGCGTCGCGTCCGCCGAACTTCTCGTCGGAGAAGAAGTGATACCGGATCAGCTTCTTCTTGTTGTCGATGTACTCGGTTTTCCCGTAGGTGAGGATCATGTCGTAGATCCTCTGGAAGGCAGTCCGGGTTACTTTCGGATTCTGCCTGACCAAGTTGAGGTAGTCCTCGAAAGAGCCCTCCCAGTTCAGCTCTGCATAGCTCTTCGGGTCTTGCAGGGCGGCGATTTTGGTGACCCAACTTGTCTGCTGCGTTTCCTTCATGTGGTTTCCTTTGGCTCCGTCGACGCGGTCCGACTCCAAAAAAGTCATTTCCTCCTCGGGACCCCGCCGCGGGATGCAACCGCGCGGAAGGCCGTGCCAGTGGATATCGGGAGCCACTGGCCACGGGGTGAAGAGCTCTGGGGTCTATTATAAGGTCAGAGCCAGTCTTCGCACAGCAGGGGCCTCTGGCGGATGTGCGCCCCTTGCTCAAGCTTCCGCGAGGTGATCACCATTGCGGCAAGGTGCCGGTTCGCTCGGCGCGGCGCCTTGCCCAAGCGAGGGCGGCGGCAGCGGCGGGCCAGAGCACGATTGCGAACACCGCAAGTGCACCCCAGGCCGGGAGCACCTGCGCCACACCTGCGGACTTGAGCCCCGAGTCGCGCAGCGCCCGAATCGCGTAGGTCGCAGGGAGGAGCTTGGAGGCCCACTGGAGGGCGGGAGGGAGCACTTCGACTGGATAGATGACACCGCACAGCAAATAGCTGGCGGCATCCAGCGCAAAGGCAAAGGGGTCTGCCCGCTTGAAGACGAGCACGAATGCCGCGGAGATCAGCCCCAGCGCGGCGAAGGGAATCATCGAGACGACCAGCGTTCCGACAAAGGCGAGCGGGTCGAGCGCCAGATGAGCTCCCAGAAAGCTCCCGCACAACACCAGCGCCAGCGAGCGGAGAAACGCGGACGCGACGGGGTAGATCGCCAGGCAACCGACGACTTGGAAGGTGAGCAAAGGGGCAGCGAGCAGCATCTCCAGCGAGCCATCGGTCTGGGCCTCTCGGACGCGGCTGGCAAAGCTCGTCTGCATGGCCCGCAGGCAGGTGGCGATCGCGATGCCGATCAACGCAAACGAGAAGTAGTCGAGGCCAAAGCGTTGAAGTGTTGCCGGCTCGCCGATCGTCTTGGCCAGAAAATAGAAGACGGTGAGGGTGATCAGCCCGCTCGCCAGGATGAACAAAAAGTTCACCGGGTAGGAGGCGGCTATCCTCAAATCGCGGCGGACGAATGCCCAAATGAGGGACAGGCTCACGCTGCGCGCTCTTCTGTCTGTGCGAAGACCGCGCTGGCCGCCGACTGCACTTCTTGGTAGCGACCGCACGCGGCGACCCTTCCATGGGCGAGCAAAAGCACGCGCGAGGCGATCGACTGCACCTCCACCAGGTCGTGGCTCGCAAAGAGCACGGCCGCCCCCTGGCCAGCGGCGTCCGCCAGAATCTGGCGCCGGACGCGAACCGCGGCCCCCGGGTCGAGCGAGCGCGTCAGCTCGTCCACCAAGAGGAGCTTCGGCCGGTGCAACAGAGCGCGAACCAAGACGGCGCGAGCCTTTTCACCGGTGGAGAGGGTTCGCACCGGGCGGTTTAACAGCGCGCAAGCCTCCATGCGCTCGGCGAGATCTCGGATTCTCGACTCCGCGTCGCTCGGGCGCAAGCCGTAGAGAGCGGCGAAGAATTTGAGATTATCCTGGACGCTCAAGCGGGGGGAGAGACCGCGATCGTCTCCCAACGCCACCCCGACGACGGCTCTCGACCGCGGGCGGTCGGCGACCACGTCGAGCTGCACGACACGCGCCGATCCCTGCGACGGCAGCAGCAAGCCGGCGAGGATTCGCATCAGCGTGCTCTTGCCCGCGCCGTTGGGGCCGATGAGCGCCAACACCTCTCCGGCATCTGCCTGGAACGTCACTTCCCGCAGCGCCTCGCGGCCGAGCGTCCGAGAGCGCGGCCAGGGTCGGGCGAAGAGGGGCGGGGGATAGCGCTTGCTCAAACCATCGACCTCAAGCACCGGAGACGAGCTCATCGCCCCGCATCAGACACGAGAAACGGCGCTGGGAACAGAAATGAACCGGGCTGGACTTGGCATTGGCCGCCGCCTGCGTATTCTGCCGCGCCATGAGCTCCACTGCCGCCGATTCCGCGGTCGCGAAGGGCATGGATGGCGACGCCGCGCCTGCGCCGGAAGTCGTCTCGCGCGCGAAGGCAGAGCAGAGCTCGCAAACTCTGCTCATCCTGCTGATGTCGGCGGCGCTCCTTCCGCGGCTGATCTTGTTGCCGCTGAACGAGAATCTCTTCGGGGACGCAGTGATCCGCACCGAGCTCGCCGCGCGGTGGGCCGCCCATCCTCATTGGATTTCATCCTACGCCGACGGCGCCTTTCAGTTCGGTCCTCTTCATCTGTACCTGATGGGGATTCTTCTCCAGATTTGGCCTTCCCAGGAGCACGTCGGCCGGCTTCTCAGCCTCATCTTCGGCGTTCTGTCCGTCATCCCCTTGTTTGCGCTCACTCGCCGGTTGATGGGCAAGCGCGCCGCGGTTTGGGCATGCCTCGCGTTCAGCGTCTGGGGCATGCACGTGCAGTTCTCGACGACCGCGGGCAGCGAGGCTTTGGCGCTGTTTCTCGTGCTCGCCTGCCTGGCTTACTTTGCCGCCGCGATGGAGGAGGGCCGCTTTGCGCCGCTCGTCTACTCCGCGCTGATGCTGAACCTTGCCTGCGCGACCCGCTACGACGCCTGGTTGCTCATTCCGCTGCTCAGCGTCGCGCTCTTGTTTGGAGACAAGGATCGGATCGCCGCAATCACCCGCGCGGTCTTCTTCGCTCTGTTTTGCTTGCCCTTCCCGCTGATCTGGATGCAGGGGAATGAGAGCGCGCAGTGGGTCCCCGGTTTCCCCTACGCAAGCGCCTTCGCGCCGATTCGATACATCGAGCAGTTCCACAAGGACTGGGTGAGCGGTGAGCTCGGCCGCTGGGGGAAGGCCCTCTACCGCTTGCAAAACGCCTTCTTCTGGCCGGGCGCCGCATTGGCCACTCTGAGCCCGCTGGTGGCGTTGTTTGGGGTCATCGGCATGGTCCAAGCGTTTAGACGTCGCCCCGAGCAGCGATGGTTGCTTTGGGTCGCCTGGATCCCCTCGCTGTATTTCACGTTTCGAAGCGCGGTGCTGCTGAACTTCCAGCCGCTCGCGCGTTTCGCCGCCACCGAGCTGGTGCTGGTGCTGCCCTACGTCTACTTCGGCTTTGGCGAGCTGCTGAAGAACGCGGGCGCCTGGACGCGCAGGGGCATCGCCGCGCTGGCCATTGCGGTAGCGCTCGGGGAACCGATTGCGCTGGGAGCATTCACCTTCCGGTCCGAGGGAAAGCTCGAGGACGCGCTTCGGCCGATCAGCCCGACTTCCACCAATCCCGAGGCGACGATGCGGGTCGCGCGCTTCATCAAGGAGGAAATCCTGCCCAGGAACGGAGCGATCATCCTCGACAACGATCCCCGGTACCTGGACATGCAGCTGGCATTCTTCGGCGGGCTTCCAGAGGAGAGAATGGCGCGCTACCGGTGGGAGGACTGCAGCAACGGGGACGG
Source organism: Myxococcaceae bacterium (assembly GCA_035262305.1). Lineage (GTDB taxonomy): Bacteria > Myxococcota > Myxococcia > Myxococcales > Myxococcaceae > DATFTC01. The sequence goes on along the minus strand of DATFTC010000121.1, from coordinate 21,101 downwards.
CGGTTGCTTCCGAGATCGGTTGCACACCGCCAATCCGGATTATCTGGTTCGAATCGAAGGCGGCAAGCTCGCCGAGAATCCGGACTTCGAAATCCTCGACAATCGAGTGCGACTTGGCGAACGCTGGTTCGAAGAGCTCCCCGGCTTTCCACTGCCCTTTCACGTCTACCACCGCCGCTAGAGGGCGCCGCAGTCCGCTCAGCCCCCTCGGCCCCGTCTGCGGAAATATTCCTTCTGCCAGTACTCAACCGCTTGGTTGTGGCATTTGAGATCCGGGCAGAACACGTGGGTGCCGTTGTTCTTCGAAACGAAGTACAGGTCCGTGCAGTCGATTGGATTGAGCGCCGCGGAGATGGAGGCGGCGCCCGGGCTGGCGATCGGCCCCGGCGGCAATCCGAAGACGGTGTACGTGTTGTAGGGGTGCTCGGTTCGAAGGTCCTCTGCGGTGATGTTGTTGATCCACTTGCCGCGGATCAGCCGCATCGCGTAGAGCACCGTGGGATCTGTTCCCAGCTTCATCCGCAAGCGGAGGCGATTGTGGAACACGCAGGAGATGCGCGGTCGCTCCTCCGGCGCCGCGGTTTCCTTCTCGATGATCGACGCCAGGGTCATCGTCTGCAGCAGGTCGAGGGCGATTCCCCTTTTCCGCTGCGCGTCCGCCTTGCGGTACTCCTCGAGCGCGCGCGAAATCATCTTCGCCAGCACCGCCTGCTCGCTGGCGCCGCGGGTGAACGAATGCGTATCCGGGAAGAGAAAGCCCTCCGCCGATGAGGCGGGAACGCCGAGCTTGCTCAAGAAGTCCTTGTCTTCGGCCAACGCCGCCAGCTTTTGCGGCTCGAGGTGAAGCTCGGATTGCGCAACGATTGGAAGAATCTCCTCCAGCCGCAGGCCCTCTGGAACGGTGAAGCGGTAGACCTTCACCTGGCCGGAGGCGATCTTCGCCGCCACTTGGATCGGCGTCAGCGGTCCCACGAACTCATATTCTCCGGCCTTCAGGCGCGGGCCGAGCTTTTCTCTGCGCAAATAGGCGTAGAACAGATCGGCATCGGCGACCACTTGCTTCTCGGCGAGCAGCTCGGACAGGACGCGCGGCCCGGTGCCGGGGGCAATTTCGGCGATCTTCGCCTCCGCCGAGCCAAACGGCGCCTTGGCAAACTGCGTCAGCTTAAAGTCTCGCCACCAGAAGAAACCCGCGACCCCGGCCGCGATCAGCGCCAACACCACGGCAAAAATGGCGAGCTTCCTCACTCGGCCTCGCAATCCGGGTTGCCGCCGCCGGCGATCCGGTGAGCGTCCAGCCAACCCTGAAGGATGATTGCCGCCGCGATGCTGTCGACGACCGCGCGGCGCTTGCGCCTGGACACGTCTGCCTCGAGGAGCACTCGCTCCGCCGCCACCGTGGAGAGCCGCTCATCCCAGTACTCCACCGGGATGCCGGCGTCCTTTGACAGCGCATTGCCGAATTCCCGGCTGGCTTGGGCCATTGGTCCTTCCGAGCCATCCATGTTCAGAGGAAGGCCCACCACGGCGCGGCTCACCGCGTGCTGACCGATCAGCGCGCGAAGAGCGGCGAGGTCTGCGCGCAAGCTCGAACGGCGCAGCGTAGCCACCGATTGACCGGTGATTCCCAGCTCGTCGGAGATCGCCACGCCGATGTTTTTAGAGCCGACATCGAGGCCCATGGTCCGCATCATCGCCATCAGTCTACTCGAGCCGCAATCTTCGCAGCGGGACGAGCCGTCTTGCCACTCAGACGAGAACGGTCGGCCCATCGGTTTAACAACGCGACAGGACGATGAGTTCTCGTCGGTCGGGCTGGCATCGGGTCTGCACTGCCTGGGCAAGGCCGCCGGCGGAAGCACTGGCTCGGTGGTGCCATCGGCAAGTGGGTGGAGGCGGACGGCTCGTGTGGGGACCTGCTTGCCGATGGTTTTTCCCGATGCGGTGGGCCTGCAGCGTCCCAAGTGAATGCGGCTTCGCCGTTGGCAACTCTCGGCGCTTAGTTCGTGTTGCGTTCGTCGTCGTCCTTTTGCGCGTCGGCCAGCAACAGCTCTTTCATCTTGCGCAAGCTTTCGCGCGTTCGCTCCACGAACGGGTTGGCCGCCCCGATCCGCTCGGCGGTCTCCAGCGTCCGCTCGTAGATGTTGATCGCCTTGGTGATCAAGATGCGGACCTTCTTTCGCAGCTCCTGCCGGTAGACGACCGCTTCCTCCGCATCCAGTTCTTTGGGTACCGGCGAGCTCATCATCTGCTCGTACAGGTTTTCGTACAGCCCACCAATCCGCTCTCCAGAGGCGGTCGCCCAGTACCCATTGCCCATCCGGATGGCGCGCAGGTAGTGGCCTTGCGCCGAGAGCAACAGCTCGGCCTTGTACTCGAGGTCTTTGGAGAGCTCGTCCACGCTCTTGCCGGGATCGAACGAGATCGTCTGGTACCGCAGCCGGTAGATCTCGCCGAGGAAGAATTGCGCCTGCGTAGGATAGAAGTCGTCCACCAGGCTCTTGTCCTCGACCGCCTGGTATTCTGCGAGCGCGGCGCGGAACGTCGCTTCCGCGGCGTCGGTCTGGCCATCCTCCAGCTCGCATACGCCTCGCTGAACCTCGGCCTGGAGTCGGTCGCCCGGCGGCAAGTCCGTCCTCGCGCAGAGGACGCTCAGAATCCGGATCGCTTCCGCGTGGCGCCCGAGATGATAGAGCACCTCCGCCACGCGAAATGCCGCGTCGAGCGCGTCTCCGGTGCCGTTTGGCGCGTCCGCGAGTACACGGAAGCGGGCCAGCGCCTCTTCCCAGTCCCCGTTCTTCTCGTGCGCGAGCCCGGCGTCGTAGGTCGCCGCCCGCAGGTGCCTGCTCTTCGGGTGGAAGTCCACCAGCCGATCGAAGTAGCGCGCGGCCTGTTTGTAGTCGTGCGCGGCGAACGCCGACTCGCCCGAAGCGAACAGCTCTTCATCGTTGAGCCGCTCCAGCCGCGGATCGGCGGTGATCTCCACCGGATCCATCCGGATTTCCCGCGCGGCTTCCGGCTTGGCCGCTCCCCGAAAAAGCGCGCAGCCGCTCGTTGCCGCGAGGGCGGCCGCGGTGAGAATCCAACCTGTGCGGGGTAAGAATGCGATCATTCTCGCGGTGTGCGATGGCTGATCTTACCATTCGCTTGCGCCGAGCCGCTCTTCGCCGAACAGAAAGCCGCTCATGCGCCACAAGCTCGCAAGATCATGGATGTCGCTCGGCAGCGCCGGCACCTGGATCAGCCGCGTCGGCTCGCAGAGCGATCCGATGCGGGAAATTGCATCCGCATCTCGCTCTGCCGCCATTTGCCGCTCGCTCAAGGTCGCCTCCAGCTTCGCCCGGAGCGGCTTGGGCTCGCGGGCGGCGTCGGACCAGTCCGAATCAAGCGGCGCTGGATGCACCCGGTTCACCACCAAGGCGGCGATCGCCATGTGGTTCTGCTGCAGGACGCGGTGGAAATGTACCACCTCGTCGATTCCTTCCAGCCGCGGCGTGGTCACCAGGACGAAGGCGGTTCGCTCCGCGGCGAGCAGCTCGCGCACTTGAGCGGCGCGTTCCCTAAAGCTTTCGTTCATTCCGCTGATCGCCAGCATGAACTCGGCGAGCTCGCGCAGCGTGTCGGCGCCGGTGAGCTTGGCAAGCGTCTTGGCGACGTAGTTTCCACCGAAGCTGAAAAGCTGAAGGCCCCATCGGCCGGCCACCAGCGCTGGCCTGAGCAGCCAGCGCGCAGCGTCGTTGTCGAGAAAATCCAGCACGCGATTGGGAGCGTCTAAAAAATCCAGCGCGTGCGCCGTGGGGGGAGTATCGAGGACGAGCAGCTGATACCGATGTTGGGAGTGAAGCTGCCAAAGCTTCTCCATCGCGATGTACTCCTGCGACCCGGCAAGGCTGGACGAAAGCGACTGGTAGAAGCGGCTGGCCAGAATCTGCTCGCGCTTGTCCGCCGGCGCATAGCGCTCGATGAATTCATCCCAGGTCCGCTTGGTATCCAGCATCATCGCGTACAGCTGCGCGTCCGGATTGAGCCCAGCCTCCGCCAGTCGCTCCCCGGAGATGCGGGCTTCGGTATTGCCCAGCTCCGACAGGCCCAGCGAGTCGGCCAGCCTGCGGGCGGGATCGATCGTGCACACCAACGAGCGCTTGCCCTGCTCTGCGGCTCGCAGCGCGATGGTCGCGGCGATGGTGGTCTTCCCCACACCTCCCGCACCGACGCAGATCAGCACGTCGTCTCGCACCAATGCTTCGCCTAGGGGGTGGGAGATCTGGCTCTTCTGCACTTGTGCCGAAGATCGGTCTCGATCGTTCATCGCGCGGCCTTCAAATCCGGCTCGAGCTGGGAGGCGATCTTCTCAACGGCCTCGCGGGCGAAGCGGCGAACGAAGAGCTTGGACACCGCGACCAGGGGAAGGCCCAGGTCTCGCTCCAATTTCTCCCGAGATTGAACGGAAAGGTCGGAGAGTCGGCGGTGCTCGCGGGCCACGGCCAACAACCGGGGTTTGTCGCGAAGGGACGCCAGCTCCTGCTCGTCGAAACGCGGAGCAGTGAAGGAGTTGAGCACCACCGCTTGCGGATGGATTTGGCGTTGGCGCAGCTGCCCGCAAAGCTCGATGGTTTCATTCGTCGGCATCTCCTCCGGCAGCGACACGAGGATCGCTGCGGTGATCGCCTCGTCCTCGAGAAGCGCCCGCATCCGCTGCGCCTCTTTCAGCATCGCGCCGGGTGGAACGGTATCCGCCAGCACCCGAGGCACGCTCAGAAAAGAGATCGCATGGCCGGTGGCCGGAGCGTCCATCACGATGATGTCGAACTGGTCGGAGCCGTTGGGAAGCTTCTGCTGGAGGTGGTAGAGCACCTTTCCCAGCATCACCAGCTCGTTCAGCGAGGGAATGAACCGCAGAAAGTAGCGCACGAAGCGGTTCTCGAAGACCGCCTTGTAGATGCTCTCCAGCCGAAGAACCATCAGCGCATACTCACGCATCGCTTCCTCCGGTCGGACGTTGACCGCCCAGAGGTTGGGCGCCAGCTCGGAGAGCTCTGAGCCGGCCGCCGGTACGCCCAAAAGCTGCGTCACCCGGTCGTTGCCGTTTACCTCGCAGACGAGAGTTCGTTTTCCCTCACGAGCGGAAACCAAAGCGGTCGCCGCGCTAACCGCGCTCTTCCCGGTTCCTCCTTTGCCCGTGATGATCAGCAGTCGTTTGTCGAGCAGCCGCGCCATCGAAGGAGCGCGACGCTATGGAGCGATCCGTTGGCTGTCAACGCGACTGCGAGCCCAGTTGCCGCTTCTTGGACTGGCCTCGCGTGCGCGCGCGCAGGCGCGCGCCTTGACAGTCCGCGTCCGCGGGATCAGCATCGCGATTCACACCCTAGGGGGCCATGCTCAAGAACAATCCGGTAATGAAGCGGCTGGTCGAAAGCGGCGAGGAGCGCGTCGGCAAGATCGCCCAGCAGCTTTTGTCGAATGAGAAGTTCGTTGGGGCGATCCAATCGATCGTTTCGCGCTCGCTCGCAGCCAAGGGAACGCTCGACAAAAGCCTTCGCGCGGCGCTGGCGGCGATGAATCTACCCTCGACTGCGGATCTGGAATCTCTCCGGCGCAAGGTGGATGACCTCGAACAATTGCTTTCCTCGGTGGAAGCGAAGATGGACGCGCTGCTTCCGCCGAAAAAGGAGTAGCCGAGAAGATGCGAAGAATCGCGTTCATCAACGAAAAAGGCGGAACCTGCAAAACCACGCTGGCGGTGAACATCGCCGCCTACTTTGCGGAGCAGAAGGGCCTCAGAGTCCTGCTTCTCGACCTGGACACCCAGGGCCATGCGGGCAAGTCGCTCGGGGTCGACGTGCGAAGCCTGAGCCGAAACATCTTTCACTTCTTGCTCGACGAGGCCGTGCGGCTGGAGGAGGTCGTCCAGGCGACGGCGGTGAGCAATCTTTGGCTGCTTCCTTCGTACAAGGACATGTCGGAGTTTCCCACCGCCATCGCCTCCAATCCGCGGCGTTTCCATCGGCTGCTCGAGCGCTTGGATTCGCCCGATCTCTCGGACTACGACGCGCTCATTTTCGACGCGCCGCCGTCCATGGGTTTGACCACCTTCAACATTCTGGTGGCGGCGAGCGAAGTGGTGATCCCGGTGGCATTGACCTACCTGGCGCTCGATGGCTGCGCCGAGGTGGTAGAGACGGTTCAGCGCGTCGCCCGGGAACACAAGCGCGGCGAGCTGCGCATCACGCTCGTCGTTCCAACGCTGTACCGCAAGACGACGCTGGCGGACGAAATCCTCGCCAAGCTGAAGGCCTATTTTCCCGAGACCCTGTCGAAGACGCCGCTCGCCTTCAACGTCAAGCTGGACGAAGCCCAAAGCCACGGCAAGACGATCTGGGAATACGCCCCATCCAGTCGCGGCGCGGAGATGCTGGCGTCGATCTCCGAGGAGCTTTTGGCTGCCACCGCGGGCACCGCGTACTTGGGCCGTGCCGGGGGGATGATTTAAGTCCGCGCGGCTTAGCCCTTTCGCTCCAGCTCGTCGAGCTTCTTCTCCAGGGTCTCCAGCCGTTGCGTCAGGGCCTGCAAATCGCGCCCGAGCGCTGGGAGGCTGCCCACGACGTTCTCCACGCCGTGCTTGATCCGCTCGTCGATCTTCCGCTGCCATTCCTCCAGCAAACGCTGGGAGCTCTTGATCAGCTCGGCTGGAGACATCGACTCCGCGGCACCCTCATCGCGCCGCAGCAGTTTGTCCAGCCTCGATTCCGCCCCCTCGCGAATGGAATTCACCCGAGGCGTGACCTCCTTCTGAATGAACCCGCTGATCGACTCGCCGGGATGTCGAATAATCTCGCGCAGCACGATGAGGGGCATGCGGCTTTTCTTCTTCTCCTCTTCGAAGATGATCTGCGCCAGGGTGACCGAGGTGAGATCCTCCTTCGACCGGTTGTCGACGATCTTGACCTCCACCCCTTGTTTGATCATCTCCCCGATCTCGTCGAGAGTGACGTAGCGGCTCTCCACCGTGTCATACAGCTTCCGGTTGGTGTACCGCTTGATCAGCTTGGGATCGCGCGCCGCCCCTTCGTCTCGTTCAGGCTGTTCCGTCGGCTGTCCCGCAAGGCTTTGGCTCATGAGTGGTCCGTTTTGACGCAATGCGCTGCAAATCAGATACCAGAGGCGATGTAGGGGAGCAAGCCCGCGTGCACTAGCTCGCGCGGGGAAGGTGCAAGGTATACTTGAGGTCCACCGGCCTCGATGATCGTCAAGTGCGAGAAGTGCCAGACGAAGTTCAAGGTCGCCGAGGAGCAGATCTCCGAGCAAGGCACGACCGTGCGGTGCTCGAAATGCCAGTACACGTTCCAGGTCAAGCGGGCGCTCAGCGCTCCGGACGATGATCTGTTCGCAAATGATCCATTCGCCATGCTGGAGGAGCCGCCTCCGGCCGCGCCGCCCGCGAAGAGCTCCTCGCTAGCGGACCAGCTGTTCGGCGATCTGCCGCAGAGCGAGTACGGCGCCGAAGCGGTCCCCGCGCAGCTTCCCCCGCCTCTGCCTACTGAGGGCCCGGACCATTCGCTTTTTGAGATGCCGCCGATGCCCTCCGCTCTTCCGCCGGAGCCGGAGCTTGGCTCCATGCCGCGCGAGCTGTTGCCACCGGAGGAGGCTCTGCTGCCGCCGGCGCCGCCGAAATCGCGCTTGCTCGGCACGCAGGCCTATTTGCAGCCGTCGAGGGAGTCTCGGCAGACGCAACCAGGTTCGAAGCTCAAAGCCGTGGTCACCGGGTTGTTGGTCAACGTGGCCATCGCCGCGGGTTTGGTGTTGGTGCTCGGCGCTGTCGGTACCATCTATGCCAATGACGGCAAGCTCGACCCCTCAGCCTTTTCGGCCCGGCGAATTGGGGCCCTGCTCAAAGCGAACCGCGAAGCACTGGCGGTCGAGAGTTGGAATGGCATGTACGACACCAAGGCCGGCAAGCCGGTCTTCTACATTCGAGGAGAGGCCCAGAACACCGGCAGCAGTTTAAGCAAGCTGAAGGTGCGCGCGGAGATTTTGGATGGCGCGCAACTGGTCCGCTCAGTCGAAGTGCTCGCCGGCGCCGCAGCCGGGCCGGAAGACCTCTACAACATCGGCAGCTCCGAGGACGCAGACGCTCTCAACGCGCGCCTGGACTCGGCCGCAATCGGGGTACCTCCGGGTGCGCGCGCTCCATTCTCGCTCACGTTCTACGATTACCCCCCAAACCTCTGGGCCTTTCGCCTCAAGGTGACGGTGCGTCCGCTGGGCGCAAAGGAGTCACCGCCGCGCTGAAGAGCTACTTCTTTTCCTCGACGACCGTCGCGTCCTCCGGCGGCCTGCGGTCCTTGCTTCGGGTTCGCTCCGGAACTCGCTTCACGTCGATGAAGTCCTGGCCCTTGGCCGCCTTCCGGAAGGAGTAGACGAATTTGCCGATTGCGTTTCCGAGGGCGCCCATCCGCGAGGCGGAGAACACCACCACGATCACGAAGAGAATGACGATGAGCTCACCGGCACCCAGGCGCATGGGTTGAAGATGCAGGAACTTGTCCTCCGGCGCAAGGCGGCGGGGCGAAAAGCCAGCCGTGGTAGAACGCCCAGGTGCTCTTGCTCGCCCACCGCGGCGCCAGCGCTGACGCGCCGGAGAACACGATTGCCGCCTTTCGAGAGGCGGTTCGCCAGGGCGCCGACGGGGTGGAGCTCGACGCACAGCTGTGCGGCAGCGGGGAAGTGGTGGTGTGTCACGATGAGCGGCTCACCAGGCTGGCCCACCTGGATTGGGAGCTTAAGCGAACACCGCTCTGGAAGTTGCAGCGCGCGGACGTCGGTACGCCGCTGGGATTCGCGCCGGCGAGGATTCCCACGCTCGAAGAGATGATCGAAGTGTTGCCCGAGCATTTCGTCATCAACGTCGAGCTGAAGTGCGAAACGCTGGAGGATGGGGGACTCAGCGCGCGGGTGGTGGAGTCGATCGACCGGCTGGGGATCGGCGAACGGGTGATCGTCTCCAGCTTCAATCCGTTCTGCCTCTGGCGCACGGCGGAGCTTAACCCTTCGCTTCGCCGCGGCTCCTTGATCGATCCGGCGAAGCGCTTCCACTGGCAAGCCAACGTGTTGGCGCCACTCGTTTCCAACCACTCCATTCATCCGCCGCGGGGCGCGTGCACCGCCGAACGCGTCGCCGATTGGAGAAGGCTTGGATTTCGGGTGGCGTGCTGGACGGTCGATGATCCAGTTGAAGCGCGGACGCTCGAAGGAATGGGCGTGAGCTACTGCATCACCAATCGACCCGCCGTGCTGCGCCGCGGACTGCGCAACGACGGCCCCTAGAAGCCCAGACCGATCGTCGAGTTGATCGCCAGCACAGGGGGCAGGGATTTGTTGGCCCCCGTTCCGGCATCTGGAATCCCGCCGAGTACGGAGTACGAGATCTCCCCTCCCAGCTGGAAAACGTCGGAGGCGAATCGAAAGCCCAGGTAGAAGCGGTTGTGCGAGTTCGCCGTGGCCCGAACCTCCTGGAACACGCCGGTATCCTGCAGCTGAGCGGTGGGCGAGCTCACCGAGTCCGGGTAGGAGCGACCGGGATCGAAGTCCACCAGCTTGGAGGTCGCACCGACCCAGACGAGATTCCAGCCCAAGTATGGCGTCAGCGTGATCATACCGGCGATCGCGAATCGCCTGCCCACTCCGAGGTCCACCCCGGTGGTGAACAGATCAAAGTCGCGCCCGTTGAACAATCGGGTGAAGTGTCCGCGAAGCCCGATGTCCGGGTAATGGGTGAATCCCTCGTTGATCGCCCACTTCAGCTCGACGGTCGCCACTGCCAGGTTGCTGTTCGGGATCCACGCCGTGCGAGCGCCCACCTCGAACGAGAACGGCAGCCCCTTGCGGACGTGAAGCGAGGGGATGAGCAGAGGACCTGAGAACGGTCCTTCGGTGGGGAATGCGAATCGGTCGGTTTGAAGATTCAGGATAGAAAGCTCGGCGTTGACCGCGAAACCGTCGTAGCCGAGCGTGGAGGGCGGCATCAGGTTGACCGAGGTCAGCGCCGCGCCCAGCTCCTTGGCGAAGGCGCGGAAGTTCGCGTCCGCGGAAGGGTTGTAGTTCGCCCCGCCAACGTTCGGATTGCCCAGCTGATAGATCTTGAAATCGTGCGGGCTCGCCTGAGCAGTCCACGCGCCCAACGACAGCGCGAGAGCGACAATGCGCCCGGGCTTTTTCATCCCCACAGCCTCCGCCGAGGAGCGAGCGCAGCGCCAGCGGACCAACCGGCGCGGACGCGCGCCGCGGCGCCTTACGGATTGGCCAGCTTTTGCGCGACCGCGGCCGGGCGGCGGCGAATCACCAGCGACTTGCGGCTGGCGAAATCCGGATCCTCGCGCGCGACGATCAGCAGGTTGTTGTTCCCCTCCTTGAGCGGAAACTCGGTGCTGAACCTCATCTGCAGCGCATCGCCTTCGGCGTTGCTCGCGCTCTTGAAGAAGACCTTCTGGTCATTCACCAAGACGTACATGTCGAGCAGCTCCTTGGTGTTGCTCACCACGCCCGAGAGCTTGAATCGGTCGCCCTCCACGACGATCCCTCCCACGCTCGAATCCACGTTGAGGGAAATCTGCGCCGGCTCCCGGAACGGGAGGTGCTCGACCTCCTTGGAAGGGGCCGGTTTGGCGCCCTTGACTTCCTTGGCATCGCCCGCTCGGGCGAATGCAAAGCGGCCTTTGTCGAAGTCCACTTTGTAGAAGGATCCCACCCGTCCCTCCACCGACAGCACGGCGCCTCGCGGCAGTCGCAGTATCGGCCGGGCGGATTTGTCCGGGGAGTCGAACAGCTCCGTCTTGTCCGCGACCTTGACCACCATCTTCTTCGGCTCGACCTGCGGACCGGAATCGCTCACCGGAATCTTCAGCTTCTCGGTTGCAAACTCCTCCAGCGGCTCGTCGACGATCGCCAGCTTGAGCGGAAACGAGTCGCCCTTGTATGCCTTCTTCACCTCGAGCACGAACTTCGCGGTCTTCGTCTCGCCGGGGGCGATCTCCCCCAATTTGAAGCGGCCCTTTTCGATGAAGATGTTCTGGTCGGCCGCGTTCTTAATTTGGGCGAAGGTATCAAACGCCTTGCCTGGCCCCTGGTTCTTCACATCCAGGAGCAAGGTGACGTGCTCGCCGCGTTGAACCATCCCGTCCCCGTTGCACAGCGGGCAATCATCGATCACTTGCCAATCGAAGGCGAAGGCCGGCCGCGGAATTTCGACAAAATTCAGCTCGGTATCCACCGTCTCCGGCAACGGACCGTGGTCGTCCACGAACACCAGCTTCACGCTGTCGCGCCGCGAGGTGATGTCCTTGGGCATCTTCAGCTGAACCTTCCAGCTCTTCTTCTCACCGGGTTTGACCGCGCCAAAGAGGAATTCCCGCCGATCGAGGAACGGATTGTCCGACTCGGTCCAAGCGCGCAGCCGCTTTAGCGACTCGACTCCGCGGTTCTCCACCGTCAGCTCGAGGTCGGTATCTTCGCCGGCCAAGATCTTTTGGGTTGGACCGGGTTTCATCACCGCTCCCAGCTGCGGGCCCTTGGGGGTCGGGCCCGGGCTCCAATCGATTCCCAGCGACTCGATGGCGGCATCGATCCGCTCTTCCTCTTGACGCTTCTTCTGCTCGACGAAGCGGTGCGCCTCGCGCAGCATGCGGTCGCGGTCGATGTAAGGAGCGGAGAGGATGAAATCGCGCGCGAAGAGGACTTCGAAGTCCTCCTTCACCTCGTACTGCGTTTCGGCGTCCAGCTGATCGTCGAGCTCGTGGTCGGTTCCCGGCAGCTCCAGGTCCAGGGCAGGATCCTTTTCCTTCGGCTTGCCCGGCTTGTCGCTCTTGGACAACTTCGGAGCGCGGCCCTCTTCGACCATTTGCTGCTTCGCGGAGGCGTCCTTCTGCTTTGCATCTTCTTTGAGGTACCGAACCTCGTTCATCACCTTTTGGCGATTGAGAACTTCCTCGCGTTTTTTCGCCACCGCCTGCTGCGACGGGTTGCCGAAGTGATGCTCGAGGTCAGCTTCGCCGAGGGACTTTCGCGGGGCGAACACGTCCAAGCGCTCCTTGGTCACGCGGGTAGGAACGAGGGTGATGTCCGGCACGATGCCCGTCTCCTGAATCGAGACATCGCCGGGGGTTAAGTATTTCGCGATCGTCAGCTTGAGGGCCATGTCGTCCATCTCGTAGAGCACTTGGACCGAGCCCTTCCCGAAGGTTTGCCGGCCGATGATCACCGCGCGATTCAAATTCTTCAGCGCGCCGGCGACGATTTCCGAAGCGGACGCCGAGCCCGCGTTCACCAGCACGGCGACGGGATAGAGGTTGTCGCCGTCGTCGGGGTGGGCTCGCTTCTCTTCCCGCAGCTTATCGGAAAGGCCGACCGTGGCGACGATCGTCCCCTGCGACAGGAACATGTCTGAGACCTGAATCGCTTGCTCGAGCAGACCGCCGGGATTGCCCCGGAGGTCGAGCACGACGCCCTTCATTCCGCCGGTCGGCTCCGCCTCCTTGGCGAGCTGATTCAATGCGGATTGGAGATCTCGGGTGGTGTTTCCCTGGAAATTGATCAGCCGGATGTATCCGACGTTCTGGGCCAAGAGCTTCGATTGCACCGAGTCGATGCTGATCGTCCCCCGGGTGAGCGCCATCACCTGCGGTTTGTCCCAGCTCTTGCGGTCCACGGTGATGGTCACCTTCGAATCCACCGGTCCGCGCAGCTTGGACACCGCCTCGTTGAGGTCCATGTTGACGGTGGACTCCTCGCCGATCTTTTGAATCGTGTCGTCTTTGCGGATGCCGGCTTTCGCGGCGGGCGTCTTCGGCAGGACGCGCACCACGGTGAGATTGCCCTCCTTCATCTGGATCACGAACCCCAGGCCGCCGAACTCTCCCTTCGTCTGCAGCTTCATCTCCCGGTACATCTCGGGCTTGAGCAGAACGGAGTGCGGATCGAGCGTGGAGAGCATGCCGTTCACCGCGGCGTATTCGACGTCGCGGGTGTCTTCGATCGGCCGCATGTTTCGGCCGATGTAATCGAAGACGTCCTTCATCGTGAACGACATCTTCCAGAGCGAATCCACGTGGCTGATGTCGAAGTCGCGCGCCTTGCCGTTGACCGTCACCTTCAGCTTTCCGGCGTCCGCATTTCCCTCGACGATCACGTCGGGAACGGTTTTCTCAACGTACTCGAGCGCGGCGATCATCATCTCCTTCGGCTTCACGCGCTTGGGATCGACGTAGTTGTCCTTGACGTAGAGGATGACTTTGGTGAACACGCGCAGGCTGCTGAGGTCGTGCGCGGGCTTGTCCGAGGCGCGGTTGTCGGAATCGGAACGCGGGGCCGGCCGCGCGGCCGAATCGGCTAAAGTCAGTGGTCGAGGAGCACGATCACCGCCCGCGAACGCCCAAGCACCAAGGAGAAGAAAAACTGCGAGGAGGCGGCGAAAAAGTCGGGGCATGTGTGCTCTGTGTGCGTGGGGGATTTTCAGTTCCGGTAAAGGGCTCCAAGTTGACCGGTTCAGCTTGTCGCAGGCCGTTAGATCTGCAACATTGCAGCAAGATTAACCACCCCTTACAAGCCCTTCAAGCGGAATCCCGGCGCCTGTACGCCTCGCTTTCGAGGAGGAGAGGTCTTCCGGGGAAAGCTGTGTAAGCAGTTCGTCTGCGTTGAGCGAAGATTGCGGATGGCGACGTTGGACCGCGCGACTGTTCACGAGCCGCGTGGTGTTCCCTTCGCCCGGCAGAATGAGACGGCGGCGAAGTCGAGCGGACCTCTTCTTCGCGCCGGCGCTTTGGCCGGCGCCCGCAACGGGCGGCGCCGGCGAAAAGTAACCTGCCCAACGCAGGCCACCGGCGGCGGACATCGTTATAGTTGATGGCTCCCCATGTCGCTCGATCGCGAGCAGCCCAAGGCTCACCCGGTCTTGTCCATCGAGGACCTGATCGCCTACTTCCGCACCGCTGAACGCCCATCCTCCAAGCACCAGCTCGGTCTGGAGCACGAAAAATTCATCTATCCCGTCGCTTCAGCCCACCCGGTTCCTTACCAGGGCGACTCGGGAATCGGAGCTTTGCTCGCAAGGCTTCAGTCGTACGGCTACCAGCCATTTCGCGAATCGCCTGAGCAGCCGGTGATTGCGTTGACCCGCGAGGCGGAGACGATTTCGCTCGAGCCAGGCGGGCAGGTCGAGCTCTCCGGCACTCCCTCGGTTACCGCGCGCGGGGTGCACGGGGAGAACCAGCGACACCTTTCCGAGCTCAGGGCGAGCTGCACCGAGCTTGGGCTTCGGACTGTGGCAATGGGGTATCGACCCTTTGGAACGGTCGCCGAAATGCCTTGGATGCCAAAGACGCGATACGCGGCGATGCGCCAGACTCTCTCTTCGAGGGGACGACTTGCCCTGCACATGATGCTGATGACCGCGACCGGCCAGGTCTCGCTCGACTGGGCGGATGAAGCCGATTGCGTGCGCAAGACGGTCGCCATCGCGCGGTTGTCGCCGGTGATGGTCGCGCTTTATGCCAACAGTCCGCTGGTAAACGGCCGGCCCTCAGGTCTGATGTCCTATCGAAGTCACGTCTGGACCGAAGTCGATCCGGCGCGCTGTGGATTTTTGCCCTCGATGTTCGACGGGAGTTTCTCCTATCGCGCCTACGTCGAATGGGGGCTCGATGCTCCGCTGCTCTTCTTGCGCCGGCGAGATCAATATCTGCTTCCGAAGATGACCTTCCGCCAGCTGCTCGCGGAGGGATTCGAGGGCGAGCGCGCGCGCGACTCGGATTGGGTAGACCACCTGTCCACCCTGTTCCCCGAAGTTCGGCTCAAGAAGGTGATCGAAGTTCGGGGTGCGGACTGCGTTTCAGTCGCACTGACCGGCGGTCTGGCCGCGCTTTGGCGCGGGCTTCTTTACGACGCGACCGCGCTTGCGGAAGCCGAGGCGCTGGTGCCGAAGTTCTCGTATGCCGAGCATCTCGAGTTCGCGGCCGCCGCGAGAACGCGGGGGTTGCGCGGGACGTTTCGCCGCGTGCCGTTCGCTGAGATGGGCAAGGCATTGGTGGAGATCGCCCGCCGCGGACTGATGCGCCTGGATCCGGACGATGCGCCGCTGCTGGAGCCATTGCGCCAAATCGCAGTCGAGGGTCGCTCGCCCGCGGAAGAAGTGCTGGCTCAGTGGCGAAAGGATCCCGATCCGGTAAGGCTGCTCGATCGGTTCAAGCTCTAGGATTCCGAGCTGAGCGGCTTCGGCAGGCGAGGCTACTTCACCAGCTCGTAGATTTTTTGCAGCGCCGCGGGAATGCGCGATGGATCATTGCCTCCCGCTTGTGCCAGGTCCGGTTTGCCGCCGCCCGAGCCGCCGATCTCCTTCGCCATCTCGCGAATCAGCTCCACCGCGCTCACTCCTCGCGCCACCACGTCGGGCGTCGCCGCCACCAGCAGGAGAGCTTTGCCATCCTTTCCGCCTCCGATCGCTACTACCCCGGAGCGGATTTTGTCGCGGAGTCGATCCGCCAGCCCCCGGAAGACCTTCGGGTCCGCCGGATCCACGCGGGTGACGAGCACCTTGAAGCCGTTCACTTCGCGCGCCTCCTCCAACTTGGCGCCGGCCGAGCCGCTGGTCGCGCGAACGGCGGCCTCCTCCGCTTTTCGCTCCAGCTCCTTGATCCGCTTCTGGGTCGCTTCGACGCGCTTGACCAACTCTTTCGGCGAGGTCTTGAGAATCTCCGAGGCCTGGCGCATTTGCTCTTCGATCTCCCGAACGTGGGCGAGCGCGCCGGACCCGGTGAGGGCGACGATCCGACGGATGCCGGAGGCGATCGATGAGTCGGAGACGATTTTGAACAGCCCGATGTCGCCGGTTCGGCGAACATGCGTGCCGCCGCACAGCTCGGTGGACTGAGGATGCACGCTCACCACGCGCACTCGGTCGCCGTACTTTTCCCCAAAGAGCGCCACCGCTCCTGATTTCTTCGCTTCCTCCAGCGCCATCACTCGGGTTTGAGCCTCGGCGTTCTCGCGG
Source organism: Myxococcaceae bacterium (assembly GCA_035262305.1). Lineage (GTDB taxonomy): Bacteria > Myxococcota > Myxococcia > Myxococcales > Myxococcaceae > DATFTC01. The sequence goes on along the minus strand of DATFTC010000121.1, from coordinate 5,065 downwards.
ATCCAGTCGTTCACCAGATCCTCGATCCGCTCCAACTGCTCCGGCGTCGGAGGAGCGAAGTGGGCGTAGTCGAAGCGCAAGTAGTCCGGCGAAACCACCGAACCCGCCTGCTTGACGTGATCGCCGAGGACGACCTTCAGCGCCCGGTGCAAAAGGTGCGTCGCCGAATGGTTCGCCCGGATCGCCCGCCGCCGCAATGAATCAACGGATAGAAGGTAGAGGTCGCCGACCATAATCCGACCCCGCTCCACCTTGGCGCGATGAACAATTAAGCTCGGGACAGGTCGCACCGTGTCGAGCACCTGGGCGACCGACTTGCCCCCGTTGCCCGAGATCTCACCCGTATCGCCGACCTGGCCGCCGGATTCTCCGTAAAACGGCGTTCGATCGAAAATCAATTCGACCGTCTCGCCGGAGCCTGCCTCGGCCGCCTCTGCTCCGCCCTCGCGCAGAATCGCTCGGAGCGTTCCCTCTCCTTCATGCCCCTCGCCGTCGTAGCCCAGAAATTCCGTCTCGCCGAGCTGTTGCGCCAATCGGTGGTACACGTCGCCAACCGCTCTTTCGCCCGAGCCTGCGAACTCCCCCTTCTCGCGTTGCTGCCGCATCCGCTCTTCGTACCCCTGCTGGTCGATGTCGAAGCCGCGTTCACGCGCGATTACCTGCGTCAGATCCCACGGAAAGCCGTGCGTGTCGTGGAGGAAGAAAACCAGCTCGCCGGGAAGGACCTTTGCGCCGCTGGCCTTCAGCTTCTCCATCTCTTCATCGATCAACCGCAGCCCGCGATCGAGCGTTCGGCGGAAAGCGTCCTCCTCGTGCCGGGCGACCTCGAGCACGAAGCTGCGGTTCTCCTGAAGCTCCGGATACGCGTCGCGCATCATTTCGATCACGCGGTCCACCGTTTGGCTGAGGAACGGCTCGGTCAGTCCAAGCTTCGAGCCGTGCCGGATGGCGCGCCGCATGATCCGCCGCAGCACATAGCCTCGCCCTTCATTCGAGGGCTGCACGCCGTCGGCAATCAGAAACGCCGTCGCGCGCGAGTGGTCGGCAATCACGCGCATCGAGGCGCTGTCCTCCTCCGCGCGGCCGTACACCTTCCGCGAGAGCTCCTCGACCTTGGCCAACAGCGGCCGGAACAAATCGGTGTCGTAGTTCGAGCGCTTGCCTTGAACCACCGCCGCCATGCGCTCCAAGCCCGCGCCGGTGTCGATCGAGGGCTTGGGCAGCGGCAAGAGCGGCCCGTCCTTGTCCTTTTTCTCGAACTGCATGAAGACCAGATTCCAGATCTCGAGCCAGCGGTCGCACTCGCACGCGACGCCCTTGCAGGAGCGACCCGCGGCGACCTCGGCGCACGGGAGATCGTCTCCTTGATGGAAGTGCAGCTCTGAGCACGGTCCGCAAGGCCCGGTGTCGCCCATCGCCCAGAAGTTGTCGCTGTACCCGAGCTTGTGGATCCGATCGCGCGGCACCCCTTGCTGTGCCCAAAGCTCGAACGCTTCTTCGTCCCAAGGCAGCCCGCGCTCGCCGTTGAAGACCGTGGTCGCTAACCGTCGCGGGTCGAGGCCGAGCGTGCGGGTGATGAGCTCCCAGGCGAATCCAATCGCGTCGGCTTTGAAGTAGTCGCCGAAGGAGAAATTGCCGAGCATCTCGAAGAAGGTGTGGTGCCGGGCGGTGAAGCCGACGTTGTCCAGGTCGTTGTGCTTCCCTCCCGCGCGCACGCATTTCTGCGAGCTGGTGGCGCGCGAAAAGTCGCGCTTCTCCCGGCCGGTGAAGACATCCTTGAATTGGACCATTCCAGCGTTGGTGAACAGCAGGGTCGGGTCGTTGAGCGGAACCAGCGACGAGGAATGTACGCGGCGGTGTCCTCGCTCCTCGAAAAACCGGAGGAACGTCTCCCGGACCTGACTGGCAGACAGAGGCGTAGACACACAAGCTGTATATCAAGCCAGAGCTGGAAATTCTGTCCGCGTTGGCCGCGCCGGCCCGCGAGGAGACGACCGGCGTCCCTCAGCTTCAGGCGGCCTTTTCCGCGGCCTGAACCTTTATCGCCTCCACGTCGAGCGAGATCTCCACCTGTTCGCCGACGAGCAGGCCACCTCCTTCGAGCACCTGATTCCAGTTCAGCCCGAAGTCCCTCCGGTTGATGGCAGCCTTTGCAAAGAACCCGATCCGCTCGTTCCCCCAGGGGTCCTTGCTCGAGCCGAGGTATTCCGTATCCAGCTCCACCGGGCGCGTCACGCCGTGGATCGTCACGTCGCCGGGCACCAAGTACCTATCCTTGCCGCGATTCTGCACCTTGCGACTCTCGAATGAGATCGTCGGATATTTCTGCACGTCGAGAAAGTCGGCGGAGCGCAGGTGCTCGTCCCGCTTGGGTTCGCGGGTGTCGATGCTCGCGCCCTCGATCTGGACGGAGACCTTCGAGGCCTCCGGCTTGCTCGGATCGAACTCGATCGTCCCCTGCAATTGCTCAAACCGGCCACGTACTTTCGCGATGACCATGTGTCGGACGGCGAAATGAGCGCCTGAGTGCACCGCATCGATGTTCCAGTTCTGTGTCGTCATTGTGTTTTCCTCCTTTGAGCTGGAGCAGTAATGCAGCCCTGGGCGACGTAAGACTAGAGGTCCAATTTAGAATGACTGTTCCATGTGCTAGACAATCGCCATGGACCTCAACGAGCTGCTGGTGTTCACGCGCGTGGTGCAGGCGGGGAGCTTCACTGCGGCGGCGGCGCTTTTGAAGATGCCCAAGTCCAGCGTCAGCCGGAAAGTCTCGGATTTGGAAGAGAGGATCGGCGCGCGTCTTTTGCAGCGCACGACCCGCAGACTGGGGCTCACCGACGCCGGGCGAATCTACTTCGAGCGGGCCGCGCCAATCGTGGCGGAGATCGAGCAGGCCGACCGGGCCGTCAGCGAGCTTCAAGCATCGCCGCGGGGTCTGCTCCGCGTCACGGTTCCGCTCTCGTTTTCCGTCTTGGGACCGATGATTGCCTCCTTCCTCGAGAAGTACCCGGAAGTGCGGGCCGAGTTGGTGAGCACTGATCGCGTGGTCGATCTGGTGAAGGAGGGTTTCGACGTTGCCATTCGGGCGGGACACCTGATCGACTCGACGCTCGTCGCGCGGCGGCTCGGCAACATCAAAAGCGTGCTCATCGCCGCTCCGGCCTACCTCAAGCGCCACCCGCGCTTGAAATCACCCTCCGACCTCGAGAAGCACGCCTGCATCGCCTTCATCCCCGTGCCGAGGCCCACCCTCTGGACGCTTCACTTCGGCGACAGAAAGGTAGACGTTGCAATTTCGGCGCGAATGATGACAAACGACGGGGACTTGATACTCGCTGCTGCGCGGGCGGGAATCGGCGTCGCCTGGCTGCCGGAGCAGTTCTGCGCGGAGGACCTGCGCCTGGGCCAGGTCAAGCGCGTGCTGGAGAATTGGTCCTCGCCTGAAACGCCGGTGCACGCCGTCTACCCGACCGCGCGCCATCTGTCGCCCAAGGTATCCGCCTTCGTGGATCTGGTGCGCAAGGAATTCTGGCCAGCGATCGCGGCCGCTGGGCGCTAACGTCGTCGGGCAGTCGATGAGATCGTCCTGCAGGCTAACCCATACGGAACCATTCACTTCAGCGTGAAGTAGACGCGCCCACCGCCCTCCTTCTTGGCGCGTTCGCTGCCCTCGACGAGGAAAAGCCGCGCCGGGTCGACCTGCGCCGATTCCACGATGCGGGCGCGCACCACTTCGGCCCGCTCCGCAGCAAGCTGGCGGATTGCCTCGGGCGCAAGGTCGATCGCGGCGAGCAGCTGTTCTTCCATCTCGGTCACAGTTGGCTTTTGCGAACCGCCGGTGCCCGCGGCAGCGCCGCCAGCCGAAGTCCCTGCCGCCCGTACTACCGCCCCGCTGGAAATCCCGGAGCTCGATGTTGAGGAAGCGGCTGCTGTCGCCTTGTCTGCCGGCATCTGCGCCGCGCCCGGCGCGTTGCGGTAAGTCGCTTCGATGAACTTCGCGTACTCGTCCTCGAGCACCTCAACCTTGTCGGGCGAAGACGCGCCGGAGCGGCTTCCGAGTGCCTTCCATTTCACCTCTCGCGCCCTTCTGCGCAGCTCCGCCAATCGCAGCGCCCGGCCATCGGCGGCTTCGTCCGCGCTGCCCTCCACGTCGAGCCGCAGCGCGGGCCGCGAGTAGAGTGCCTTTGCCAACGCTTGGAGCGTCTTCTCGGTACTGCTGGTGAGAGCCGACGCTCCGGGCTCGAAATCCACCACATCAAGCTTCTCTGAGCCGCCGCCGAAGAGCTTTCCCAACATCGTGAACGGAGCCGTGGCCACCTTCGTCAGAACATTTACCACCGCATGCCAGATGACGCGCCCGAGCCGAAAATTTGGATCATCGACATTGCCGCTGACAGGAACGTCCAGCTCGATCAGCCCATCGCGGTCGCGCAGGACAGCGAGCGCCAGCTTCACGGGGAGCTTGGTGGCGCTGGGGCTGTTGGTAGAGTCGCCCAGGGTGAACTGGTCCAGCCGCGCGAGGTTGCTCGCCTCGAGCTGGCGGCGGGCGACCTTGTACTCGAGGTCGAGGTCGAGCTTGCCCTTCTCCAACTCGTACCCGAGGTGCTTGCCCACGTAGGGTCCGAGCGGGGTCAAGTCGATCCCCTTCGCGGTGACCTTGAGGTCGGTGGCGTCGTTCACCAGGCGGGGACTCAGGATGCCGTCGACCTTCAGAGGAGCACCGCCGATCACCGCGTTCAGGGAGAAGCTCGATCGCGCCGCAACATCGGTGGAGAGATTGCGAGCGCGCACGCCGAGCGAGCTCATCATCAGAATGCAGGCGGGCCGAATGGAGCGGTCGATGACTCCGGCGGTGCCGCGAAGAATTTGGAAGGTGCCGATGGAGAGCGGGTAGGGCGCGCTTGCTGCGCCTCCGGTCTTTTGCTTTGTCGGAGGTGGTTCTTCCTCGGGTGAGCTCGCGCCGGGCGGCGGTGCCCCGGGCCGCAGGATCCTCTGGAGGTTGGACGAGCCATCCTCTGCCACCTCGAGCGCGACGCGCGGCTCGATCCAGCGCACGGATTGCACC